>JAXFXA010000011.1:0-12793 GCA_034091885.1 Corynebacterium sp.
GATGAAGTCCGTGATGCGCCAGAAACCAACCCTAATGACATGGTCATTATTAAGGTCTTGCGGAAGGTAATTCACGTTACGCCGCGCTACCACGGTGATAAGCTTACGCACCGCGCGGAAACTGGCCCGAAGAAGGACAAACTAGCGCTTACACCACTTTTCGTAGCGTTGATTGCAATTGGTTTTATCGACGTCATGTTCGCGTTTGATTCTATTCCCGCGATTTACGGTATTACTACCGAACCGTACCTAGTGTTTACCACGAACGCTTTCTCTTTGATGGGCTTGCGCCAAATGTACTTCTTGCTCGATGGGCTGTTGGACAAGCTGGTTTATCTGTCTTATGGCTTGGGAATTATCTTGGCGTTCATCGGTGTAAAGCTTTTGCTGCACGCATTGCATGAAAATAACCTGCCATTTATTCATGGCGGCGAGAATGTTCCTGTACCAGAAATCGGCACGGTCACATCGCTGGTTATTATCGTCGGAGTGCTGGCTGTGACAATTATAGCTTCGGTTATCAAATCAAAGCGAGATGAGAACCAAGGCGGAATTAATACCTCACATAACCACTATGACTGGGATGATGAAGGCAATAAGATAGTTCGCGACCGCAAGGGACAATATGTTGGTTTAGCTGCGGAAGTCCCAGCTGACCAGAAACCGGCCAGCTAGGATTTCCCTCAGTTAAGCGCGAGCTTTATGCCTCAAATGAGTTGATAACTGGGTTCCACTCGCGAACGTCGCGGCGGGAGACAAGGTTATTGCTGAAGAATGGGTCTTCATCCATGATGGCAATAGCCTTGTCTACCTCAGAGTCGGTTGGAAGCTGCAGAACAATGAGCGCTCCGCCTTCGGAATCGGTAAAGGGGCCGGAGCCAAGGATCCTATTTTCATCGGCAAGCTTAGCGATGAACTCTCGGTGTGCAGGTCGTACCTCAGCGATTCTTGGGTCTTGTGGATTGTACTTGTAGATAAAAGCAAAATATTTCATAGCTTCGTAGTCTATCTAGTTGGAACTTGCTTCGCGGGAAATCTACCTCGAGTTGCAATGAGTATAGAGCCCTCGACAGTTTTCAAACATAAATAAATTGCCGGCAGGGTAGTATTAGCCCCTGTGGATACCCCTGAACTAAAAGATGAATCGCAGCCGGCCAACACAGCGCCATCGAACTGGAACCTGCCAAATATCTTGACCAGTTTGCGCATTGTGTTTACGCCAGTATTTGCCTGGCTCGTAGTTTCAGGAATGCAGTGGTGGGCTTTCGGGCTTTTTGTCGCGCTGATGATTACTGACAAACTTGACGGCGACATTGCGCGTGCACGCGGATTGATCACCAATTTTGGAAAGATCGCGGATCCCATTGCAGACAAAGCCCTCATGGCCGCGGCTTTTATCTCCCTGAACGTGATTGGGGTACTACCAGTTTGGGTCACCGTTATTGTTCTAGTGCGGGAATTTGGAATTACCCTATGGCGCATGTGGATGTTGCGTCGCGGAAAGGTCGTGCCAGCATCGCGCGGTGGAAAGCTAAAAACTGCACTGCAGACCGTGGCAATTGCGTTGTACCTGCTTCCGCTGCCGGAGTGGATGGGACCGGTCGCGTTTGCTGTCATGATAATTGCTGTCGCGGTAACTGTCATCACTGGCGTCCAGTATCTCGTGGACTCGCGGAAGGTCCGTTAGCGTGGACCTGATGCATAGAGACGAAGCGCTATCATCGGCCGCCGCTGATGTGATTAGGACACTTACTTCACGCGGTGAGACGATTGCAACATGTGAGTCGCTGACCGCAGGACTTTTGTCGGCCACGTTGGCATCCGTTCCCGGCGCATCAACGGCGTTGCGGGGAGGCTTGGTGACCTACGCGACTGACCTTAAGAAGTCTTTGGCGCATGTTTCGGCCTACCTAATTGACAACCATACAGTTATCTCAGCTGAGGTCGCTCGGGCCATGGCATTCGGAGCACGCCAGCAGTGCGGTTCTGATTGGGCGATAGCCCTCACTGGTGTAGCCGGGCCCGATATGCAAGATGGTCGAGCTGTCGGTACTGTATTCATGGGGGTAGCTGGGCCCTTAAATGCGGCGGCGTTTCAGCTCAGTTCTTCTGCGGCGCGTGACGGAGATCTTTTTACTGGGGGAAGAAATGCCATCCGCTCAAGCGTTGTTGAAAGAGCCTTAGAGGAGTTTTGTGAGTTTATTGATCATCAGGGAACAAAATAGGACGCTAGACCGTTAGATAAAGTAATGAACACTACAACTGCTCTCTTAGACACCACGATTAACGTCGCGGCCACACCGGTTCACTCCGGTGGGCGTGTTCGTCATAAAGAGCCACTGCTGCGTGAGGCTTTGGGGTTGACTCTGCGGGCTTTCCGCGCCGACAAGGGGATTACCTTGCGTGAATTAGCGGCTACTGCTCATGTGTCTCCCGGCTACCTTTCTGAACTAGAACGGGGACGTAAGGAAGTTTCCTCGGAAATGTTGGCTTCCGTTTGTTACGCTCTCGGTGCTTCTGTCTCGGAGGTTCTCATTGAGGCCGCAGGAAACATGGCATTGGCTAGTGTTGATGAAGCCTTTGCTACCACTGCTCCCGCTGCTAGTGAGCGTTAAGCGCAATTCCGTCCCTTTATTGTGCGGTAGAATTTTAAAAGCGTAAAGAATCGCTAGTCACGACGGCTACGGTGATAAATAATAGAAAGGCGAATGCTCATGGCTAACCCATTTGTTAAAGCGTGGAAGTACCTTATGGCCTTGTTTGACTCCAAAATTGAGGAAAACGCTGATCCTAAGGTCCAGATTGAGCAGGCTATTCAAGAGGCCCAGCGCCAGCACCACGACTTGTCTCAGCAAGCAGCAGCTGTGATTGGCAACCAACGTCAGCTAGAGATGCAGCTTAACCGCCGTCTGGGTGACATTGAAAAGCTCCAAGCAAATACGCGTCAAGCTCTGCAATTGGCCGACAAGGCTCGTCAATCAGGTGATGAGAACAAGGCTGTTGAGTATGAAAATGCAGCAGAAGCTTTTGCTGCCCAGCTTGTTACTGCTGAACAGGGCGTTGAAGATACCAAGCGTTTGCACGACCAGTCTCTGCAGCAAGCTGAACAAGCTAAGAAGGCTGTTGAGCGCAACGCCGCAGCTCTGCGTGAGAAAGTTAACGAGCGCTCGAAGCTTCTAAGCCAGCTTGAGCAAGCAAAAATGCAGGAGAAAGTCTCTGAGTCTCTGTCCTCTATGAGCGAGCTTTCTGCAAAGAATGGCCCATCGTTGGACGCAGTCCGTGACAAGATTGAGCGCCGTTATGCTAATGCTCTTGGCCAAGCTGAACTAGCTTCCAACTCAGTTGAAGGCCGCATGGCTGAAGTCCAGCAAGCTGGAATTCAAATGGCAGGACATTCACGTTTGGAGCAGATTCGAGCAGAGATGAATGAATCAAAGGCTGTCGAGGCTGGCAAATCTTCGTCTCAGCCAGCGATTGAAGAGGCTCGCGCCGGAAATGGCGCAACTCCGGTGGCGTCCGAAGATGCTGTGCAGGCACGGTTGCGCGAACTACGCGGGGAATGATTAGCAACAAGCAAAAATGGCTTGGCGCCCACCACAAGATAACCGTGTTGGGCACCAAGCCATTTTTATGCGAAGTGTGCGCTTAATCTCCTACGCCGCGAGCTTGGAGCGCTTCACCAATTGCGCGGGCTCGACGCAGAGAACGGATGATTACCGGAGTACCAAAAGCCTGGAGGGAAAAGCCTGCCCCTCGCGCTTTGCGGGCCTTGAGAACTTCGTCGACAGTTCCGAACATCAAAGGGATAAGGCGAAGTGTCAATGAGACTGTCAAGGAAATTGTCTCTACCGGCAAACCAAGGCGTTCTAAAGGTCGTAGGCCAGTTTCCACTCCGTCCATGATCTCATCGACTGTCGATGTCAGCGTTAACAAAAAAGAAGACAGCATTGCTGCGAAAAGCGTCAAGAACAAGGTGAGAGCGAACTCGCCTGTTTTTGACCACCATTGGAAGAGACACAAAGGAATTAGGATGACCAGCGGCGGCCAGATTTGACTAAGGATAATCCGCGGCGGGATCTGCGCCAGCGCGTAACCTATTAACATCGCACCGCAGGCGAACAACCCGCCTAGGGGAGTCGAAATTGCGAGGGTGGTAAAGAGTACGAACGCTAAAACACCCAATAATTTGAGCCCAGCTGGGATGCGGTGAATGATAGTGTCCTTATCCACATATACCGCAAGCGGCAAGTCTCTTTGTGCCATCTCACATCGCCCGCTTGTGCATTAAATCTTCATAAAATGCAATAGTCTCAGCAGGTTTTCCGTCGAAAGCGATCGCATGCTTGTCGATGCATAAGACCCGGTCAAAATCGTCTAAGAAGCTTAAGTCATGAGTGACCACGATGACTTGCTGATCCAATTTCGCAAACTCATCTTTGATGCGGTTGCGGTTGAGAAGATCAAGCAGGGCCGTGGGTTCATCGGCAAGCACTACGCTAGGCTCTGTAACTAGGACTGCAGCCAAAGCTAGCATTTGTTTTTGTCCACCAGAAAGGGTGTGCGGTGAGTTGCTAGCCAAGTGGGTGAGATGGAAGCGTGCTAGAGCTGCATCTACTTTGGCGTTTCGCAATTCACGCGAAAGCTTAAATCGTTTGAGTGAGAAACTCACATCATCGCGTACGTTAGGCATGACAATCTGATTCTCAGCATCGGAGAAAATAAAACCGACCTGCTTACGAATATCTTTGCCATTGCGAGCAACGTCAAGACCATCGATGCTGACGGTACCGGAAGAAGGCTCGCCCAGACCATTGATCTGACGGATGAGAGTTGATTTTCCCGATCCATTAGCACCGATGATGCCAATGCGTTGTTCAGCAAGCGTGAGATTGATGTCGCGCAAGACAGTCGTTTCATCGAACTCAACGCTTACATGATCGAACCTAATCGTGGACACGTGTGCGGCGACCTAGCAGATCTGGGAATGCGGAGTGAACTGCAATTGCAATAGCGATAACCACGACCATCTTCACTACATCGAACAGGAGGAACGGCGTTTGCGCAGCAAGAGCAGCGTTAACTTCCATGCCAGCGCGGACGATAAGGCCGATGATGCCAGATAGATATTGAACAGTGAGACCAACGAACGCAGCGATGGCGAGGATTGCGGTCATAGCGCCTTTGTTTCGAGGTGCCCGATAAGCGATTGTTCCTGCAATCCATGGCGAAAGAATGTAGCCCACGAGGTAACCTACTGTTGGACCTGCTAAGCCTTCCAAAGCGGTTCTACCGCCTGCGAGAACCGGCAGTGCCAATCCGATGAGAAGGAAGAGTAGGCCTACGTAAAGGCCGCGGCGACCGCCGAGAATGAGACCGGCCAAAATAAGTGCGGCATTTTGCACAACGATGGGAACACCTGCGGTGCCGACAGGAATGGACACAAAGGCTAGGACAATGACGAGTGCGGTAAAGACCGCTACATAGGCCACGTCAGTGGCAGTTGAATTTTTTCTCATAATTTAAAACTTTAGAGTACGAAGAAACTGCAGGCAAAATAAATTTTGAACGGGGTTCAATCGGGGGTTAGATCACTAGCACCTGATGTCGGCAGAATGGAATCCCGACGCCAAAAGCGTAGTGGGATTGCTTTGGCATGGGTTCGGTACGATAGGAATCATGCGGCTTACGGAATTTGAGCAATTGCTTGCCGATGTATTCGGTGAACAACAGGGGCGATGGATTGCCCACTCCCATGTGATTTCAACCATGGGGGATACTGCCAATCGGTTAATTGAGCGGGGTGAGCGCCCGCGAATTGTATGGGAAAGACTGTGCGATGATTTCGACATTTCTGACTCGGAAAGGCTCGGAACGGATCGCCCATCTATGTAGCGTAGCCGTGGTTTTTAAAATTTAGACCTTTTGAAATGGGAAAAGTTTTTTCGAACAGGTTTGCGTGTTATTCTGACGGTGTCTGTGAAGACAGTTAAAGTAGTGCGTGCGTTCGGATGAATTGGCGCGGAAATTAAATTTAGCGATAAAAACAACAGCAAAGTGCATTCCAGCGCGGTGGAGAACTTGTGCGGCGCTGAGTATTCAAGGAGTGGAACCACAATGGCAGCAAAGAAAAAAGCAGGCGTATCAGCGGGGCAAGACCGACAAAAAGCCCTCGATGCCGCAATGGCAATGATTGAGAAGGATTTTGGCAAGGGCGCCATTATGCGTCTTGGGGATGAGAAACGACCGCCTATCCAGGCCATCTCATCAGGAAATACCGCGATCGACATTGCATTAGGAATCGGAGGTTTCCCGCGAGGCCGTGTGATTGAAATTTACGGACCAGAGTCCTCTGGTAAAACTACCGTGGCCCTGCATGCCATCGCGGAAGCACAGAAAGCTGGCGGAATCGCTGCTTTCGTTGACGCTGAGCACGCTTTAGACCCTGAGTATGCCCGTCTGTTAGGTGTGGATACTGACAATTTGCTAGTTTCGCAGCCCGATACCGGTGAACAAGCATTAGAAATCGCAGATATGTTGGTTCGCTCGGGTGCAATTGACATTATTGTCATTGACTCAGTTGCAGCTTTGACTCCTAAAGCTGAAATTGAAGGCGAGATGGGCGACTCCCACGTGGGTCTGCAGGCTAGATTGATGTCGCAAGCATTGCGTAAGATGACCGGTGCACTCTATAACTCGGGTACCACTGCAATCTTTATTAACCAGCTGCGCGAAAAGATTGGCGTCATGTTTGGCTCGCCAGAAACTACAACTGGTGGTAAAGCCTTGAAGTTCTACGCTTCTGTGCGTTGTGATATCCGCCGAATTCAGACCTTGAAAGATGGCCAGGACGCAATTGGTAACCGCACCAAGATGAAGATCGTGAAGAACAAAGTCTCCCCACCATTCAAGATTGCCGAGTTTGACATCATGTATGGAGAGGGAATTTCACGGGAATCATCCATTATTGATCTAGGCGTTGAGCACGGCTTTATCAAGAAATCTGGCTCGTGGTTTACCTATGAAGGCGACCAACTGGGGCAAGGTAAAGAAAAAGCCCGCAACTTTCTCAAGGAAAACACTGCATTGGCAGATGAGATTGAGGAAAAGATTTTCCAGAAGCTCAAGATCGGTAAGTACGCGAACGTAGATAGCGTTGAGTCCGAAACCCCACAGGACATCCCCGGCGTCGATGATCCTTTGACTGATGAATCGGCAGGTTTTGTCCCTAACGTCGATTTCGATGACGACGAGGAATAAAGGAGCGCTAAGTGTCAGCTCAGCAGCCGGTTACAGAGAAAATCGCTGCGCTGCGGGCAACATTGGAAGCTTATGCTGCGGGAGACATCCCGCAGCAGCTTTTTGATCCAGTTGCCGAACAAGCCAAGTCAAAAGTACGAAACCGTGCCTTGCGTCTGTTGGATGAGCGAGCTCGTTCCAGACACGAGTTAAGACAACGATTGTTAGATGCTGAATTTCCCTCAGATGTCGTTGATGTGGTTTTGGACGATATGGCTGCAGCCAAGCTAATTGATGATGCCCATTTCGCATATGAATGGGTACGGCAGCGCCATGAGCGCCGTGGGAAAAGCGCGCGTGTGTTGGATCAGGAGTTGATCAGCAAAGGGGTGGCTGCGGTTCATCGGCAAGCTGCCCTAGAACAAATCTCTATGGAGATGGAGCAGGCTACCGCGCGTGAGCTTGCTATGAAGAAGGCCAAAACAGTCAAAAGCATTCCAAGTTCTTATGCAGAGAAACAAAAACTATTGCGCCGAATTATCGGGGTATTAGTGCGGCGGGGCTTTCCATCAGGAATGGCGATGGAGAATGCCAATGAGGCATTGGAATCGCGCCTGCAGGAATTGGAAGACAGTTAAGATTAGAAATGCGCTGGCAGAAGCAAACAAGCATTCTGCCAGCGCATTAGTTTTGCGTACAACGACGCGATCTACTCTGCTGGATTTTTGACTTCTTTGTAACCAGGAGCATGCCAGTCAACGTTGACGTTGTCTTTCGTGTCTAAACCTTGGTGGCTAGCTTCTGGAACCTTAGCAACGATATTGCGTCGTGCGCGTCCAGCACGCAACTGACGCTCAATACGTTGGGCCAAGGCGGTAAGTCCGTAGTTAATGAGAATCATGATGATCGCAACAACCACGAGAGAAGCCAAGAAATTCTGGTTGTAAGAGGCAGACTGGATGCCAGACCGGACTACTTCTACGTAGCCAATCTGGTAACCTAGCGCAGAATCCTTCAGTGCGATTACCATTTGCGCAATAAGTGCCGGAAGCATGGAAGCAATTGCTTGAGGCAGGAGCACCTTGTACATCGTCAAGCGATGTGAAAGTCCGAGTGCTTTGGCCGCTTCAGTCTGTCCCCTAGGTAGGGAACGGATACCCGAGCGCAAAATTTCCGCAATAACAGAACCGTTGTACATTGTCAGTGCAACAACAACTGCTGAGAACGCAAGATGACGTGAAGGTACCACGTTATAAACAGCAAAGAGCTGGTAAGCAAAGATCATAAGCAGAAGCACTGGAATTGCGCGGAAGAATTCCACGAGCACACCACAAACTACACGCACACTCCTGTGCTCAGATAAGCGACCTAGACCGAGAACAACACCGATCACGCAGGCTAGAACAATGGAGGCTAAAGCTGCTAGGAGCGTACCGCGCAGACCTGGGAGGATATATGTTGTCCACGTCTGTGAGTTAAGGAATGGTGTCCACAGACGAGCCTCTAACTGCCCTTTATTGTGAAGCGTAACAAGAATCCACGCACCAATCGCTGCGAAAATAGCGGCGGCAATCGCTGAGTAGATGAGGTTATTGCGACGGCCCTTTGGACCGGGAGTGTCATAGAGGACGGTTGCACGTACTGACATTATTTCTTCACCGCCAATTTCTCAGATAGTTTGCCCAAACCAAGGCCCATCGGCAGGGTTAAGACCATAAAACCTAGGGCGAAGATGAAGAATACGACAAAAAGCTGGCTCGCGTGGTTTTCAATCACGGATTTCATGAGCAAGGATGCTTCGGCCACACCAATTGCCGAAGCAATCGTGGTGTTCTTTGTTAGTGCAATGAGCGTGTTGCCGAGTGGAACGATGGCAGCGCGAACTGCTTGTGGAAACACGATGGTGCCAAAGGTGTCCTTAAAGCCGAGTCCCAAAGAGCGAGCGGCTTCTGCCTGCCCAAAGTCGACCGTATTGATGCCTGAACGCAAGGACTCAGCTACAAAAGCCGAGGTGTAGAGGACAAATCCTAGTATTGCCAAGCGGAAATTGTTGTCTAACAAGAAAGTGGAGGACTGCCGGCTGGCAAGAGCCAAGCCGAGATTCTGATATAGACCGAAAGAACAGAACAGGACAATAAGAGTCAGCGGGGTATTGCGAACCGTGGAGATATAAAACGTCGAAATCGATCGCAAAATGCCGATAGGGGAAACCCGCATGGCCGTGAGAATGGTACCTAGAATCATGGCACCAATTGCCGACCAGAATGTTAGTTGGATAGTTACCCAGAACGCAGGCCATAGACCTGGTCCTAACTGTGCCCACATGGCGCTCATGATTCTCCTTGCCGGGTGCTGTGGTGCAAAACAAAGTTATGGAATTATTTAAAAGTCTCAATCAAGTGGAAGAAGACCTCTGCCTGCGAGGCCATTGTCGACGCTGGATGGGTAATCCACAGTTGGGAAAAGCCCAAAGCATAAACAAAGTTTCCGACGCGGGCAGGGTCTACTACCAGTGAAGCGCGAAGAGGATTAGCTCTTCAGGAAGGACAAATCACCAGGGGCGCCTGGGGTGATGGCATCGCCAGCACCCAGGTTGTTGGAGATGAACTTGTCAAAGGAGCCATCAGCGTACATCTCTTCGAGTGCAGTGTTAATTGCCTTGGTTGCTTCTTCATCGTCCTTGGTAAGACCGATTCCGTAGTACTCGTTGGTGAATGGCTCACCGTCTTGGAGCAATTCTACGACGCGGAAGTTTCCTGGGGACTGTGCTGCGTAGCCGTTAAGAATGGTGGCGTCGGTGGTCATCGCATCGACGTTGCCTTGGCGAAGAGCCTCAGTACAAGAGGAGTAGGTGTCATACTCTTGCAGCTGTACGGTTGGCAGTGCCTCGCGAACCTTTTGTGCAGGGGTAGAGCCGGTGACCGAGCAAAGGATGCGGCCATCGAGGTCTTCTAGACCCTTGATATCGTTGTTGCCCTCTTGGACTAATAGAGCCTGGTGAGTGAGCAGGTATGGGCCGCCGAAGTTGACGGATTCTGCACGGGAAGCATTGATCGAGTAAGTCGCAGCAATCATTCCGACCTCACCGTTTTGGATGAGGGTTTCGCGCTGAGCGGATGGAGCTTCACGCCATTCGATAGCTGGTTCGTCCCAACCCTTTGCCTTGGCAATGGAATTGACAACGTAGGTTGCTACGTCAACGTCCAAACCGGACATGGTACCGTCAGGCTGACGCAGACCTAGACCTGGCTGGTCGAACTTGGTGCCAATGGTCACGTTGCCAGACTCAATCGCGTTGAGTAGGCCTGCAGCATTGGAAGAACCTGCAGAGTCGCCACACGCAGTCAGCAAGGTAGCGGAAAGAACAGTGATTCCGGAAATCGCGGCAAAGCGGGTGAGTTTTGAAGACATAATGTCTCTCCTTGAAAATCAGTACGGGGGTGGGGATGAATCTGAACGAACCGTCAAGTTCGCCTGAGCATAAAACTGCTCGAAGCAACTAGTGGGATTAGTGGGCAAGAATCTTGCCCAAAAAGTCCTTGGCACGGTCTGTCTGCGGTGCGGTAAAGAAAGACTCAGGGTCTGTATCTTCCACAATTTCACCATCCGCCATGAACAAGATTCGGTCTGCAGCGCGACGTGCGAAGCCCATCTCGTGCGTGACCACTAGCATGGTCATGCCTTCCTTAGCCAACGACGTCATCACGTCCAGAACTTCATTAACCATTTCTGGATCGAGTGCCGAGGTAGGTTCATCGAAAAGCATGATCTTGGGGTCCATCGCTAGTGCTCGAGCGATGGCAACGCGTTGCTGCTGACCACCCGAAAGCTGTGCGGGGTACTTGTGAGCTTGGTTAGCGATGCCGACGCGCTCCAAGAGCTTCATAGCTTCCGCTTCTGCCTCTTTTTTCTTGAGTTTACGCACCTTGATGGGACCTAAGGTGACGTTGTCCAAAATCGTGAGATGCGGAAAGAGGTTAAATTGCTGGAATACCATTCCAACTTCTGAGCGGAGCCGAGCTAGTGCAGCCCCTTCCTCAGGTAGCTTATCCCCATCGATGAAGATCGCGCCCTCTTCGATGGTTTCCAACCTATTGATGGTGCGGCACAGGGTTGATTTGCCAGAGCCCGATGGCCCGAGAACGACAACCACTTGACCGGAGGGAACGTCAAGCTCAATGTTTTTGAGGGCGTGGAAGTCATCAAAGTACTTTTGCACGCCGCTCATGCGAATCATGGGAGTGTTGGACATTCACTCACTCCTTATCGGTTGTGGGTTGGGTCATAGTGTGGATAATAAACCGGTTAACGTATAAATATGAACTTTTAGCTGGTAACAAATTGGTAAACCGCACGTAATCGTTGGGAAAACTAATGGGAAAGTCAGGGTATTTCGCTGTCAACCACCTGATTAATACCTACTTTACTATAGATATTTTTTCGGGTGCAGATCTGCCGCGCACGGGCATTCCTACCGCCATTTACACCCCCGTTGGTGAAAGTGGTCGCAGATGCACATCGAGAAAACCGGGAATGGGGCTTTGTACAGTTAGGTCATTGAGAGCAACATCGTTAGAATAAGCCCTCGTGAATACCCAGGTTGAGAATCACTCTGATCAAGCTCGCACCTATGAAGTGCGGACCTTCGGCTGTCAAATGAACGTCCATGATTCCGAGCGAATGTCAGGTCTTTTGGAAGAAGCCGGATATGTTCCAGTAGCAGAAGGTGACGAGCCAGATCTGGTGGTTTTTAATACCTGTGCGGTACGCGATAATGCTGCCAAACGACTCTACGGAACGCTTGGTGCGTTAAAAAAGACCAAAGAGAGCCGTCCCGGAATGCAAATTGCGGTCGGTGGTTGTCTTGCGCAAAAGGACAAAGATGATGTTCTGAGCAATGCACCGTGGGTGGATGCAGTATTTGGAACGCACAATATGTCAGCACTTCCCACGCTCTTGGAGCGGGCGCGTCACAACCACAAAGCGCAAATTGAAATTGTGGACTCCCTAGAGGCTTTTCCTTCGATGCTTCCTGCCAAACGTGAATCCGCGTATGCAGGGTGGGTCTCCATCTCCGTGGGATGCAATAATACGTGTACTTTTTGTATTGTCCCTTCACTACGAGGCAAAGAGGAAGACCGCCGGCCAGGCGACATAATCGCTGAAGTACAAGCTTTGGTTGAACAGGGAGTCACAGAAGTGACACTGTTGGGTCAAAATGTTAATTCCTATGGCGTAAATTTCGCTGATCCTGATCTTCCGCGAGATAAATTTGCATTTTCTAAGTTGCTGCGTGCAGTTGGAAGCATCGAGGGACTTGAGCGCTTGCGGTTTACCTCACCGCACCCCGCAGAATTTACGAGCGATGTCATCGAAGCTATGGCTACCACGCCGTCGGTGTGCCCGCAGCTACATATGCCTCTGCAATCGGGCTCTGACAGAATTTTGAAAGAGATGCGGCGGTCGTACCGGTCAAAGAAATTCCTCAATATTCTCGCGGAAGTGCGCGAAGCAATGCCGCATGCCGCCATCACGACAGATATTATCGTGGGCTTTC
>JAXFXA010000012.1:0-4999 GCA_034091885.1 Corynebacterium sp.
AGTGCTGAATTGGCAAAGCAAACGAACATTTCTGCACTATTACAATAACCAAAATATCGGAAGCGATCAGTAGAAATACCACATTGTCAAAGTTGGCTAGGCAATAAACGAACGGTTCTAGCTCGGGAAATACGTAAAGCTAAGCTGTGGGATCTCACTTCTGGAAGTGTGGTCAGGAAAATGAGCCCCCCGAATACAGGGGTAGCCAAAGCCTAAAGACGAACAACCAGAGTTTGCTAGGAGTTGTTTTCCCGCCCCAATGGATGTCTGCTGTCCGAATTAAATCTTACGGATGACGGAGACGACCTTACCCATAATTTGAGCATCATTGCCGGGAATGGGCTCAAACAAATCATTGTGGGGCAAAAGCCACACCCCTGTAGAGTCACGATGAAACTCCTTTACGGTAGCTTCTTCGCCGTCAAGGAGAGCAGCAACAAAATCTCCTTGCTCTGCTGTCGATTGTGAACGGACGATAACCCAGTCGCCATCGAGGATTGCAGCGTCTTTCATGGATTCGCCAACTACCTTAAGCATATAGAGCTCACCGGAGCCGACTATCTCATCAGGCAATGGGAAATAGGTCTCAATGTTCTCTTCTGCAGTTATGGGTACGCCTGCAGCGATTGTGCCCACTGCCGGAACATAGCTAATGCCGGCTGCTTCCGTGGTTGGAGGGGCAGGGGTCGAAACTGGTTTAGACTTTGGAGCGCGGCCAGGCTTCGTTTCCTCATCACGCGCGTAGGGGCGAAGATCGACTGCGCGTGGCTTGTTTGGGTCGCGGCGCAAAAACCCTTTATCTTCAAGCTGCTTAAGTTGATATGCCACTGAGGATGTCGATTGGAGCCCAACGGCGTCACCAATTTCGCGAATGCTCGGTGGATAGCCTCTCAGGAGAACGGCGTCTTGGATCACGTCCAGAATGCGTCGTTGGCGGGTACTCAAATCTGAGATGGCTGGACGTTGATGAATTCCCCGAGGCTTGCCCATGCTGTGACTCCTTGAACTGGGATTAAAAAATGGGACGTGAAACAAGAGCTTTGCGTTCGAAATTGATAAAAACACTCTAGCGCGCTGAAAAAGCTACTGCTTCTTTTCTAGCACGTTTTCTTGTCGTGTTCGAGAAGCGACGTCTGATTTGTGGACAAAGTTTCGAAAAGCTGATATAAATCGAACATAGATACCAATTCGAACATAGGTGCGGATTTGTTTAGTTGACTGTCGGTTCATCACTTTACAGTCGCTAAGTAGATGAAAGGATGTTGTCATGGCTATTATTCTTAATGCAGGTCACGGAGTAAGCAAACGGTACAATCGTAGGGGAGGTGCCCGGGCTACAGTTGTACCTGCCGCATCAGTGTGGGAGCCTAAGGCGCAAATAGTTAAGAACCCTTCTGTTCGAACTCTGTCCGCTATTGATAGAACAGATAAGGCGGCGGAGATCGGCCAAAATCTATCGAACATTCACATTGTGGACCGTGCTGCTACTCGCGAGAGGTCTGCGGTACTTAGCAATCTCGTGTTAGGTGGAATTTTCGGATTATCGGTTTTGCTCGGCACAGCCGTGTTTGGAGTCGGAGCGGCAGAACAATCCGCTCCATTGGAATCTTTCTCAGCTAATGGCGCTGCATCTTCGAGTGTCCTTGCAAAGTAAGGGTATTCGTTTTTCCTTACCTTCTTACTCCGGTACTTTGGTGTTGTAACTAAATAGGCGCATGTGGAAGAAAAGGAACCATTTGTGTTTTGCCCATTTTGCCGGAATGAACAATCGCGAGTCATCGATTCGCGTGTAATAGATGGCGGCTCTGCTATTAGACGCCGTAGAGAATGCTCGGCGTGCAAGGGCCGATTTACAACCGTGGAGAAAGCCGTTTTGCTGGTTGTAAAACGCAATGGTCTGGCTGAACCTTTTAGTCGAGATAAATTGATACGCGGTGTGCGGCGTGCATGTCAAGGGCGCGACGTTACTGATGACGCTCTCAAACGGTTAGCCCAGGAAGTTGAAGAACGCGTTCGTTCGCACGGAAGCTCCCAAGTAAACGCAAACGACATTGGCTTAGCAATCCTTGAGCCCTTGCGAGATCTCGACGAAGTTGCCTATTTGCGGTTTGCATCGGTATACAAATCTTTTGAATCAGCAGATGATTTCGAGTCAGAAATTAGGTTGATGCGCCGCCGCGAACGTGATGTCTAGGCGCGGCTAACGTAATTTATCGACTGCTTTTTGAATTCTGCGTAGTGACACTGCGTGCGCAGTGCCAAGCCGTTGTGCAAAGAGCGATACACGAAGTTCCTCAATCATCCATGTAATGTCTTTAACCTCCTTGGTTTTTTCCCGACCAGCGGGCAGCATTCTCAAGCGGTTCTTCAAGTATGCGTAGGCTTCTTCTACTTCTGCTTGTCGGTCAGCATCCTTTTCTGGATCCAGATTCATTTCCTCTAGTCGAATCTCCATGGCTTGAAGATAACGCGGCAGGTGCCGAAGTCTCTGAATTCCGTGGATGGTTATCGCATGGTCGGGGAGAAAGAAATTCAACTGTCTTTGCATATCTTCGATAGCTGGTCCAGTCCAATTCTTTAGCTCTTGTCGTAGGTTCGCCAATATCACCATGGCAGGAGCTAGCGCGACAATCATCTGGCGTACTTTTCCGGCGACGTTGGGTTTGACTTGGGCGAGTAGATTCGAAAACTGATCAGGTGTGCGAACAGGGCCACCTGCTTCAACCAAAGCATCTCTAATTGCTGCGACGCGGGCATCATTTATGAGTTTTTCTGTCCCATAGTTGTCCACGGCAACTCGTTGTTGCAAAGGAAGCCCTTTGACCATTTGATTAGTGTTGACACTTATTTCGCGCATGAGCAGAGTCAACGTCGCAGTAAACATAGCGGCATCGGCTGCTGCCTTAGTGGGATGAACCTTGACCTCCACGCCGTCTGTGGTGGCCACAAGCGCAGGATAAGCGGTTACTTCGTGTCCATCAACGACAGTTTGTACCTCGTTGTCAATTTCTCCCAGTGTGTCATTCGACCATGTGGAAACGGCTTTGGATTCGGCTTTACGTCCAACGCGAGACACTGATGCTTTAATCGATCCGGCTTGACGGCTGACAAGTGCTGTCAGATCACGGTCGGAGTCGATGATTTCACCGTGCTTATCAACAGCCGCGAAATTGAGTTTCAGGTGCTCGGGTAGAGCCGAGGGGCGAAAATCTGAACCTGAGATTCCACTTCCGCCAAGTTCCCGGAGGACATCGGCAAGCTGATCCACTAGTGCACCTTGGTAGGGAATAAGGCGTGGAAGCGCGCGTTCGGCGTAATCTGGAACCGGCACTACGAAACGGCGCAGTCCTTTAGGAAGGGTACGCATGAGTTCAATGACGAGCTCTTGTCGCAAACCCGGAACAAGCCAGTCAAATCCTTCAGTGTCTAATCCTGCGAGTAGAGGAACAGGTACTTTCAACGTGACACCATCAAGAGGGTGACCAGGCTCGAACCGGTAGCTTAGGTCATAGTCGATGGAACCTTTTAACCACCGATCCGGAAACGCTTCCTCAGTAATCCCCTCATCAGACGACAGTAATGCATCAGGATCAAAATCCAACAAACACGGACTGGTGTGGCGCTTTTTCTTCCACCACGAATCAAAATGTCGACCCGAGGTGATCGAAGCCGGAATTTTGGCATCGTAGAAGTCAAAGAGAATGTCTTCATCAACAACTAAGCCACGACGACGCGCTTTATCCTCAAACTCGGCGGCCTGTTCTAATTTGGCTACATTGTCGTGGAAGAACGAATGATGGGTATTCCAGTTTCCTGCAATGAGTGCCTCACGGATGAACATTTCGCGAGCTGCGGTTTTATCTATGCGGTGCAAAGGAATTTGTCGGTCGTTGATGACCACCACACCGTACAACGTTGATTTCTGCGTGACCATGGCTGCGGAGCGTTTACGGGACCAGACAGGGTCGGAATAATTATGTCGGAGAAGCTTAGCGCCTAACTCTTCAACCCAGCGCGGTTCGATGCTGGCGACATCCCGAGCCCACAGTCTGGAGGTCTCCACGAGTTCCGCAGCCATAACGAACTCTGGCGGTTTCTTGGCTAGTGCTGATCCTGGGAAGATGGCAAACTTTGTGTTGCGGGTTCCTTGATACTCTTTTGTGTTTCCGTCGCGCGCACCAATGTTAGACAAAAGACCAGACAACAAAGCCTGGTGTATTTGGTCTGTTTGCCTTTGTGATTCTTGGGATGTCCAACCTAAAGATGCGGTCACATCGCGAAGCTGGCGTACGAGGTCAAACCATTCGCGAATTCGCATATAGTGAAGAAATTCCGCTTTCATTTGCCGGCGGAATGCGTTGCCAGATAAGTCGCTTCGTGACGTAGCGATGTAATCCCAAAGCTTGAGCTTGGCGATGAAATCTGAACTCAGATCCTTAAAGCGCGCGTGCGCTTGGTCGGCTTGTGCTTGATGTTCCAGAGGACGTTCTCGCACATCTTGTACGGTCATCGCGGCAACAATAATGATGACATCTTCTAAGCAGCCCAGTCGCTGTGCTTCAACGAGCATGCGAGCCATGCGAGGATCGACAGGGATTCTGGCGATGTCCTTACCGATGTTGGTAAGAACTGGGAGTCCATCTTTTTCCTCGCTGCGTAGCGCCGATAGTTCGTGTAAGAGCAAAAGACCGTCGCGGATGGACTTGTCTTCTGGCGGCTGAAGGAAAGGAAACTCGGCAATATCTCCTAGCCGCAAGGAAACCATCTGTAAGATGACGCTAGCTAAGTTCGTGCGAAGAATTTCAGGATCAGTATATTGCGGGCGCGAGGCAAAATCTTCCTCGGAATACAGCCGGATAGCAATACCATCGGCGACACGGCCACAGCGACCGGACCGTTGATTAGCGGAAGCCTGCGAAATTGGTTCAATAGGCAGCCGTTGTACTTTAGTCCGCGTGGAGTAGCGAGAAATTCGGGCTGTACCTGTATCCACGACGTA
>JAXFXA010000013.1:0-27913 GCA_034091885.1 Corynebacterium sp.
CGAAGCCACCTTCATCACCAAGTCCGGTGGACAAGCCCTTGTCCTTAATAACCGACTTCAAGGTGTGGTAAACCTCAGCGCCCATCCGTAGCGCCTCAGCAAAAGAATCTGCGCCGATAGGAGCAATCATAAATTCCTGCACGTCGACGCCGGAATCAGCATGGGCGCCGCCGTTTAGAATATTCATCATGGGCACAGGAAGAATGTGCGCATTTGGACCACCGATGTAACGGTACAAAGGCAAACCCGCGCTATCTGCGGCTGCCTTTGCCACTGCCATAGACACACCCAATATGGCGTTGGCACCAAGACGCGACTTGTTGTCAGTACCATCAAGCTCAATCATTGCTTGGTCGATTAGCCGCTGGTCATCAGCTTCAAAACCCGCAAGTTCATCCGCAATCTCCTCATTGACGTTCTCAACAGCCTTGAGAACACCCTTGCCCAAGTAGCGGTCGCCTCCATCGCGCAGCTCATGCGCTTCGTGGACGCCTGTCGATGCACCGGAAGGAACACCAGCAACACCATGGGAGCCGTCATCGAGCACAACACCCGCTTCCACAGTGGGGTTTCCGCGCGAATCCATAATTTCGCGTGCAAAAACGTGCAAGATATCGGCCATGTCCGATTCACTCCTCTGGTTAAAAAGTCAGCAATGCAAGTATCGAATTGTTTTACTAAGGCTGTTTTACTAGGGATTTACGCTCCCGTTGTACAGGTCCAACCCACCTCATTGTTCCAGATTTTCCACGCCCGTGCCGCGTAGTTTAGTGATGGAATTTTCTGCTCAGGAACGCTCAGGAAGTTGCCGGTTGCTCCAAGGCGTAGGAATTAGCCGCGCGCGCGACCCTGCTGACATAGTCCGAAGAGAAATTATAAGAATAGATTGCTTCCACCCAACCTTGCTCGGTGGAAAGATCTCTGCCGTTCGCACACAATAGGTTAGCTGCCGATAATGCAGCATCATCTATTTGTTGGGGGCTAATCTCGCCGTCACCGTTGGCATCACGACCATAACGACGCCACGAGTCCGGGATAAACTGCATTGGCCCCATAGCGCGATCAAACTCCACGTCGCCGTCCCATTTTCCTCCATCGGTGTCTGCAATGACGGCCGTATTATTATGCCCGTTGAGCGCAATGCCAATGATCGGCGGAGTGGCAAAACCATTCTCATCGAGGTGGGCTGGCTGGAACCAGTTTCCAGAGTAGGTACCGTGTCGAGTTTCCACCCAACCGATGCCAGCCAAAGTATTCCACCGCAGATGACACTCAGGCCACGACTGCTTGGCGATGAGCTCCGCGTTTCCATACGCCCGCAACGCTTGCCCACTAATGCCAGTATTTTCACTTAGCCCCTGTGACCAAAACGATAATCGGTCGGCTGTCCTACCTGGAGCGTTGATATCAATTTCCGCTACTTCCGCTCCTGCTAAGGGAGGTACGTTTTCCGGAATGGGTTGTAACGTTCGCTGCGATTTCCCGCCGCCAAGTCCCCCAGACCCGACAATTCCCAAGGCGGTTAGGGCAACGATTCCCACAACCATAACGACGGCAATAACCACTATGCATCCGCATCCTGAAGCTCGTCGCAGTGAACTCGTCATTCAACGCATCTTACCAATCAGTTACATACAGGCTAGGTTCACACGACCTTGCCACCAACAAACCGGTAGTTATGTCACAAACATCACTTTTAACACTTTGGTAATGTTGTTTAACATTAGTCCCATGCGTGACTAGTGTAGTTAACGTTTACTATCCCGCACGACAAACTTCTTTCACAAGACGCCACACCCGACGAAAGGCTAATCATGACGGCATCTTCTTCCCACGCAAAAAGCCGCGGCTTCCGCCGCCTCATCACTGCAGCTACTATTGCCACCGGAATCGGCGCGACAGCTCTGACCGGTGCCCATGCTTTCACCTTGGCTGACCTAGACCAAGCTGCTAGCGGCGTTATCACCACCGCGTCATGCCCAACCGTAAAGACCGTCCTGGATGGACTCAACCGAGCAAATGGCGGCCGCATTCACAACGAGAACACCACGCGAAACCAACTCGTACAGAATCTTCGTTCTGTCAGTGGCACGACCAATACCACCGACATCACCACATTGGCGGCAATTCGCTACACGGGACAGTTCGCCGACCGCGCGCTAGCTTGTAATCTGGTCAAACCAGACCCACAGTTGCCTGCTGGCTCCAGCCAGATCAATACCCTGCTCAATGATTTTGGACCACAGCTTTTCAACCTGTCCAGCAACGCTCTACCTGTGGCGAAGTAAACTTTTCGCAGATCTAGCTTGTACGAGCTTTAGTTAGACTTTTCGCCGGCTTTGGCTTCTTGCCAGAGCCGGTCTTGTGTTTCTTGGTCAACAATATCCACGGTGCCATCAAACAAATACGGGGCACGAACACGTAATTTTGCAATGAAAGATTCGGCTACATCGGCAAGCCCAAATGCGCCTCGCCGGCTCGCAATCTCACTATGGAATAGAACCTGCAAGAAGACATCGGCAAGCTCTGCTTTGATCGCGGCATCCGGCAACTGCTGCTCCACGGCCTCTGCAAACTCCGCTGCTTCCTCGTGCAAATAAGGCAACAAGGACTGGTGCGTTTGCGACTGCTCCCACTCTCCAATCCGCAAGGCACGCGTCATAACCTGCTGCGCTTGGTGCAGTGCATCGGCTCGCGATGCGACCGCAATCACCCTCTCACCGGCCTCGCTCCGCCGGACAACCTCAGGGTCTAACTCATCACAGGAAATATAGGTGCCACAAGAATCACTCACGCCGGGGTTCAGCAAAACATCAATGTTCCACCGCACCTTTACCGGAATTTCCGTAGCAAAAGTCACCGGGCCAGCTAGCTTGCCGATGATATCCAGCGGAACTACCTCGGGCCAACGATCATCCAACAGCAACACAGTCATAACCACACAGTTTATACCGCGACGCAGCCGAGGCCGTAGTGATTAAAACTACGGCTGGCTAACGGAAATGATGTTTGTACCGCCAGGTTGTTTACGCGGAGTGTCACCTCCGGTGACATCGATGGCCGGCAAATCGAACATGCCACTGAGGAAATCAGCAACCCACTGAAGTAGCTCGACATCGCGCAACTTCGGTGAGGTCACATTGCGCCCTGATTTAGGGAACGGAAGCTGAATGGCCTTGGCAGCCGCCCGATATGCCGACCCTGGATACAGACGCTTGAGCCGTACCTGTTTGGAGTCAGCCAATTCAACAGGATGGATCTTAATTCGGGTACCTTGCACAGATATATCTGAGATCTCTGCGGCTCGGGCCTGGTGCCGCAAGCGAGCCACAGCTAGTAAACGAGAAACTTCCTCCGGCACAGGACCGTAACGATCTTCCATTTCTTCTACTGCCAACGCCAAATCCGTATTGTTCTGAGAGCTGGCCAGCTTGCGATAAACCTCAAGACGCAAACGCTCAGAATTGATATAAGTCTCTGGAATATGAGCATCAACAGGCAAATCAATCCGGATTTCCTTAGGACCATTGTCTGTTGCCTTAGGCATCTCACCGCGCGCCAACGCCTTAAATGTCTCAACGGCCTCACCGACAAGACGCACATACAAATCAAAGCCGACGCCCGCAATATGACCTGATTGCTGCGCGCCCAAAACATTTCCAGCACCACGCATTTCTAGATCCTTCATGGCAACAGCCATACCGGCACCCAGATCATTATTTTGCGCAATAGTGGCCAAGCGGTCATACGATGTCTCCGTCAACGTTGCGCCCTTCGGATAAAGGAAATAGGCGTAACCACGCTCCCTCGAACGACCCACGCGCCCACGCAACTGATGCAGCTGGCTCAAGCCCATATGGTGGGCGTTTTCAACGATGAGAGTATTCGCATTGGCAATATCCAACCCGGTCTCCACAATGGTGGTACACACCAGCACATCGAATTCTCGGTCCCAGAATCCCTGAACAGTCTTTTCCAGAACTTCTTCATTCATCTGGCCGTGTGCAACAACAATTCGTGCCTCTGGCACTAACTCACGCAGCTCGCGCGCTTTCTTTTCAATATCAGCGACCTTGTTATGGATAAAGAAAACTTGGCCGTCTCGCAACAGCTCGCGCCGGATCGCTGCAGCGACTTGTTTATCTTCATACGCGCCCACGTAAGTGAGCACGGGATGCCGATCTTCTGGCGGGGTGAGGATTGTCGACATTTCGCGAATTCCGGCCATGGACATTTCCAAGGTACGAGGAATTGGAGTCGCAGACATGGTAAGAACATCGACTGAGGCCTTCAATGCCTTGATGTGTTCTTTGTGCTCCACACCAAAGCGTTGTTCTTCGTCAACAACTACGAGACCTAAGTTCTTCCATTGCACGCCGGTTTGCAAGAGCCGGTGGGTACCAATAACGATGTCAACGGAGCCATCGGCAAGCGCAGCCAGGATCTCTTTAGATTCCTTGGCTGAAGTAAATCGAGAGAGCACACGGAGTTCAACAGGGAAACCTGACATGCGCTCTGAGAACGTGTCAAAGTGCTGCTGCGCCAGCAATGTCGTAGGCACTAACACTGCGACTTGCATTCCGTCTTGTACAGCCTTAAATGCCGCGCGGACAGCGACCTCGGTTTTTCCATAGCCAACATCGCCCACCACAACGCGGTCCATAGGAACCGAGGACTCCATGTCCTGTTTCACTGCGTCGATAGCCAGCATCTGGTCCTCAGTTTCCATGTACGGGAAGTTGTCTTCCATCTCCGCTTGCCACGGCGTATCAGGTTGGAATGCATGTCCCGGGGCAGACTGACGCTTGGCATAAAGCTCCACGAGCTCACCGGCGATTTCCCGCACTGCGGCGCGGGCCTTCTTCTTGGTGTTCTTCCAGTCAGAACCACCCATCTTGGACAGCGTTGGGGATTCCCCGCCGGTGTATTTAGACAGCATGTCCAATGAGTCCATGGGAACCCACAGCTGATCTGCCGGTTGACCACGCTTTGACGCTGCATATTCAAGCACAATGTATTCACGCCGTGACGTCTCATCGCCACTTTGAATAGTGCGCTCGGCCATTTTCAGGAATTTGCCAATCCCGTGAGTTTCATGCACCACGAAATCCCCCTGCTTCAAGGCGAGGGGATCTACGCGGTTGCGGCGTTTAGCTGGGCGCCGTTTTGCGCCAGCAATATCTCCAACGCGATTGCCTGTGAGATCTGTTTCCGTGACCACGACGAGCGGAAGCGCGTCAGCGTCCGCGCGCTTGCGTACCTTCGGGAAAACCAACCCGGCATGGCTTAATGCTTGATAAAGGGTGACTTCACCAGGGCTTGGTTCCCAACCGGGTGTTGCTACCTTCGTGGGAATGCCTTTTTCGCGGAATCGCTCCACCATGCGCTTAATCGCGCCTTGGGCCGGTGCGATAAATGCGGCTCGGCCTCCCGCCGTCGTATGGGCAAGAAGTTGTGCCATCATCGCATCAATTTCCTTGATGTCACCGCGCGGCGTTGGCCCTGGCTCGAAATCAAGTGGAAGCGTCTCTGCTTCATCGGCAGCAAACATGCCCGGCGGCGCAAATGTCCACAGCGGCTGCCCAGCATTACGTGCACTGATTTCTAGCGATTCAAAAGACCTATAGCTAGCCGCTTCCGTGTCCAATCCTCGCGTTGCCACCGGGCCATTTGCACCCATTGCCGCTGCTTCCCAACCCGCTGCCAAAAACTCCGCATCGGTTGACTCCAAGTCAGCAATGCGCGTATGAATCTTTTCCGGCGCGACCAACACGACGTGCGTGTGCGATGGGAAAAACTCAGACAACGCCTGCATAGGAGAGTCCGTTAATACTGGAAGAAGCGCTTCCATGCCCTCGGCCGGAATTTTCTCCGATACTTTAGTAAGCAATTCCACCAGTGCCGCATTGCCCGGATGATCCTGAACTAACTGCCCGGCGCGCTGAGCAATCCCGTCAGTAATTGGAAGCTCACGGGCAGGATAGATGGAGACCTCCGCAAGTTCGATTTCTGCAATCGTACGCTGGTCAGCCACACTGAATTGACGAATTTCACTGACTTCATCGCCCCAGAACTCGATGCGGACGGGGTAATCCAAGGTAGTTGGGAAAACGTCAACGATGCCACCACGGGTGGCGTATTCGCCGCGTTTGGCCACCATATCGACGTGGGTATAGGCTCGAAATTCGAGGTCACGGACGAGCTGGTCAAAGTCGTATTCGGTATCGGCAGCAAGCACCACTGGGGCTCTGCCTTCCACCTCGCGCACAATGGGCTGGGCAAAGCCTCGCGCCGCAGTCACTACAACTGCAAGTTTTTCCTGGCGCAGATCATTGAGCACCTTTGCACGCTTGCCGATGATATCCGCCCCCGGCGACAGCCGCTCATGCGGCAGCGTTTCCCAAGCGGGGAAATATGCAACCTTATCCCCAATCATCGCAGCGAGCTCCGCGGTTAGATCTTCCGCCTCACGCCCCGTTGCTACCACAACCAAAGCTGGTGCATGGTGGGCCAAGGTTGCAATGGCCCAAGGACGCGCTTGGTCAATGCCTGTGATGTGAAGCTGCGCTGTGCCGACGTTGTTAACCAATCCCTTGAGTTTTGGATCAGAAGCGGCGACTTTTAGCAGCCCTGCGAGCATTGGCGTAGCAGCCATGGACGTCCTTTCACTGTGCACAGGCATATTAAGAAATCTCTTCGCGGTTAAGGTTTCAACAAGTCTGGATTCTACGTGTTAGGTAGCCTTGTTATTTAAGCGGTGCGGTTTGCAAACCCGCAAGCCCATTCCAACACAAATTTACGATATGAGCTGCAACAGTGTCTTTGTCCGGCTCGCGTACGTCTAGCCACCACTGTGCAGTCATAGACACCATTCCTACTAGTGCTTGGGCGTAGAGACCAGCAAGTTTTTCATCAAACCCGCGGTGACGGAAAGCCTCTGCCAGGATATGAGATACCTGACTGACCGCAGTGTTAAGCAACGTGGAATATGAACGATCCGTGTTGGATTTAGGGTCACGAACCAAAATCATAAAACCATCTGTTTCCTCTTCCACGTAAGTAAGCAAGGCACGAGCAGCTTGCTCTACTCGTTCACGCCAACTCCCAGATTCCAAGGACGCTGTAATAATCCGCTCCAACGCGACCATCTCACGGTCAACAACGACCGCATAAAGCCCTTCTTTACCTCCAAAGTGCTCATACACCACTGGCTTGGAAACCTTCGCCCGCGCAGCTATCTCTTCCACACTTGTGCCTTGAAACCCAAGTTCTGCAAAGGCTGTACGCCCAACACTAATTAGTTGTTCGCGGCGTTCAATGCCTGTCATCCTCTGTCGACCCATGCCCACTACCCTAGCGCCCTGACCCGACAACACCACGTCCTATCCGGCGATTTCATCAATACGCAGTTGTTCATGTAGTATTGCTCCGTACACAGATGCACACGCAGATGTGATTCCCCATGGTGTAATCGGCAACACTACGGTTTTTGGTACCGTCATTCTAGGTTCGAGTCCTGGTGGGGAAGCAACAAGGTATCCCCGCCGACATGCAGAAATGCGGTTGGCGGGGATATTCGTTTTCTACTTCAGCTTAGAAAAACATACGGTCTAAGCATTGAACCCCGTTCTAATCTGGGCTCAATGCCACGGTGACCATTAGTTTCTGTATCTCAACGCTGGTTAGGCCGCTGAAAAATACCGAGAATGGGATTTACGAAGAAGTGCTTCACTATCGCTGGCAACGGCAACGATCTCTTTGTCTGGATCATCATTTAGTTTGTCTCGCCGTAGACGTTCGAGGGTAGCTTCTTCAAGCGAGCCAAATTTCATACACTTAACAGAACCATTTAATCGGTGGTATTCGATTAGAAATGCTGACATGCTTCTCACCTCCCTTTCTCTATCAATTTTCTTCTCGTTTCAGACAACTCGAGAAGCTGGCTCTCAAATGGATCATTAACTTTACCTAGAAGGTGCTTGACTTTTGATCGACAGATTCCTCGTATCGGAATTTTCGACGCTGACCGAGAAGAACAGCAGCTTTGACCTCGAGAATCTGGAAGGCATTTGTCTCCTCACCGATTTTTTGCATGCACGGTGCCAAGCGCTTAAGAGCTAAGTTTTAATAAAACTTCTATTTCTCGATTCCCCTTAGCGAACTCGAGGGTAAACCACGATGAGCCCCTCGAGTCGCAGATGGCAACTAACAAAAGGGAAATTCGACGAAGGTTCATTTCTCTCTAAGAATACGACTGCCGCCAAAAACAGCGAAGACTTAGCCGGTGGCAATGTCCCGATACAACATGTCAAGAGTCGGATCCACAGTCAGCATGGAAGTCAAGGTTACTAGGTAAAAACGCAGTGGCAGCGATGACATTGTCTTAGTGTCGGCTGCGGCAACTAGACTGATGAAACTATGAAGCCGGAAACCACTACGCCGCATTCTGTTGAGAAACACAATGCCCGCCGTTTCATTGGAGCCAATGCGCTCCAAAACCTCTCCGATCAGCTGGTGGCAGCCAAAACAGTGTTGCCTTGGCTCTTTCAGGCGGCTGGGGTTCCGGCCTTTTTCACTGGGCTTTTGGTGCCAATTCGTGAGTCAGGCTCAATGCTGCCGCAATCAGCCCTTACTCCGTGGGTGGTGCAGCATTCGCGAAGGCGGAACCTGTGGGTGTTTGGAGCCGTGATTCAGGCTACTGCCGCCGCCGCGATGGCCGCCGCTGCGTTTGTTTTCAGCGGCACCAGCCTGGGAGTAGTTGTGCTGGCCTTGTTGGCGGTATTGTCATTGGGTCGCGCATTGTGTTCCATCACGGGCAAAGATATCCAAGGTCGCACTATTTCCAAAGGCAGTCGTGGTGTCGTAACTGGTAAGGCAACCATGTGGGGTGGGGCGGCCGCACTCGTTGTGGGCATTGGTTTGATGTTTCTCAATGACACACTGGGGGCATCGATAAGCGTCTTGTCTGCTTTACTCTTGCTTGGAGCCATAGCTTGGGCATTATCCGGACTTGTCATTTGGGGGGTTAAGGAGCCCGAAAGCGACAAGAATGCAGGCCGAGGCAAAAACCAAGAACTCACGCCATGGAACCTATGGCGGGATGACAAGCAATTTCGCAACTTCGTCATCGTACGTTCTTTGCTCTTGGTCTCTGCGCTGTCAACTTCTTTTATTGTTGTCCTCGCCGCTGAAATGGGGGTTGGCTCATTATCTGGCCTGGCAGGCTTTATCTTGGCTTCTAGCACAGCCGGATTGGTGGGAGGACAGGTGTCTGGACGGTTGAGTGACATCTCCTCCAAGCAGGTGATGACATGGGGCGCGGCTCTCGCCTCCTGCACGCTGATAGCGCTTGTGGGCGCAGCATACATACTTCCCCACCCCGCCTTGGCCGTGGTTTTTCCCGTCGCTTTCTTCCTTGTTAACTTGGTACACACCGGCATTCGCGTGGCCAGGAAAACCTACGTGGTGGACATGGCTAGCGGTGATACCCGCACCGCCTATGTGGGAGCCGCTAATACGCTGATGGGTGTCATCTTGCTTGGCGTAGGCGCTATCTCCGCAGGCTTTGCCCAATTCGGTGCCAGCGTCGCGCTGCTTTTCCTCGCCGCTATAGGTTTTATCGGGGTATGGCGTGCACGATCGCTTGCCGATGTCAGCGAGCCTACGTCCAGCCACACCTTCGCGGCGAGCGCGCCAGACAATGAACGCTAATATCACGTCTTCCTAGCCGCTTCGCCGACATGTCTAGGTAGGGCGATAGGATAGAACGCAGACATTTCTAACCGAGGAGTTTGCTACGACTATGACCCCAGCTCTTACCGTCATTGTATTGGCCGCTGGTGCCGGTACCCGCATGAAATCCGCCCGCCAAAAGACGCTGCATGAAATCGGCGGACGCCCTCTTGTCGGACACGCGCTTTACGCGGCCGCTGGTATCAGCCCTGACAACATCGTCACAGTGGTAGGTCACCAACGCGAACAGGTCACTCCAGTTGTTGAAGCCATCGCACAAGAGTTGGGTCAAGAAGTTGCCATTGCTGTACAGCACGAGCAAAACGGCACTGGCCACGCCGTTGGCTGTGGTTTAGCTGCACTTCCAGCGGTGGAAGGAACTGTCATTGTCACCAATGGTGATGTGCCGTTGCTTCGTTCTGAAACCATCGCCGAGCTGCGTGCTGAGCACGAGAACCAGGGAAATGCAGTAACAGTACTTTCCATCAATTTGGACGATCCCACAGGATATGGCCGGATTGTCCGGACTTATGACGGAACCGTATCGGCGATTGTGGAGCACAAAGACGCTACTGCCGAACAACACCGCATTAAGGAAGTTAACTCCGGCGTTTTTGCTTTCGATGCTGCCGTGCTGCGCGACAGCCTCGGCCAACTCAATACGGACAACGCCCAGGGCGAGCTGTACATCACTGATGTCCTCGAAATTGCCCGCAACGAAGGACATCGCGTAGGCGCTTTCGTCGCCGCTGACGCTGGCGAGTTAGAAGGGGTCAATGACCGCGTCCAACTTGCTGCAGCAGCAAAGGTTCTCAACCAACGCCTCGTTGAAAAGGCCATGCGTGGTGGCGCAACCATCATTGATCCTGACTCCACCTGGATAGGCGTTAATGTAACCATTGGCCAAGACGTCATCATTCATCCTGGCACCCAGCTGTGGGGTACGACCTCCATCGACGATAACGCCGTCATTGGCCCAGATACGACCTTGACCAATATGACCATTGGCGAAGGCGCTTCTGTTATTCGCACCCACGGCAGCGATTCCGTCATCGGTGGCGGCGCAAACATTGGACCTTTTACGTTTATCCGCCCTAATACCGTCGTCGGTGAAGGCGGCAAACTTGGTGGCTTCGTGGAGGCAAAGAACGCGCAAATCGGACGCGGCACTAAGGTACCTCATCTGACCTATATCGGTGATGCCACGGTGGGCGAAGAATCAAATATCGGTGCTTCCTCAGTCTTTGTCAACTATGACGGTGTAAATAAGCACCGTACGACCATCGGCAGCCATGTTCGTACAGGTTCAGACACCATGTTTATTGCTCCAGTCACTGTGGGCGATGGTGCTTACTCGGGTGCAGGAACTGTCATTCGCGAAGACGTACCACCAGGAGCGCTTGTTGTCTCCGCAGGCAAGCAGCGAAACATTGAGGGATGGGTCGTAGAAAACCGTTCGGGAACACCTGCCGCCGAGGCAGCACAGGTAGCTCTTAAGGCAATGGCAGACCCTGAATCACACGAACACAACTAGGAGATAACGCTTCTTACGCTTCCTGTTCCGCTTGCGCTGAAAGGTCGTCGGATTGAGCCTGAAAAGTGCTCACGGGCTAGCATGAGGCAATATACTTCTAGTGTTGTTTGAAAACGTATAATTTGATACCACCGTTTGTTCCCGACGAAAGGTCCATGACCGCACAATGACCGGCATGATTTCTGATAACCGCAAAAACTTGATGCTCTTCTCCGGCCGCGCACATCCCGAGCTGGCAGAAGCAGTATCTAAGGAGCTGGGCACCGCGTTAGTTCCTACCACCGCGCGTGACTTTGCAAACGGTGAGATCTTCATCCGCTTCGAAGAATCTGTTCGCGGTGCGGACTGCTTTGTTTTGCAGTCCCACACTCAGCCTTTGAATAAATGGTTGATGGAACAGCTCATCATGATTGATGCTCTGAAGCGTGGTTCTGCTAAGCGCATTACCGCTATCTTGCCGTTCTATCCTTATGCACGTCAGGACAAGAAGCACTTGGGCCGTGAGCCTATTTCTGCCCGTTTGGTAGCTGACCTTTTGGCTGCTGCTGGTGCTGACCGCATTGTTTCTGTGGACCTCCACACAGACCAGATCCAAGGCTTTTTTGATGGCCCTGTTGATCACATGCACGCCATGCCGATCTTGACTGATTACATCAAGTCCAAGTATTCAACCGAAAACATTGTTGTGGTCTCCCCTGACGCTGGCCGCGTGAAGGTTGCAGAAAAATGGGCACATGAGCTTAACGATGCCCCTTTGGCCTTCGTTCATAAGACCCGTTCCACTGAGGTTGCAAACCAAACTGTTTCCAACCGCGTGGTCGGAGATGTCAAGGGTCTTGACTGCATCTTGTTGGATGACATGATTGACACCGGTGGAACCATCGCCGGAGCGGTGCGTGTTCTCAAAGAGGCCGGTGCACAGTCTGTGGTCATCGCTTGTACCCACGGTGTGTTCTCTGGCCCTGCACGCGAGCGTCTATCTGAGTGTGGTGCGGAGGAAGTTATCACCACCGACACTTTGCCGCAGTCCACTGAGGGTTGGTCCAACCTGACTGTATTGTCTATCGCGCCGTTGTTGGCACGTACCATTCACGAGATTTTTGAAAATGGATCTGTTACTACTCTCTTCGAGCCTCATGCAGACTAGTTTGCGTTAGTTTTTCTCTCATTGAGTTAGCCAGTAGATTATTCAATTTCTGCTATTTCAAGCCCTCGTCCGGGAAGCCAGCAAATATCTGCCGCATAAGCATGATTGATTTGTTTGACGCTTACGTGACCTGATAGAATATGGGACTGTCTCGGCGAGGGCGCAATTTACCATGTTTGGTGATTGTAGCCGTTATCGACGCGATGAGTATGCACACGCCTGCGATGACTCGACCAAGACGAAGTCACCGGCAGGCTTTTTGTTTTTCGCGTCTGCCGCCACACAAAGTTTTTCATTTTGAGGAGATTTTCATGGCACAGCGCCCTGTAATTGAAGCAACACCACGTAATGAGTTCGGTAAGGGTGCAGCACGTCGCTTGCGCCGTGAGGGCCTAGTTCCTGGTGTTATCTACGGACACGGCATTGACCCAATTCACTTCGCTGCAAGCCGTCTAGAGCTGCACTCTTTGTTGCGTAACCACGGTTCCAACGCTGTGTTGGAGCTCAACATTGATGGTGAGTCTCACTTGACCATGGTGAAGCACCCTGACCAGAACGTCATCACCTTGAACCTGGATCACATCGACTTGCTCGCTATTAAGCGCGGCGAGAAGGTTGAGGTTGAGGTTCCAATCACCATCGTTGGTGAGCCTGCACCTGGTCTGATGTTCATCAACGACGCTGACGTTTTGTTGGTTGAGGCTGATGTTTTGAACATCCCAGAGGAGATCGAGGTTTCCATCGAGGGTCTGGAAGACGGCACCGTTATCACCGCTGGTGACTTGACCTTGCCAGAGGACACCACCTTGGCTGCTGATGCTAACACCACCATCGTTTCCATCTCCGTTCCTCAGGTTGATGCGGAGCTCGAGGCAGCAGCGGAAGCTGCTGAAGAAGGCGGCGCTGAAGCTGGCGCTGAGTCTTCCGAGGGATCCGCTGATTCTGAGTAATCCTCCGCTTTTCTACCGCTCATAGCTGTAGAAGCTAACCCCGCTGTGGCAGATGCTTTTCGATGCATCCCTTGCCCAGCGGGGTTTTGTCTTGCCCGCGAATGCATGGTTTAAGGTTGGATTATGAATTCTCCGCGATCGTCGCACGCTAGCAAAGCACCTTCGGCTCCCAGCACGTCGTTAATGAAGGCTTCGACTGTCCTTGTCGTTGGTTTGGGTAATCCGGGACCGCAGTACGAGCTAACACGCCACAACATTGGTTTCATGGTCGCCGATGAACTCGCGATGCACAATCACGCACGGTTTTCTGCTCACAGAAAGACGAACAGTGAGATCGCAGAAATTCGCCGTGTAGGCAGCGACCGGAGGATGGTCATCGCAAAGCCGCGGACGTTTATGAATAATTCCGGCGGCGCGATTAAGGGTCTCGCCCAATATTTCTCAGTCACTGCCGAGAATGTGATCGTGGTGTGTGATGAGATGGATATAAACTTTGGCTCTTTCGCCTTAAAACTCGGCGGCGGCGACCACGGGCATAACGGACTGCGTTCAACTACAAAGGCTTTAGGAACGGCAGAGTATAACCGCTTGTTTATGGGCATTGGTCGGCCACCAGGGCGGATGGCCCCAAAAGACTATGTTCTTAAGCCTTTCGGCAAAACTGAACAGCAAGAACTCCCCATCCTGTGTGCAGATGCTGTCGATGCAATCGAGGCCGCCCTAAAGCTCTAAATCTCCTTGTCAGGGTTGTTAGAATACGCTTTTATGAAACTTGCTACTGTTCGCACGTCTTTTGGAACCTCTGCAATTCGCGTCCTTAGCACCCCAACGACCTTGCCGTTGCGTGATATTACCTTCACGGACAATCCCTCCTCGCCTACGGCAGCTTCCCCCATGGTTGTTGGCATTGAGCTGGACTTTGCAGATGTCGGTGAACTATTACGCTCGGGCGATTGGCGCAAGGCAGCAGATATGTCAGGTGAACAAGCGATGTATTCTGTTCACGATCTCGCTCCGGTGATTCCTCATCCAGAGAAGATAATTTGTGTAGGACTCAACTATGCTAAGCACATTCGGGAGATGGGTCGAGAATTTCCCGACCATCCTACTTTGTTTGTGAAGTTTGCCGATGCCCTCACAGGGCCTTATGACGACATCTATATCCCACACTATGCGCAGGCGAAATTAGATTACGAGGGCGAACTTGCGGTTGTCATCGGCAAGCATGCCTACCATGTTGATCGCTCTGCGGCTTTGGATTATGTGGCTGGCTACGCCATCATGAACGATTACACGCTACGCGATTTTCAACGGCAAACTTCCCAATTCCATGCTGGCAAGTCTTTCTACCGCACCGCAGGGTTTGGACCGTGGCTGACCACCGCCGATGAATGGTCTCCGGGGAATAATGCGCGTATTACTACCACGGTCAATGGTGAGGTGCGTCAAGATGATAATACTGATGACCTGATTTTCTCCATAGCCGAGCTCATCGAGTTTGTCTCACGCCTCTACCCTCTCCGCCCTGGCGATGTCATCATCACCGGAACTCCAGAAGGCGTGGGATTTGCACGCAACGAGTTCTTGCACAGCGGAGATAACGTCACTATTTCTATTGCAGGGCTGGGGCGAATTTCAAACACAACGGTTTTTGCAGACGACTTATTAGATGATGAGACTGCATCAGATCAGACCGGATGCGGACCACATTGTAGCTGTGATCACTAGGTTTGGCACAATGAGGATATGACCCGCTCACATCAAGACTCCAACACAGCAAACTCGAAGTCAGCCAAAGGCACAACAAAGCTAGCCAAACTGGACAAGGAAGCCTATGAAGCAGAGCTCAAACGACTCCAAGCTGAATTAGTGGAAATGCAGCAGTGGGTCGTGGAGACCGGTGCGCGCGTTGTCATCATCATGGAGGGCCGTGACGCTGCCGGTAAGGGGTCCGCTATCAAGCGGATTACCCAATACCTCAATCCACGTAGCTGCCGAATTGAAGCACTTCCCGCTCCAACGTCCCGCGAGCGCGGTCAATGGTACTTCCAACGTTATGTAGAAAAACTGCCTACTGCAGGGGAAATCGTTATCTTTGACCGTTCTTGGTACAACCGTGCCGGCGTCGAGCGCGTCATGGGCTTTTGCACCCCACAGGAATATGTCAGCTTCCTCCACCAAGCTCCTATCTTGGAACGCATGCTTGTTGAAGACGGCATTATTGTCCTTAAATACTGGTTCTCAGTATCTGATGAAGAACAGCTGGCACGCTTTCGTTCGCGCCGCAATGATCCACTCCGCCATTGGAAGCTCTCCCCCATGGATTTGCAATCCATCACTCGCTGGGAGGATTATTCCCGAGCCAAAGACGATATGTTCCGCCACACAGATACACCGTCCGCACCGTGGTACACGGTTGAGTCTGAGGACAAGAAGCGCTCACGTATTAACGTAATCTCTCACATTCTCAACGCAGTTCCTTATGAAAAAATCGAGCGGGAGCTCCCTGAAATCCCTACTCGTCCTGCTTCTTCCGATGACGTCTATGTCCGCCCACCGCGCGATGATTTCAACTATGTTCCTGACGTCGCCGCTAAGTTGGAAAAAAGCAAAGTCAAAGACGCCAAGAAGAATAAGAAAGCAAAGAAGAAAAAGTAAAGCGGTAGTTTCTTTGCTCATGTAATCTGCAGGCTTGTTGGAGCCTGACAGCTATAGGTAAAAATACATAAAGGCCAGCACTTGTCATTAAAGTGCTGGCCTTGCCATATGCGGAGGTTACAGTGATTCAGGAGCCACGCGCTCTGGAAGAACCTTTGGACGAACCCCAGCAACTTCTTCTACGATGCGGATGACCTGGTTGGAGTAACCAAATTCGTTGTCATACCACACGTAGAGCACTAGGTGCTTGCCAGAGGAAATCGTTGCCAAGCCATCCACGATGCCAGCGTGGGTGGTGCCCACGAAGTCAGAGGAGACAACTTCGTTGGAAGCAACGTAAGCAATTTGCTGGCGAAGGTTAGAGTGCAAAGAAACATCACGCAAAAAGGTATTGACTTCTTCACGAGTGGTTTCTTTTTCCAACTCAAGGTTTAAAACCGCCATGGACACATTTGGGGTAGGTACGCGAATTGCGTTACCAGTAAGTTTGCCCTCAAACTCTGGCAAAGCCTTAGAGACAGCCTTGGCTGCACCCGTCTCTGTGAGGACCATGTTCAACCCAGCAGCTCGACCGCGGCGGTCGCCCTTGTGGTAATTATCGATCAAGTTTTGGTCGTTGGTATAGGAGTGGGCGGTCTCAACGTGGCCGTGTACAACTCCGAAACGGTCATTGATGACCTTCAAAACAGGGGTAATGCCGTTGGTGGTGCAGGAAGCAGCAGACAAGATCTTGTCATCGGCAGAAATTGCGTCATGGTTGATTCCATACACGATGTTTTTCATGTCGCCCTTGCCTGGAGCGGTCAAGAGTACACGGGAGATGCCCTTAGACTGCAGGTGCTTTGACAGGCCTTCCTCATTGCGCCATACACCGGTGTTGTCAACCAAGATGGCATCGTTGATTCCGTAGGAAGTGTAGTCAATATCTGCAGGGTCATTGGCGTAAATCATCTGAATCTTAGTGCCGTTTGCCCAGATGACTTCATTTTCTTCATCAACCTCGATGGCACCGTTGAACGCACCGTGAACGGAGTCGCGGCGCAACAAAGAAGCACGCTTGTGAATATCTTCATCGCCCTTTTTACGTACAACGACAGCACGTAGGCGAACGCCACCGAGTGACGCTTCGCGGGAGACGAGCAGACGAGCAAGCAAGCGGCCAATACGACCGAATCCGTAAAGAACTACGTCCTTTGGCTCATCGTGGGTACCTGCACCCACAACCTCTTTGAGCTCCTCTTCAAGGTATTCGCGCAAATTCTCCGAACCAGAGTCCCTGAAGCCTTCAGCTAGGCGACCCAAGTCAATCGATGCCGTACCCAGGTTCATATCTACCAATTCGCGCACGATAGGTAGGGTCTCAGCTGGAGAAAGATCGCGTTCAATGAGACGGCGTGCGTAGCGGTGAGACTTAATGATGTCAATGTCGGTGACACCAAGGAGAAGACGTCCGAAGATTGAAGTCACCACACTGTTTTTGTTATGCAGCTGATGGATATATGGAACCATTTCCTGCGCTAGTTCTAGACGCTCGTTCCAATCTTCATGGCCTACGTGTGCATTAGCAGACACGACATCAATCCTTTACACAATTTGGTGTTTTCACTGACTACCAGTAGGGGTAGAAACCCCACATAACAGCCATCTGACTTTTCTGATTTTAGCGCGGCCACCCACCCTCGCACCTAAAAGTGGTCAAAAATACGCCCTCACTACCCCCATGAATGTGATCATTAAAGTTCACCAAGCCGGCTAATCGCGACTCTATGGAACACTATTGGTGTGAAACTTTTGAATGTATTAACGTCTTCCTTCCACTCCCTGGCTTCACGTATCCCCCAGCGTTCCTCCACGACAGAAATTGCCGAGCTGCCCGACCAAGCAGACTGGCTAGTTATTGGTTTAGGAAACCCTGGCAAGCGCTACGCGGCGACACGACACAACGTCGGCTATATGACTGTTGATGATCTCTTAGCGCCGTCGGGCGATATTCTCCTACCTCTCAAGGGTTCCAAGCTCTTAGCAGCAACAGTGAAGATAGCCGGCCAATCGGTAGTGGTTTTAAGGTCCACAACCTTTATGAACCTCTCGGGTGAGCCCGTCGCTCCTTTGGCACGACGTTTGGGGGTGCCCGTTGAGCGAATTATCGTAGTCCACGACGAACTAGATCTCCCGCCTCATGTAGTGCGCTTAAAACAAGGCGGAAATGAAAATGGTCACAACGGCCTAAAATCACTGACTGAAAATCTGGGTAGCCGTGACTACCTGCGGGTAAGAATTGGCATCGGTCGCCCAGAAAAGGGCGCTGCACTTTCCATTCCAGACTGGGTGTTGGGAAGCATAGAAGCATCCGCAGATCTCGATGACAGCATCTCCCGCGCTGCAAGAGCCGTAAAGGAAATCGTTGCCAACGGCTTAACCAAAGCTCAAAATACAATTCACGCGCGCTAGGATTCCCGCCGCACTTATTAAGCAACGAACGTCTCCGTTTGAGCAGGTCACATGCACTGGATCAACGGCTTATCGCGCAGGTAACTTGCTTTCTAGCTCTGCCAGTACTTCGGCAAGGATAGAGTTAACATCGTCGTTTTCTGCAAATTTCCCGTCCTTAATCACGGTGGAAATATCGAGGTTTACTTCCGCCTCCGTCGCGTCTAGCTTCAACTTGCTGTCGAATATCTGCCGCCACGCTTGCATAGCACCCGAAGCTCCTCCGTACCCGTAGCCCACCAGGGCGACGGGTTTTCTGACCCATTCCATGCCGAGAGAATCGATTGCGTTTTTAAATGCTCCGGGAACAGAATGGTTGTATTCGGGGGTAATAAAGATAAAGGCGTTGACAGCATCCACGGCATCAGACCATCTTTGTACTTCAGCGTTACTGTATCTCTTGCCGGAAGAAATTGGGGGTTCCGGAGCTGTTAACAGAGGCAACGCGAATTCTTTCAAATCAATAATGCTGTAGGTATGTTCGCGGTGCTGCGAGTAGCTATACACCCACTCGGCAATAGTCCCGCCCAAGCGGCCCTCACGTATACTGCCGATAATTATTGCAATCTTGGCCACGTCATCCTCGGTCTTTCTCACGCAGTTAGCGCGTGGGTTGTACTCATGATTGTTTGCACGGTCGCCTCAACTATCGTACCTAGGTAAATGCGGCGTACTCCACAACAAGCTTTGTCCGAGCACAGTTTACTGATATCAACAAGGCATTATTTTGGGCGGAAATGGGATTGATATTCCGATGCCGCTAAACTAACCCGCATGAGTATTTCCGCGCAAGCATCACGCCGTCGCACCTTCGCCGTCATTGCCCACCCTGACGCAGGTAAGTCCACGCTGACGGAAGCTTTGGCATTGCATGCGCACATGATTTCTGAAGCTGGTGCTGTCCACGGCAAGGCCGGCCGCAAGTCAACAGTGTCTGACTGGATGGACATGGAAAAAGAGCGTGGCATTTCCGTGGCATCGTCTGCTTTGCAGTTCGAATATGCTCCCGAAGGCCACAGCGGCGAGCCATTCATGATCAACTTGGTGGATACACCTGGTCACGCCGATTTTTCTGAGGACACCTACCGCGTTTTGACCGCAGTCGATGCCGCAGTCATGCTTATCGATGCCGCCAAAGGTCTCGAGCCGCAGACGCTTAAGCTCTTCCGCGTCTGTAAAGCACGCGGTTTGCCCATTATCACTGTTATTAACAAGTGGGACCGCGTGGGCCGAGAGCCATTGGAGCTTGTCGATGAAATCTTAAACGAAATCCAGCTACAGCCCACCCCATTGTATTGGCCAGTGGGTATAGCTGGTGATTTCCGCGGACTAGCCCACATCAATGACGAAGGTGAAGCGGATAAGTACATCCACTTCATCCGAACTGCCGGCGGTTCTTCCATTGCTCCCGAGGAGCACTACTCCCCTGCCGAAGCTGCTGAGAAAGAAGAGGATGCGTGGGATACGGCGGCTGAAGAAGCCGAGCTTTTGGCTGCGGACGGGGCAGTCCACGATCAAGAGTTATTTGAGCAGTGTGTCACCTCACCGCTCATTTTTGCTTCCGCGATGTTGAACTTCGGTGTTCACCAGATCCTAGATACTTTGTGCGCAATTGCCCCGGCACCGCATTCGCGTGAATCAGACCCGAAGGCCATTGCAGCGTCTACAACTGCTATTGATGAAGTCCGTGAGGTCACCGATGACTTTTCTGGCGTCGTGTTTAAAGTACAAGCCGGTATGGACCGCAATCACCGCGACAACCTGGCCTTTATGCGTATTGTTTCCGGTGAGTTTGAGCGCGGTATGCAGGTAAATCACGCGCAGTCGGGGCGCTCGTTTTCTACTAAGTATGCTCTGACCGTGTTTGGTCGCAACCGCGACACTGTTGATGTGGCATATCCTGGTGACATTGTCGGATTGGTCAACGCTGGTTCCCTGGCACCTGGAGACACCATCTATGCGGGTAAAAAGGTGCAGTTTAAGCCGATGCCGCAGTTCGCACCGGAGGCTTTCCGTATCCTGCGTGCAAAGTCTTTGGGCAAGTACAAGGCATTCCGCAAGGGCTTGGACCAATTGGCCGCTGAAGGCGTCGTACAGATTTTGCGTAACGATGCCCGCGGTGACGCCAACCCCGTCATGGCTGCGGTTGGCCCCATGCAGTTCGAAGTTATGCAAGCTCGAATGGAACTAGAATACAACGTAGAAACTGTTACCGAGCCTATCCCTTACTCAGTTGCACGCCGTACTGATTCAGAATCGGCCCCCGAGCTTGGCCGCCAGCGCGGAGTGGAGATATTTACTCGTACCGACGGTGAACTCATCGCGCTCTTTGGTGATAAGTGGAAGCTTGCCTTCATTGAAAAAGAACACCCTGAGCTCACCATGGAACCGCTGGTTGCGGATTAACAGGCCGATCCCTTCGTTTGTGAACAAAATCCATATCTCAGATCGAGGTGCTCACTATGCCGAGCAATAACAGTCTTCAGTCGACCTCTTCCCAAGTCCGAGGCAACGGTCCGCTCATTTTGCCGTATCAGGGCAAGGTGCCGCGGATTCATCGTCAAGCATGGATTGCTCCTAATGCAACGATCATTGGTGATGTGGAAATTGGCCCTGATTCCTCGATTTATTACGGGGTGGTGCTACGCGGTGACTCCAATTTCATCCGCATTGGGGCGCGGTCAAACGTGCAGGATAATTCCATGCTGCACACTGACCGTGATGCGCCGTGCATCGTTGAAGATGATGTGACCATCGGGCATTTGGCTCTAGTCCACGGCAGTCATGTGCAGGCTGGTTCGTTAGTGGGAATGCACGCGACGCTGTTGTCTCGTTCGATTGTTGGAGCAGGTTCACTCATTGCGGCAGGTGCCGTGGTGCTAGAGGACACCACGATCCCTGACAGAAGTTTGGCTGCCGGAGTACCGGCAAAGGTTCGCCGCCAGCTCAGTGAAGATGAATCGCAGGGCTTCATTCCTCATGCAGCGCGTTACGTTGATTATTCCCGCAATCAAGCAGATTTATCTGAAGCGCTTGATCTTAACGATTGCATTTTTTAGCCAACCCTCCTTCAATCGGTTAGTGGGAAGAGGGCCCCTTAACTCATCAATTAAAGGTTCAAGATACCAATGATGATCAAGATGATGGCCACTAAGTAGCTCCCTACTGTTGATACTTGCTCTTTGTTCTCACGCGCGCGAGCAAAGAGCTTTCCGGCACCAGAATAAGGACACGACCGGACGTAACCGATAAATGCAGCTACTGCTGTAGGAAGCGACAGCGCAAGGGTGGCATACAAAATTAAGCCACCGTATAACACCCAATTACTGAAATCTCCTGCTACTAAGTGCAACAGCCCTGCAAAGAAGGGGCCTGAGGTAATTGACTGCGCCACGCCTAGAATAAGCCCCATCCCAAATGTCTTAGCACTTGGGTTTTGTAATGGCTGCAGCATTTTTTCCACAAGTGGGTTGGATTGCCCTGGAGCTGAGCGCCACGTCATAACAATCGCAGCTAGACCCAAAATGATGAGCAAAATCCCCAACAACGGGGAATTGAGGAATGCCTGGACATAGTCGCGCAGTTGGTAAAAAACCAAGGTGGAGACCACTGCGAGCGCAAACACACCCAGCCAATCACCCGCAATAAGCAGCGGTACCACGGCTTTGTATTTGTCGCGCGGAAGCATAACCCCCAGGGCCACGATGACGCCGATGAGAAGGGCGTTGACGGAGTCAAGCATCGCAAAGCTCACTGCATAAAACATGCAGGCTAGTCTACCTTTGAGCCCAACGCTTCCCCTAACTCTCTGTCTCAGTTGTACTGGAAAACGCAGCATCAAACAGGTCTTTCCAGGCAATAGAGTCTTCTCAGCAAGCAAAGTTAAGCCATGCCCGGTAATGTCATTCCAAGGCTATCTTCTGCTTCAACAGAAGATACGCTGCGCGCATTCGGTGTGCAGCATCCAGTGGGCACAAAAGGTGTGCATAGGAATTAGCTTGTCGATGTTTTTACCGAGCGTTGGGAGATTTTAGTGAAAGTAGCGATTCTTGGTGGCGACGGATTTTGTGGCTGGCCTGCATCGTTGTATCTATCAGATCAAGGGCACAAAGTTGCAATCATCGACAATCTCTCTCGGCGTGCCATTGATGAGGAATTGGGGGCAAACTCCCTGACACCCATCGTGGGCATCGACAAGCGAATTGCTGCGTGGGAGGAAGTAACCAAGAAGAAAATTGACTTCCACAATATCGATGTCGCCCAAGACTACGATGCACTTCTTAGCTTTCTCAATAACTGGCAGCCTGACGCTGTGGTGCACTTTGCTGAGCAGCGCGCTGCACCTTATTCAATGAAGACATCGCGCACCAAACGCTACACCGTGGATAACAACATCAACGCCACACATAACTTGCTTGCGGCAATTGTGGAATCTGGACAGGACATCCACGTCGTACACCTTGGAACCATGGGCGTTTATGGATACGGCACCGCGGGAATGAAGATTCCGGAAGGATACCTCGACGTCCACGTTCAATTGCCTGAAGGAGATACCGTCGAGCAATCCATTTTGTACCCGTCCAACCCTGGCTCCGTCTACCATATGACAAAGGTCCTTGACCAGCATCTTTTTGCGTACTATACAAAGAATGACGAGCTGCGCATCACTGACCTACATCAGGGAATTATCTGGGGAACTCACACCGACCAGACGTGCAAAGACGATCGTCTCATCAACCGCTTCGACTACGACGGCGACTACGGCACTGTGCTCAACCGCTTCCTCATCCAAGCCGGCATTGGTTATCCTCTCACCGTGCACGGAACAGGTGGTCAAACCCGTGCCTTTATCCATATCCGCGACATGGTGCGCTGCGTCGAACTAGCCCTCACCAATCCTCCAGCTGCAGGTGAACGCGTTAAAATCATCAACCAAATGACTGAAACCCACCGCGTTCGAGACCTAGCGGAATTAGTAGCCAAAATATCTGGTGCCGCTGTGGCTTACGTTCCCAACCCGCGGAAAGAGTCCGCGGAGAACGAACTTTTTGTACACAATGACACGTTCCTCGAACTTGGTTTGCAGCCCACTACCTTGTCTGAAGGCCTTCTGCATGAAGTCGAAGACGTTGCCCGCAAGTACGCCGATCGTGTGGATTTGGACAAGATTCCCGCGAAATCGCTGTGGACCTGCGACCAGGCAGCCGGAATCCCCGAGGTAGTAGCCAGCTCAAACTAAGGCCAACGCTTCCCTGCTTTGGCTTTTGACGTCTCCTTATTTGCCGCCCCTTTCCCGCTTTCTGAAATCAGGACAGTTTTACCGTGCGCATTGCCCTTTTTACTGAGGTTTTCCTACCTAAAATTGACGGCGTAGTCACACGTTTGACCTGCACGTTGGAGCAGCTAGCTGACCTTGGCCATGAGGTATTGATTTTCGCACCAGGGAACCCTCCAGAATCGTTTGCGGGATTCCAGGTGGTGAAGCTGCCTTCCGTCTCATTGTGGCCGGTATACCCCGAAATCAAGTTCGCCCTTCCGTGGTTGGGTTTTATGCGCAAGCTACGTGAGTTTGATGCCGACCTCGTCCATGTTGTCAATCCCATTTGGTCAGCAGCCTTGGGTGTTTATGCCGCTCAGCGGGAAGCGCTGCCTCTCGTGGCCAGCTATCACACTAATGTTCCCGACTACGTCGATGCACTCGGTATTGGGTGGACTCGCCCATTGACCGAGTCAGCGATTCGTTTTCTCCATAACAAGGCACGCATTAATTTGTGCACCTCCGACCCGATGATTACGCAAGCAACTCACATGGGGATTCGCAACCTGACACTGTGGCCCAAGGCCGTAGATACTGTTGGGTACCACCCGAGTAAAGCCTCTACCGCAGCACGCGATGTACTCAGCGGTGGTCATCCGCAAGACCTACTGGTGAGCTACATCGGGCGGATTTCCAAAGAAAAAGACTTAGAACGCCTAAACAATGTCATGGCACTCGTGCGTAAGTCCCATCCCACAGCACGCCTTGGCATTGTGGGCGGTGGGCCTTACTTGGATGCCTTACGCAAGCAATTCAACCCTGAGTTCACTACTTTTACGGGCTATCTCACAGGCGCAGAACTTGCTGCGGCGTTTGCTTCCACGGATGTATTCGTTTTTCCTTCTGCGACGGAGACGCTAGGGCTTGTCGCCTTAGAGTCCTTTGCTTCAGGTGTCCCAGTCGTAGGCACCCGTGCGGGCGGAATTCCTTTTGTCATTGATCACGGGCGCACGGGAACACTCATTCCCGTCGACGGCACTGATGAAGACTGGGCTGCCGCCATTTCGGATTTACTGAGCAATCCCATGCAGCGTGCCACGATGGGCCAAGCCGCACGTAAAGAGGCTGAACAGTACTCATGGTTGGAATCCACGAAGGCCTTAGTCGCTGCTTATGAACGCGCGGTAAGCTAACTACGTCATGAATTTGTCTGCACCAACTTCGCTTTCCGATGTCATCTCTGACGGTTGGCTCCTCGCCGCCGCCGTGGACGCCGCGTGGCCGCCTGCGCATACGATCAACCACACCGCGTTTGATTTCTCCGCTGCAGACTGGAGCGCCGACAACGATAACGTCCTTGCGCCAGATTGCCCCGTTGCGGTAGCCGTCAACACCCAAGACGGCACAGGGACTTTGCCTGGACGTCGCATTGCCAGTATCACCGGCGGCCAATGGATTTGGACCACAACAGCAACTGCAGGGCTAAATGTTTCTGAGCTACAGGAAACCACCGCCTACACTCCAGAACTCCTCCAAGCCGCCCGTACCCTTGTAGGTGGTAACAAGCTACTTCTTGCCCCTGCTGCCGATACCATTGCCGACCCACATAGCGCCCAGGTCCAGACTACTTTTGTCATTGCCGTGGACTGGGACCATCCAATAGTAAGTTCACTGCCGCATTACCGCCCCAGCACCGCCGTCACGCTGCAAGAAGCACTGCTCAACGCGGTCCAGTCCAATCAGCTAGCAGTCGATGAGCGGCGCGCGGTAGAAAGCTTTGCTTGCTTTCGCGGTCTCGGCTGGTCATATGCCTCCACGCCGTATGAGCTTGGCGATGCCCATCTCACACTCACTACCGGCGACTCCTTTATCTTTGCGGCAGGAACCATCGTTGATTTTCAGCCTATTACGCCAAAGACCACGCAACCCGCGCCAGTAGTGCTTGGGCCGCAGACAAGTGCTAGCGTCACGCACTCACCTCGCCCTCGTTCCGTTGCCGATGTAATCGCCGATGCCCATCACCTCGCAGTGGAATACGCATGGTTTTTCGATCATTCTTTTCCCAAACGCGCCATGCCCACGTGGAATAGCGCCACTGGCCGCGTCACACTAGGCGATTCCGCTAGCACCGAAATACCAGCACTCATCGTCGCAACAGTCCGTGAAGGCATCTTCACATGGGCTTGGGCAGATCCCTTTCTCAATAGACTTCCCTTCCAAAAAGAAGTACTCCGGCTGCGCCAATTCGGTCTCACTCACGGCATTTTCCCCTTGGTTCGTCCTTGTGTTAAAGCAGACATCGCTAAGCAGCTACGACTTCTGGTGGCAGCCATGCCTGTTGTGCGCAAATGGGTACAGGTGACCACACGGCTAGACGAGAACACCCTGGGGTTGGCTCTTCTTTCGACCGATTTCCTCCCACTTCCGCCGCTTAGTGGCGAGGTGGAGCGTGCCGTTATCGCAGCCACCCCGCCACCATTTGTAGACGTACATCGAGCCCAGAACGCCTACCGGAATCTACGTTGCACTAAAGCGGATTAGTCTTCGCGCACCCAATTCCCGATCACACCAGGGACAACAGCGCGTGGCTCACCTAACAACGCCCTGCGATTGTCATCGAGCTCGACTTTGCTGGTCACAGCCCTGATTTTCTTATCCTTGGCACCAGCCCCGTTGCCTGCCGCTGCGCCAGGGGACATCATCGGTCCAGAACCCCGTTGTTGCCCGCCAACTCCACCAGCACCGCTGCCGTTGACCCCTGAAGTGGTAACTGACCCAGCACCTGCTCCTGTGCCTGAGCCTGAGCCTGTACCCATTGCACCGCCGGATCCTAAACCGCCAATACCTGCGCCAACCCCGCGCGCTCCGCTAGGGATTCGCCCGAAACTAGAGGCACCTGCATTCCCCGGCGCGCCTACGGCGCCACTCAAACCACCGCTAGACCCCATCCGGCCCAAACTTCCTTGTTGACCCGCATTGGTGCTCAGACCGCTTAAAGCATTGGCCCCGCCACGGAGTCCGCTCATCCCCGATGCAGCACTTGTTTGTGGTACCATTCCCCCGCCAAATCCTCCCCAGTTTGTTGGGTTTGCAGCACCTCCAACACTGTGACCGAGGTTGTTGACACCTGTGCCCGCTGCCGTTGTTCCCCATCCCATTCCGCTAGGGACAACCGCAGTCGTGTGTGGGGAGCCTGTTTGCAGCACCGACGCTGCTTTAGTCAACGCGTCTTGTGGCTGAATCGATTGAATAAACCGTTCCATCCCTCCGTTGCCGTAGAGCGACTGTGCACGTTGTTCCACGGCGTGGTTCACTGCGTCTACGACCTTCGGTGAGATTCGGTTTACAGCTTCGAGCTGTCCGTCGACTACGCGGAAAGATCCTGGACCGGCTACGCCTTCGCTGACCATGTCTACCAGCTCTTTCGGCCATTGCACTCCAGCGGTATCATAGCGTTCCCCGCTACCATTGACCGAACCAAAGCCTGCTTCGGTTCCTTCCTGGCTTCCCGCCGGCCGCGGATCTATAAGCCGCATAGGCACAGGTAGGTACTGACTGACCACACCTTGGAGTCCAACCTGGTGTTTTGCAAGTGCAGCTTGTTCAAATGCTGCGCGTGCCGCGGGATGTAGTATTGTCTGCGCGATTGCCGCGTCTGCTTGTATTGCCATGCCAGCAAGCTGCATTTGCGGTGAGAAAAGCGTGTTTTTCCCCGCGAAGTAGTCCGCATTCGCTGCGAATTGATCGCCCGTTGCCGCCAACCTGTCTAGGACGCTGGCGGCTGCATCAGTTGCTTCGCTTGCCGATGCCCCACGCAACGACCCCGCCACTCCCCGCACATCCGCGACGAACGTCTTTACTTGATTTGAGATGTTCATCCACGCACTCGCTGCATCTACCACCTGCGAGTATTGGGTTGTAGTTACTGCGTTGGCCAAACCCATGAGCGATGGCCCCACAGCAACTAGCGGCGGGATAAAGCTCAACACACCGTAGCTGGCATCGGGTCGTGGAACTGCCAACACTTCATGCATTTGTCCTGTCCACCCGGCATCCGCATGGTCAAAAGCAACTTGGTTCATCAGCTCTTGTATGGAGAACAATTCCCCACTTCGCGCAAGGTTCTGTGCTGCCCACCCAAGCTG
>JAXFXA010000014.1:0-8329 GCA_034091885.1 Corynebacterium sp.
GAGGACGTCGAGCAGGTATGCGAAGCTATTTCACAAGGAGCCACCGTCATTGACATTCGGGAATACCATGAAGGCCCCTCTCCTGCTGATACCTTGCGTTTGCCGATGAGCGAGCTTAAGTCGTTTTCAGATCTCAGCCAAGCGGCACCCCAGTCTGATTCCATCGTCGTTTTATGTGCAGCTGGAGTTCGCAGCGCACAGGTGGTGGAAAAATTCGCATCCTCCGCGAGGGAAGCGGGGATTTGTCTGCAGTCATTTCCTGGTGGCATAGATGAGTGGGAAAGGCGAATGAAGTGATACCGAGAGTTCTTTCCATTGCTGGTACTGACCCTACTGGAGGTGCGGGTGCTCAGGCGGATATCAAATCAATTTCGGCTGCGGGTGGTTACGCAATGTCTGTCATTACCTCGCTCGTTGCACAAAATACGTGCGGGGTACGATCTGTGCACACTCCCCCTGCATCGTTTCTTGAAGAGCAACTCAATTCAGTTAGCGATGACGTCACTATCGATGCTCTCAAAATAGGCATGCTGGGTACCAGCGAGATCATTGACGTTGTACGCGATTGGCTCCCGTTCGGGATTCCGGTTGTTCTCGATCCCGTCATGATAGCGACTTCTGGGGACCGGCTACTCGATGAAGCAGCAGTTTCAGCCACGTGATCTGTGTGCTGCGGTAGGAGTCATCACCCCAAACTTGGCAGAGTTGGCGGTATTGTGTGAGCGTCCGGTCCGCAGTTCGTTTGACGCCGCATGCGCAGATGCACAGTACTTTGCCCAGCAGCACGGCAATACTGTGATTGTAAAGGGTGGTCATTTATCTGGCAGCGAGGCAAATAATGCAGTGGTTACCCCTGATTCAATAACAGCTATTGTCAATCCCCGAGTTGATACTAAAAACTCCCACGGAACTGGATGCTCGTTGTCATCAGCGTTGGCTACCAGATTGGGGGCAGGCGAAAGTGTTATTACTGCTCTCCGGTGGTCAACTGAGTGGATAAATGGAGCGCTCCGTCATGCCGATGAACTCAGTGTTGGCAAAGGCAACGGACCCGTTCACCATTTTTGGAAAATGACTTATTCATAACGAAGTGCTTCGATTGGATCGAGTTTTGCAGCGCGATTGGCTGGGTACCAGCCGAAGAATAGTCCGATTGCCAAGCAAAACAGCAATGAAGCCATTATGCCTATTACTGGAGGTAGTACAACCACGCCAATGACATAGAAGCCAATGATACCCACTGCTGATCCTACGAGGATGCCCAAGATGCCGCCGACGAAACAGACAACCATCGCTTCGATGAGGAATTGTATTCGAATGTCGCGTCGTGTCGCCCCGAGTGCCTTACGCACCCCAATTTCGCGGGTGCGTTCGGTGACGGTAATTAGCATGATGTTCATGACACCAATACCGCCGACGAGGAGTGATATTCCTGCAATACCTGCAATGGCGATGCTGATAGACGACATTACCTGGTTCAGAATAACTAAGTCTGAGCTGGAATCATGCACTTTGACTCGAAACTCGGAGTTTGCGGCATAACGCTGGTCGAAGAACCTTTGCAGTCGCGTGAGCATCTCTTGGCTATCTACCTCACCACTGCCTCTCACGGCGACATCAGGAATGCTTTCCAAACGGTGTTCAAAAGTGGAGAGGAAGAAATACGGTACAAATATCATTGCCTCTGGGCTTTCACCGTACATGAGCCCACGTGTTGAATTATCTTCAATTCCAACGATCTTGAAATCCACATACGCAGCTTGAGTTTCAACTGAAATTGTGGAACCTAAGGCGAGGCCTGGGTTGCCGTTGAAGAGGGCATCGACAAGCTGCGTTGGAATGACTACAACCGGCCTACCCCACCGTGCCTCATCCTCCGAAAAAGCCCGACCATATGTAATGTCGACATTTCGCATGGTAAAGAAATTGGCATTGACGGTTTGCACCCCCATCTTAATTGCCCGACCACCGTTATTTACTCGGGCGGGAAACTGCTGCTTATCCCCAATTATCACCCCTTGGATGTCACTTCCCATATAGGTCTTCAAATCATCCAACATTTGCGGTGTGAGGCCGGCATGGGGATCATCAATCATGTCAGTAAAGGTGTAGTTGTCGTCGCCACCTGCTGCGTCAAGCTGCTCAATTGTTGGTCGTTTTTGCACCTGGACCCAATAATCTGTTGCGCCCAAAGAAGAAAAACCAGACAACGTTTGTGTGCGAAGAGCCGCTGCCATGGTCACGATTGCAATAACTGAAGCGATACCAATTATCACGCCGAGCAGAGTCAAAGCACTGCGAAGTTTTGAGGTGCGCAAATTGCTTAAAGCAAGCGATAAAGCTTCGGCAATACTCATAGAATTACCCCGTCCGACATCTGCACAATACGCGAGGTTTCCTGGGCCAATTCCGGGTTGTGAGTAATAAACACAATAGTGCGCCCCTGCTCATGGAGTTCATGAAACAGATCCATAACCAACCGTCCCGTGTGGGTGTCCAACGCACCTGTTGGTTCGTCCGCCAAAATAATGTCTGGATTATTGGCCAACGCACGCGCGATTGCGACCCTTTGCTTTTGTCCGCCGGATAACTCCGATGGCAAGTGATTGCCGCGATTGTCCATACCAACTTGGGCCATTAGCTCGCCTGCATGCTCGCGCCGTTCTTTCGCAGGAACGCCTGCATACATCAAGGCAATTTCAACATTCTTCAGCGCGGAAATGCGCGAAATCAAGTTAAAGTTTTGAAAGACAAAACCAATGTGCTGACTGCGAAATAAAGCTTGCGCATCATCTTTTAACCCTGCGGTATCAGTTCCGCTAAGTAAGTACTTCCCCTCCGTGGGTCTGTCCAATAAACCGATGATATTCATCATCGTGGATTTACCTGATCCTGAGGAACCTACGATGGAAACAAACTCGCCATAGTTCACATGGAAATCAATGCCGTGCAAAACTGTGAGTTCATTGGGCGTGTCAATGTTATACGTCTTGACAATCCCCGTCATATCAATGACGCGACTCATAGGCGTTCTACCTGCACAGTTTCACCGATTTTATCGCGGTATTTTGCTGCGTCATTAAGAACCAACGTTCCCTCGGACACGCCGGTAATTGCAATGCCGTAATCTTTCCGCGCCGCTTGCACTTCTACGGGGGTCACCACATTGTCGTCGATGATCAAAACATAGCTCTTTCCATCTGACTCATACACCGCAGTCGGTAACACAATGAGGTCGGGAGCAGAGTCTTCGACGATAATCCGTGCACGGGCAGTAGCACCTAAGCGAAGCTTGTCAGTCTTGCCAGTGACTTCTATATCCACTGGATATGTCACTTGAGTCTGATCCTTTTGAGGAGCAGGAACGCTGGAAATGAACGTCACCTTGCCGTGGAACACGGTCTCCCCTGTCGCCGGGGTGGTAAATTCCACCCGCGAATCTGTCGTCATACGCACCAAGTCTGTTTCGCTCACTGTAGTACGAATGACAAGGCGGGAGGGATCAGAGATCTCAAAAAGTTTGCCTGCCGTGGGTTCGCCTTCTGCGGCTCGTATCCCAGATACAACGCCATCAATGGGTGAACGAATTTCTGCCTGACCAATGTCCATACGTAATTGGTCTGCAGCCACATCTTGGGTATTACTCAGCGCTTGAGCGGAGCGTACTTTATCTTCAATTGCTCCACCTAAAACTTCTTGTTGCTGACGTACTGCGACCCGACCGCGCTCTGCGGCGACACTTGCATTCGTTTGGGCCAAGAAGGTGCGATCGACCTCTTTTTGCAGATTTGCCAGATTAGAATCGACTTCCGCCAAGGAATACTCATAGGCTCGCTGTGCATTTTCCACATTGCGGGCTGCTTCTTGAACAGACGCTACCGTGGTTAATCCTGAAACCCCGCCATCGATGGTTGCGGAGTCATATTCACGAATTGCACGTTCGCGATCCGCAATAGATTTTTCCAAAACCTCACGCATTGCAGGATCATCAGTTTCACTAATCTGGCGGCGCTCGCGATCTATTTGGGTCATCTGCTGCACCCGCTGTCCAACGTTGGTTATTACGACAATGCCGGCACGGGCTGCATCGATAGCCGCGGTGGCATAGCGCGTTCGTGCTTGCGATACTGCATTATCCCGCTGCACAAGAGCAGGGCTATTGGCATCCCTGGACATATCCCGGGCACGTTCAAATGCTTCCTGAGCCTGTTTATATGCCAAAGCCGCAGACTGCTGGGCCTGGGCAGTTCCACTTAGTTCTGGATGCAAGCCCGAGTTAACCATCTCATTGAGATTATTCAGCTCGCGCTGCGTAGCTTGGATCTGTCCCAAAGACGCCGCAGCGCTCTCAGCGTGACGGGCTTCCTCTAAACTGAGTTGACGTTCTACCGCAGAGGTATCGAGTACACCGAGTAGGTCATTTGCCTTGACCTGCTGGCCAAATTTCACGTCTACTCGCTCAACAAGCGTAGAAAGTGACGTGCTCAACGCTACTGTGCGCGCAGACTCAAGTGTGCCGGACGTATTTATGCTGATCGGATCCGAAGAAGTTAGTTCAACATACTCCATGGTACCGATCGTCTCTTCGTGGCTCAATAGATAAACGCCCGTACCAATTCCTGTCAACGCAAGGACGACGATGGCTGCGAGGGCAGCAAAAGTCAATTTCATATTGAAGTCCTTTGTGAGCATTGTGCGGTTCTACTAGCACAAAAGTCTAAATCAGGAGTGAGCTAGAAGCTAAATCCTGCATTCTTTAAGGCATCAGCCATCGCACCACCGGCGCGACGTTCTTTGGGTTCACTTCTGCGGCGTGGCTTTCTTTCCTGATTCCCTTTTTGTGAACCGGATTTACTTTCCTGGGTGCGCTTAGCGGCACTAGGTTCATCATCAAGGCGCAGCGTCAAGCTGATTCTCTTCCGAGGAACGTCTACATCGAGGACCTTCACCTTTACTATCTGGCCCGATCTCACGACTTCACGTGGGTCTGAGACGAATTTATGAGACAACGCGGAAACATGTACAAGTCCATCCTGATGAACTCCAATATCCACAAACGCCCCGAATGCAGCGACATTGGTAACAGTTCCTTCCAAAATCATGCCCTGAGAAAGATCTGAAATCTTGTTGACGCCTTCCTTGAAGGTCGCAGTCACAAACTCGGGGCGTGGATCGCGTCCTGGTTTGTCTAACTCAGCGATAATGTCAGTCACAGTGGGGATTCCAAAGACATCATCGGCGAAGTCAGTGGGACGCAGCTTGGACAGCACTGCCGTATTGCCAATGAGATTATCCACATCAACGCCCGTGGCCTGGGAGATCCTAGCCACAACTGGATATGACTCTGGGTGAACTGCCGATGCATCCAGTGGATCCTTACCGCCAGAAATGCGCAAGAACCCTGCGGCTTGTTCAAACGCCTTTGGCCCGAGCCGTGGCACTTTCTTGAGCTCTTTACGCGTTGAAAACTGGCCATGCTCGTCGCGGTAGGCAACAATATTCTCAGCAATCGATGCGGTCACGCCTGCTACGCGCTCCAAAAGCGGTACCGAGGCGGTGTTGACATCCACACCGACGCCATTGACTGCGTCTTCTACTACGCCATCCAGTGTGCGGGCCAGAGCAGTTTGGTTAACATCGTGCTGGTATTGGCCAACACCGATGGCCTTCGGATCAATTTTGACCAACTCTGCCAACGGATCTTGCAAGCGTCGAGCAATCGAGACTGCACCGCGAAGTGAAACGTCCATGTCCGGAAACTCTTCTGCTGCACGTTCTGAGGCCGAATAAACCGAGGCACCAGATTCGCTCACGACTACGGGGGTGGGCCGAGTACCACCGGCAGCAGCAATAAGGTCTGCTACTTCCCGCGCTAATTTTTCGGTCTCCCGCGAAGCAGTTCCGTTACCAATTGCAAGCAAATCCACTCGATGAGTCGCGCACAGCTGGCTCAACGCGTGTTTGGCCGCATCCCACTGATTTTGTGGCTGGTGTGGATAGACAATTGCAGTATCTAAAACCTTGCCGGTGGAGCTGATAACCGCGCACTTCACACCGTTGCGGTATCCAGGATCGAGACCCAACGTGGCCCGTTGTCCCGCAGGTGCCGCAAGCAAGACGTCTTTTAGGTTGGCGGCAAAAACTCTCAGGGCTCCCTGCTCTGCGATTTCTTTCAATCTCATACGCACGTCGAGCCCAGAGGAAATATAGAGCTTGGTCCGCCATCCCCATCGTACTGCCTGCGCAATCCACGCCGAGGAAGTATCTAGACCAAAGCTACGAGCGATGAGCCCCTCATAGAACTCATCGTCGCCGGCATCTAGTTCTAGGCGCAAAACTCCTTCTGTCTCCCCGCGGAACAGAGCCAAAATGCGGTGCGAGGGCAAAGACTTAAAATCTTCAGCGAAATCAAAATAGTCTTTGTACTTCGCACCATCCGCTTCTTTGCCGTCTACAACGGAGGCTTTCAATTGCCCGCGGTCAAACATTGCCTCACGCACCGCCCCCACGAGGTCTGCGTCCAGTGCAAAGCGATCAATCAAGATGGCCCGAGCACCTTCTAGTGCCTTCTTGGTATCGGGGAATCCTTCGCTCACATAGTCTGCCGCCAGTAGCTCGGGATCCGCGGCTGGGGTGGATATGAGGGCATCGCAAAGCTTGTCCAGTCCGGCCTCGCGGGCGATATCTGCCTTCGTCTTGCGCCGCTTTTTAAACGGCAGGTATAAATCCTCCAAGCGAGCTTTGGTGTCAACAGCGAGGATCTCGGCCTTGAGGGCATCGTCAAGCTTGCCTTCCGATGCAATCGCCGCCAAAATGGCTTCCTTGCGCTCTTGCAATTCACGCAAGTATGTTGCCCGCTGCTCAATAATGCGCAGTTGCGAATCATCTAACCCAGATGTTGCTTCCTTGCGATAACGGGCAATAAACGGCACTGTATTGCCTTCTGCCAGCAGTTTCAGCGCGGCTTCTATTTGTCCGGCGGCAACATTAATCTCTTTCGCAATGGTCGCTGCAATCATTGTGTCAATGTTAGCAGTCTCTACGTCTTTTCCTAGGCGCGCGCAGATTGTAAGCTGTGCGAACATCAGCAAGGACAACTTCATAGACAATGCTTTTTACCGTGACATCCATCGTGGTACGCGATAGTAAATCTACAATGTGTGTCAACTACGATGGTTGTACCGGCACAGAAATATCTACGCTGATGCCCATCCATGCTCCAGCAAGAATTCACGATCAGCAACAGACAATTCACCAGCATCTAACAGTTCTGGGCGGCGCTGCAAAGTACGCAATAAAGATTGCTCCCGACGCCATTTATCTACCAGCCCGTGGTTGCCCGAGGTCAATACCTCAGGAACTTCCAAGTCCCGCCAGACACGTGGCTTGGTATAACTTGGGCCTTCCAAAAGCCCGTCAGAAAACGAGTCTTCCTCATGGGATCGCTTATTTCCTAAGACACCGGGGATTAGGCGAACTACAGCCTCCGCGATGACTAAAACAGCCACCTCACCACCGATAAGAACATAGTCCCCTATGGATACCTCGCGCACTCGGTAGCGATTCGCTGCGTCATCAACAACGCGTTGATCAATTCCCTCATAGCGCCCGCACGCGAACACGATATGGGATTCCTTCGACCATTCGCGAGCATCGGCTTGCGTAAACGGTTTACCAGCCGGAGTAGGAACGATGAGCAATGGCTTGTCAGCGTCCGCAGTTTCAGCGTCGTGGTCAAGACCTGCAATCTCATCATGGCGCGGACGCTCTAAATGCGGCAGCGCTGAATCCAGTTCCACACCGTCTGCGCGCAGCTCCGCGACAGCATCTAATGCGGGACCCCACACCTCTGGTTTCATGACCATACCGGGGCCTCCGCCAAACGGGGAATCATCGACAGACTTGTGTCCATCCGTCGCCCAGGCACGCAAGTCATGCACGCCAACGCTCAGGCGCCTTTGCTCAATCGCTTTACCTAACAGGGCATGACGTAATGGCTCTAGGTACGCCGGAAAAATGGTGAGTACATCTATCCTCACAGCTCCAACAACCCCTCGGGTGGAGTCACGATGACAATGCCTGCTTCTATGTCAATCTCTGGCACAATTTCCTCGACAAACGGCACCAGTGCTTCCTTGCCACCCGTTAGCTTGAGCTCTAGCAACGATTGCGTAGGCCCGTGGGTAATTCCACTAACCTCACCGATGTCTTTCCCATCGACGTAAACGCGCAGCCCCTCCAGCTCGTGGTCATAGAATCCGTCATCTTCTTCATCGACAAGCGGCTCCGCAAAAAACTTCGTTCCCCGCAAGCTGTCTGCGGCAGTGCG
>JAXFXA010000015.1:0-3081 GCA_034091885.1 Corynebacterium sp.
GGAACCATACAATTAGATGTCATCGGCACACCCGTTGCTCGCTCCAAGTGGTTGACCAGCTGATCCATGGCTTCAAATACGCGGTACATAATGACGATCCTAATGGAAGATGGAAAATGCAGTAATCTCCCACGCCTACAAAGCTGATGTCAGGCCGTTTATCAGGGAGCATAGAGCTTTCCCTAACTGCACAATCCCTTCACAACCTCATCTTGTTTCGAGCCGGACATGAAAAGTACCCACCCGGCAACGTGGCCGCGGTGGGTACTTGTAGAAGGCAGTTAGTTAGATAACGCCTTGAGCCAACATGGCATCTGCAACCTTCTTGAAACCGGCGATGTTAGCGCCAGCAACGTAGTCATCTTCACGGTCGTATTCCGCAGCAGTCTGCGACATGTTGTTGAAGATACGGGTCATGATCTCGTGCAGGCGCTTATCGGTGTACTCGAAGTCCCAAGAGTCACGCGAAGCATTTTGCTGCATCTCCAGTGCAGAAGTTGCCACACCACCGGCGTTAGCTGCTTTACCGGGGGCAAAAGCAATCTTGGAGTTCTGGAAGAGATGAACTGCTTCTGGAGTAGAAGGCATGTTTGCGCCCTCAGCAACGTAGCGGACGCCGTTATCGATTAGCTTTTGAGCAGATTCTCCGTTGAGCTCGTTTTGGGTTGCACATGGCAAAGCCACATCAGCGGCTACTTCCCAAATGTTGCCACCTTCGATGAACTCCACTCCTGCTTCCTTTGCGTAAGCAGAAATGCGTTCACGACGAACTTCTTTAACGTCCTTGAGCAACTCAATGTCTACGCCTTCTGGAGTCTTGATGTATCCGGAAGAGTCAGACATTGCTACAACAGTGGCACCCAATTCTTGTGCCTTAGCGGCAGCATAGATGGCAACGTTTCCGGAACCAGAAACGATAACCTTTGCACCATCGAGGGATTCACCGTGCTTCTTCATCATTTCTGCGGTGAGGTAGACAGTGCCGTAACCAGTAGCCTCGGTGCGTACCAAGGAACCGCCCCAGGTCAAGCCCTTACCGGTCAAAACACCAGATTCATGCTGGTTAGCAAGACGACGGTACTGACCGAAGAGGAAACCGATCTCACGGCCGCCTACTCCGATATCGCCAGCTGGAACGTCGCGGTACTCACCGATGTGTCGGTGCAACTCGGTCATGAAAGACTGGCAGAAGCGCATGACTTCGCCTTCGGACTTACCCTTAGGATCGAAGTCGGAACCACCCTTACCGCCACCAATAGGCAAGCCGGTCAAAGAGTTCTTGAAGATCTGCTCAAAGCCCAAGAACTTGATAATGCCCAAGTTAACGGATGGGTGGAAACGCAGACCACCCTTGTATGGGCCAAGTGCGGAGTTGAACTGGACACGGAAACCACGGTTTACCTGGATGTCACCGTTATCGTCGGTCCATGGAACACGGAAGATGAGCTGACGCTCTGGCTCACACAGGCGCTCAACTAGACCGTAATCTGCGTAGTGTGGGTCCTTGCCCAAAACGATCTTGAGGGAATCAAGAACTTCAGATACTGCCTGGTGAAACTCAGGTTCACCTGCATTGCGCTTGAGCAGCTTGTCATAGTACTCGGAGATCTGTTGATCAACGCTCATGAATTTTCCTTTTCCATGCTTTTAAAGCGGTAAATTTCCACCCATAGTTTTCTCCCTATCGAACGATAACGCAAACGATTTGCCAGAAATCACCCCAGAATGCACACATGAAATCTACTCAATTAACAGAATAAAATAGCTAGCTATACTTTCTGTCATGGCTATCCTCGTTGCTCCGGATTCATTCAAAGGTACAGCTACAGCCACCGAAGCTGCTTACCAGATTGCTCGCGGCTTGCGTGCTGGGTGGGACAAAGCCCCTCAGCACAGTAATGCGCACCAGGGCGATTTGTGTGAACAATCCCTCACCATTTGCCCGCTTGCCGATGGCGGCGAGGGTACTTCTTTCCTCTTAGCCCAGCATGCCGGTGGCGCTGAATGCATAGAACTTCCCACAACGGATGCCTACGGCAGATTATCGTCGGCCCGTTACTACCTCAAAGATTCCACTGCTTATATAGATGTAGCTGCCGCATCAGGGTTACCAGCCACACAGGTAGGTGATCCAAAGCATGCAGACACCTATGGCACTGGCGTACTCATTGCCGATGCACAGGCACGCGGCGCCGCTCATATCGTCCTAGGTCTTGGTGGTAGTGCGACAGTTGATGGAGGCATGGGAATACTTACCGCGCTCGGGGCTAATGGACACGACAATCGTGGCTACGCCCTACCCAAGGGAGGTGCACCTTTGGTAAATCTACACGAAATTGACTTAGCCCAACTCAATATTAAGGCAGCTGCCTTAGACTTTACGTTGCTAGCCGACACTAAGTGCCCTCCACAGCACGCAGCAGCGCTGTATGGACCACAAAAAGGAGCCCAAGGACAAGACATTGCTTTGCTTACTGGCGCTTTGTTACAGCTTTGCGATGTCACTGGCACCGACCCTTCCCGCACATTTTTCGGGGCCGCCGGAGGTGTTCCCATCGCCTTGACCTGGTTGTCTGCCTCGTTATGGGGAAATGAAGATCATATCCGAATCGTCTCCGGTGCGGAATATATGTGCGAACAGTTAGGCATCCGCGAGCTTTTGCCACCTACCGATGACCGCAACATCATTGTCACCGGCGAAGGCGCTTTCGATGCCCAGTCCATAACTGGCAAAGTCGTAGGCACTCTTTCAGACATAGCAGCTACCCTTCCGGCCGAGCTGTTTATCGTTGCAGGCAAAGTAGACCACGAGGAAGTTACAAGGCTAGCGGCTCGCCTGCCCTCCCCTGTGACAGCAATCGAGCTTCCTGCAGCTGACACCCTAGAGGAGCAATTTCACCGTGCCGGGCAAAAAATCGCCCAGGCACTCATTCGCTGAATCTCCCATGTGCAACCACGTCTGGATCTATCGCACAGAGATATTTAGTGCCCACGGATAAATAGCCGGAAGTTCGTGTGCTTGTTCGTCTTCTAAAAGGACGTGATCTTTAGGCAAGGCTGCGTGCGGGGTGAGCAAGCGGC
>JAXFXA010000016.1:0-14863 GCA_034091885.1 Corynebacterium sp.
CGTCTCTATGGGCGCAACTACCTTTGACGTTGGAAGCAACGCAGAGGCCACGATCATTATTAAGTACATTGGGTCGGGCACCCATGCGGATAACGTCGGCTTCATGCTTGCCGATGGCGCCCGCGCAACCGTCATCGTGGACACAGATTGGAATAACGACGCGGTTCACCTCTCCAATCAAGTTGCGACTCTGGGACGCGATTCCGTATTGCGCCACAACGTAGCTTCCTTTGGCGGCGAGATCGTCCGCATCTTCCCGCGGGTCAATTTCACAGCTCCAGGCGCTGACGCCGAGATGCTCGGAGTCTACTTTGCAGATTCGGGCCAGTACTTCGAAAACCGCCTACTAGTCGATCATTCCGTGCCCAATTGTCGGTCCAACGTACTGTACAAGGGTGCGCTGCAAGGCAGCAAAGACAGTGAGGCTCGGACTTGCTGGGTTGGCGATGTTCTCATTCGCTCAGGAGCGCAGGGCACCGATACCTATGAGACGAACAATAATCTCATTTTGACCGATGGCGCTCGCGCCGACGCTATTCCTAACTTGGAAATTGAAACCGGTGACATCGCTGGCGCAGGACATGCTGCAACGGTGGGTCGATTTGATGACATTGAGCTTTTCTATCTGCAGTCCCGCGGTATTCCAGCAGACGAAGCTCGTCGTCTCATCATTCGCGGCTTCTTCAACGAAGTCATCAACCGTATTCCAGTGGAGTCACTCCGCGACGATCTGGAATCGCGTGTCAATGATGAGCTTGCCAGAATCAACGCTTAACCATCTAAAATTTTCAGCCAGCCACTATCTTCACTAAAGGAAACGAGCGCTTTTCTTATGTCAACCCTAGAAATTAAGAACCTTCATGCCCAAGTTTTGCCGTCTCAAGAAGGCGAAGAGCCAAAGGAGATTCTTAAAGGCGTTAATCTGACCATCAACTCAGGTGAGATCCATGCCATCATGGGTCCTAACGGCTCTGGTAAATCCACGCTGTCGTATGTCATTGCAGGACATCCACGGTATGAGGTCACGAAGGGCGAGATTCTTCTCGATGGAGAAAACATCCTGGAGATGGAAGTTGATGAACGAGCACGCGCCGGTGTATTCCTAGCGATGCAATACCCAACCGAAGTCGCCGGTGTCAAGGTGAGCCAATTCATGCGTTCAGCAGTGGCAGCTGTCCGCGGTGAAGCTCCGAAATTGCGTGAGTGGAACAAGGAACTCACGGCTGCCCGTGAGCGTTTGCAGATTGATAAGTCCTTTGCTGCGCGCGGAGTCAACGAAGGCTTCTCTGGCGGTGAAAAGAAGCGTCACGAAGTTATGCAACTGGATTTGCTCAAGCCTAAGTTCGCCATCATGGATGAAACTGACTCCGGTTTGGACGTGGATGCGCTGCGCATCGTATCAGAGGGAATTAACCGCTACAAGGATGAAACAAATGGCGGCATTTTGATGATCACGCACTATAAGCGAATCTTGAACTACGTTGTACCTGATTTCGTCCACGTGTTTGCTGACGGCAAGATCATCACCACTGGTGACGCGGAACTTGCAGACCAGCTTGAAGAATCCGGCTACGAGAAGTTCCTGTAAAGCCGCGCCCTTGTCGGTTCCATTGAATTGATTGAATTTTATGTACAACGTTGAAGAAGTACGCGCGAAATTTCCGATTCTCAGTAGCACCGTCCGTGATGGTAAGCCCCTCGTCTATTTAGACTCTGGGGCAACCTCACAGCGCCCGCTGCCGGTATGGGAAGCAGAGCAGAATTTCGTGCTGCAGACTTTTGCACCTGTCCACCGTGGCGCGTATCAATTAGCTGAACAGGCAACTGATGCCTATGAAACAGCTCGTGAAGAAATTGCATCATTCGTTGGTGCTGAGGAACACGAGATTGCGTTTACCAAAAACGCTACTGAGGCGCTTAATGAAGTAGCTTTCATTCTCGGCGATGACCGCGCAGATGACCTTCAAGTCACGGCTGCAGACACCATTGTGGTAACTGAGTTAGAGCATCACGCTAATTTGGTTCCCTGGCAAGAACTGGCGCGTCGTACTGGGGCAACACTGAAATGGTATAAAGCGACTTCCGACGGTCGTATTGACATGGACTCACTGGAGTTGGATGAGTCCGTGAAGGTAGTTGCTTTCACACACCAATCCAACGTCACCGGTGCCGTCGCCGACGTTGCCGAACTTGTATCGCGTGCACGCGCAGTGAATGCACTCGTGGTCTTGGACGCATGCCAGTCAGTGCCACATATGCCAGTTGACTTCCACGCTCTCGATGTAGATTTTGCGGCCTTTTCGGGACACAAAATGTGCGGTCCTTCTGGAGTGGGCGTGCTCTATGGCAAGGCTGAGCATTTAGCCAAGTTACCGCCATTTCTCACCGGCGGTTCAATGATTGAAGTCGTCGAAATGGAGGTTTCTTCTTACGCGGCTCCTCCGCAGCGTTTTGAAGCTGGAACGCAGATGACCAGCCAAGTAATTGGTCTTGGTGCCGCGGTACGGTTTTTGCGTGAGCTCGGAATGGACAACATTCGTGCGCATGAAGTTGAGCTGACCAGCTATGCGTTAGACAAGCTGCAGGAAATTGATGGGCTGCGCATTATTGGCCCTACGACGGCTGAAAACAGGGGAGCGGCGCTTAGTTTCGACGTTGCAGGAATTCACCCGCACGATCTTGGCCAAGTACTCGATGATCATGGGGTGGCCATTCGTGTCGGGCACCACTGTGCTTGGCCTATCCACCGCGCCGTAGGCGCACAATCGACTGCGCGGGCTAGTTTCTACTTGTACAACACCCGTGAAGAAGTTGATGCTTTGGTGGAAGCTATTCGGGCTGCACAGAAGTTTTTTGGAGTGGTGTAAATGCTCGATGCAATGTACCAAGAGGTCATTTTAGACCACTACAAAAATCCGCAGTTTAAAGGCCTGCGCGAGCCATTTCAGGCCGAAGTTCATCATGTCAATCCCTCCTGCGGGGACGAAATCACTCTGCGCGTGCAGCTAAGCGCCGATGGCGAACGCATCGAAGATGTTTCTTATGAAGCAATCGGGTGCTCCATCTCGCAAGCGTCTATTTCCGTGATGGCGGAGGAAATCATCGGAAAGCGGCTTGATGAAGTCTCTGCCAAGCTAGCTGAGTTTGAAAAGATGGTGACCTCGCGCGGCAAAGAAGATGGCGATGAAGACCTCATCGGTGACGGCGTTGCTTTTGCGGGAGTGGCTAAATACCCTGCACGCGTTAAATGTGCTCTGCTCGGATGGAAAGCATTTCAAGCGGCCTTAGCCGATGCACTAAATAGTCTGGAGAAAAACTAATGACCGAGACCGATAACCCTGCAGGCGAAGATAAATCAACTGCACCTGCGCCTCGGCCGGAGCAAACTGAGGAACAGATTGCAAAGGCATTCGACGCTACCGAGTATATGCGGGATGTCATTGACCCCGAGTTGGGGATCAACGTAGTTGACCTCGGGTTAGTCTACGATATCTGGTTCGAGGGCAACGCTGCGCATATCAATATGACGTTGACATCGCCTGCTTGTCCGCTTACCGATGTCCTCGAGGAGCAAGTCGAAGCCGCCATAGTGGGCAACAAAGTTGCAGATGAGGTCGTTTTAAACTGGGTATGGATGCCACCATGGGGTCCGAACATGATTACTGAAGAAGGTCGCGAGCAGCTGCAAGCACTCGGTTTCTCCGTTTAGCCTAGTTCTTTGCGGGTCCAACCTCGAAGTTTGGCTTTTTAAAAAAGGTTGTAGACTTAACGCTCGTGATTGTTACCCAAGATCTTGAAGTCCGTGTCGGTGCCCGTACGCTCTTAGACGCACCAGGTCAGCATTTGCGTGTGCAGCCTGGTGACCGTATCGGGCTCATTGGCCGAAATGGTGCGGGTAAAACGACTACTATGCGAATTCTGGCAGGGGAGACATCGCCCTATGGCGGTAAAGTCATTTCTTCTGGTCCCATTGGTTACCTTCCCCAGGATTCCCGCGAGGGCAATATTGAACAAACAGCGCGCGAACGCGTTCTTTCCGCCCGCGGATTGGATGAGATTAAGCGGTCGATGGATAAAGCGCAATCCATTATGGAAACCGAAGACGATGAGGTTAAACGCAATCGCGCTATCTCTAAGTATTCCAAGCTCGAAGAGCGTTTTGATGCTCTCGGCGGCTACGAGGCCGACGCTGAATGCGCCCAGATCTGCGATAATCTCGGTCTCCCACAGCGCGTTTTAGATCAAAAACTCAACACCCTTTCCGGTGGCCAACGCCGCCGTGTGGAGCTAGCTCAAATCTTGTTTGCAGCCACTGCGGGATCTGGAAAGTCGCAAACCACGCTACTTCTCGACGAACCCACCAACCACCTCGATGCTGACTCGATTACGTGGTTGCGGTCGTTTTTGTCCAAGCATGAGGGCGGCCTCATCATGATCTCCCACGACGTGGAGTTGCTAGAGGCAGTGTGCAATAAGATCTGGTTCCTCGATGCAGTACGCGCAGAGGCCGATATCTACAATATGGGATACAAAAAGTATCTGGATGCCCGCGCAACTGATGAAGCTCGTCGCCGCAGAGAACGCGCGAACGCAGAAAAGAAGGCAGCAGCATTGCACAAGCAGGCGGCAAAGCTGGGGGCGAAGGCGACGAAGGCATCGGCAGCTAAGCAAATGCTTGCCCGCGCAGAGCGCATGATGAATCAGCTTGACGATGTCCGCGTGGCCGACAAAGTTGCCAACATCAAGTTCCCTGAACCTGCCCCATGCGGTAAGACTCCAATGTTTGCCAAGGGATTAACCAAAATGTATGGGTCATTGGAAGTATTTGCAGGTGTCGATCTAGCTATTGATAAAGGCTCACGCGTTGTGGTCTTGGGCTACAACGGTGCAGGTAAGACCACTCTGCTCAAGCTCTTAGCCGGTGTGGAAAGAACCGATGGTGAAGGCGGTATTGTCAGCGGTCATGGATTGCGTATTGGCTATTTTGCCCAAGAACATGACAATATCGACCCCGACAAATCAGTCTGGGAAAACACAATCGCTGCATGCCCGGATGCAGGACAGCAAGACCTCCGTGGTCTTTTGGGGGCCTTCATGTTTGCCGGCGATAAATTAGAACAACCAGCAGGAACACTTTCTGGCGGTGAAAAGACCCGTTTGTCACTGGCTACACTGGTTTCATCTAGAGCGAATGTTTTATTGCTCGACGAGCCAACAAATAACTTGGATCCCATTTCTCGTGAGCAGGTGCTAGATGCCCTCGGTACGTATACCGGCGCTGTCGTGCTGGTTACGCACGATCCAGGTGCAGTCAAAGCTCTGAACCCAGAGCGAGTCATTATCATGCCCGATGGTGATGAAGACCTCTGGAACGACGAGTACATGGAGATCGTCGAACTGGCTTAAGACTTCGCTTGGGCCTGCGCACACATTGATTTTGCAGGAATTGTAATAGTAAAACTCTGGCGCCTTCTTCCTTGTGAAAGAGAAAGAAGGCGCCAGAGTCTGTTGCGCATACTAGTTAGTTGCGGAAACCATGTACTGGTGCAGGAATGAATCCACCACGGGAGATGAACGTGGAGTTACCTACAGTGTTTACGGGAATAATTGGTGCATAACCGAGCAAGCCACCGAAATTGACTTCCTCACCAACCGTCTTCCCCGGAACAGGGATAACGCGAACAGCGGTGGTCTTGTGGTTCATCACGCCAATCGCTGCCTCATCAGCAATCATGCCGGCGATAGTTTCAGCGCTGGTGTCTCCAGGCAATGCAATCATATCGAAGCCAACCGAGCAGATAGAAGTCATCGCTTCGAGCTTATCCATAGAAATGGAACCTGCGCGGACAGCGTCAATCATGCCCTTGTCTTCGGAAACAGGAATGAACGAACCTGACAAACCACCCACGCGGGAACAAGCCATCATGCCGCCCTTCTTGACGGCGTCGTTGAGCAGCGCAAGTGCAGCAGTAGTGCCGTGGGTTCCTACTTGGTCCAGACCCATGTGCTCAAGGATATGAGCAACGGAGTCTCCCAGCTCAGCTGTAGGCGCCAAAGAAAGGTCAACGATGCCGAAAGGAACACCGAGGCGCTCAGCAGCCATGTTTCCAACGAGCTGACCAGCACGAGTGATCTTAAACGCTGCCTTCTTGATTTCCTCTGCAACCTGGTCCAAGGTTGCGCCTTCCAGTGAGCCGATTGCGCGGTCAACCACACCAGGGCCAGAAACGCCAACAGAAACTACGCAGTCTGGTTCTTCGATGCCGTGGAAAGCACCGGCCATGAATGGGTTATCGCCAACAGAGTTAGCAAAAACCACGAGCTTGGCACACGCGATGGATGAGCGGTCCTTCGTCAGTTCCGCTGCTTCCTTAATCACGCGACCCATTTGTGCGGCCGCATTCATGTTGATTCCGGCACGGGAGCTCGCAATGTTTACTGACGAACAGACAACGTCAGTGACAGTGAGCGCTTCCGGAATGGAGCGAATAAGCTTCTTTTCCGCGGTAGTAGCACCCTTTTCGACCAGTGCGGAGTAGCCGCCAACGAAGTTGACGCCGACTTCCTTACCCGCACGATCCAAAGCCTTGGCAGCATCAACGGGATCTCCATCGACACCGGCGACAACGAGCGCTACAGGAGTTACAGCAATGCGCTTGTTTACAATCGGGATACCAAGCTCAGCTTCAATGTCCTCACACACAGAAACCAAGCGTTGTGCTTGGGTGGTCACACGGTCATAAATAGCATCGCAAGTCTCTGCCATCGTCGTACGAGTACATCCCAACAAGGAAATACCCATAGTCACGGTGCGGATATCCAGACGATACTTGTCAATCATCTCGATCGTATCGAGAATTCGCAAAGAGTTAATTGTCATTGGTCTTAGATCTCATTCATCGCACGAAAAAGAGCTTCAGACTGAAGTCGGATAACCTGCCCAGTCTTTTCTTCTACAGGTTTTAGTGATTCTTGCAGGTCTGCAAGGGAAGTCTTCGACTCGTCGAACTCAACACGCAAGATCATCGTGAAGTAGCCAGACATCAAAGTCTGGGAAACATCGACAATATTGACTTTATTTTCAGCGAGTGCGGTGGATACAGCGGCAATGATGCCGGTGCTATCGGCACCGGTAACGGTCATGATGGCAAACATGCATTTCATCATATACGGTAGCCGGTATAAACCCAGATATTGACCAAGCGTAAGTTCCACATTTACCTTGTTTGTACCTTCACGAGCCAACAGTCAGCGCGCCTTGCAAAGGAACGAAATCCCATGAAACCTACAGTCATTATTGATTGCGATCCCGGCATTGATGACGCCATAGCGTTAATCTACCTAGCTGGATTACACAAGGCAGGGGAGATCACTTTAGCGGGTGTGACCACTACTGCAGGCAACGTCGATATCTCACATACCACAGCAAACGCACGCTGGATTTTGGATAACTGTGGACTTACAGACGTCCCTGTCGCGCCTGGTCTGCCCGCGCCGCTAGAGGTTCCGCTCATTACGACACCCGAGACGCATGGCCCTTCGGGATTAGGGTATCTAGAAGTGCCACCTGTTGACTATGAGCACAACCGTGTCTCTCCTTCGCCCACGTGGCAGGACATTTGGGACGCCGCGTTGCGTAAATCCGACAATGTTCACTTACTTGTCACCGGTCCGCTGACCAATGCCGCCCACTACTATCACGAGGTTGTTGACGGGAAACGCAGTATTGCTGCCGATGCATCATTTGCAGCCGTCACAGTTATGGGCGGGGCAATAAACTACCGTGGAAATACGACGCCAACTGCAGAATGGAATTTTTGGGTTGACCCGCACGCAGCACAGGATTTCTTTGCTGCGGCGGGCATCGATAAGCAAAGTGGACTTTTTCCTCCTGCTACCTTGTGCTCACTCGGAGTTACAGAGCAATTTTTGATAACTCCACAGACAATGGACGCGTTGATTGAGACACTAGGTGGGCATCCACTAGCAGCAGCAATTCCGCCGCTGCTGCAGTTCTATTTTGAATTCCATGAGAAAAATGGTGAAGGCTACCAAGCCCAAATCCATGATGCCTTGACCGCAATGGTCGCAGTAGGGGCTTTGCCTGCCGATGCCGTCCGCACCATCGACACCATGGTCGATATCGAAGCTGACAGTTCATTGATGCGGGGGACAAGCGTTGCTGACCTGCGTAATCACTGGGAGACCGACGATAGAAATTGCCATCTGGTGACTGCTGTGGAGATGTCTGCCGCTCATTCAGAGCTACTGCGTGTATGCGCAGTGCTTGCCCAGTAATATCCGGAAGGACTGCTATACTCTAGCGCAGCTCCCGAGGTGACATAGGGACTTTCGCTCACATATCCGCAGTTCTTTGGTGTTTTCCGCTGCGGAGAATTTTCATTGTTTGGAGAAACTATGCTCATCTCTCGCGTTGCCGGCGCACTCATTGTTGCCGCAACCTGGATTTATTTGGTTCTAGTTCGACCTACTGACTGGGACTCTGTCGCTGGCTCGACTGAAGCTCTCATCACCCTCGGTGGATATCTGCTCGGCGCGGTTTTGCTCCTAGCGGGAACTATTCCTGCGCTTCCTGCACGCACCATAGCACTGATCCCAGTGGCTTTGGTGCTCAATATCGTTATCGGTCAGTTTGTGGGCAGTATAGGTCTGCCACTGTATTTGGATTCCGTGGGAACCGTCCTCGTTGCCGCGTTGGCTGGTCCGATGGCAGGGCTAGCAACCGGTACCTTGTCCTCAGTTGTCTGGGGTCTCATGACTCCAGCAGCATTACCTTTTGCCGCGGTTTCGGCTGCAACAGGTTACCTCGCAGGCTGGGCTTTTAAGAAGGGTGCGCTCACCGCACTCTGGAAAGCATTGATTAGTGGTATCGGAATCGGACTTATCACCGGCATGCTTGCCGCACCTGTTGCTGCATTCGTGTACGGCGGAACCGCCGGTTTGGGCACGGGAGCTTTGGTATCTCTCTTCCGCGAGCTTGGAAATTCACTGATCGCTTCTGTAACCTTGCAATCCTTCATCTCAGATCCACTCGACAAGGCGATAGTAATGCTGGTGGTCTTTGCAGCGGTCAAGGCACTTCCACGAAAAGTATTTGCACCCACCCAGTCTCAGTCTCAGTCTCACCGTGACACGGCCACTTTCGGATAAGAAATCCCCTGATAATAGCTTCGCGGCCCAGAAGCGGCTAACCCTACATCCGTCCACGGTTTTCTTGGCGGCTTTTTGCGCCGTTATTGTCGTCATTGTTAAAGAAAAATGGCAAGTTTCACTCGGCATACTCCTTGTTGCCATGACACTAGCGTTTGTTACTAGTAGATCGTGGATGATGCCCGCCGCGACGCTGGGGTTGAGTTTTCCCACTGCGCTATCGATGGTGCTCATCCACGCGCCTTACGGGCACCAACCCATTGCTCCATTTCTTACCGCTGACGGGCTGACAACGGCAGGTATATTGACAGTCCGATTCGCAGCTCTCATGGGTTGTATTTTGGCTGCAGTGACTATGACAAATGTGGTCGACGTAGCCAAATGGCTACAAACTTCGTGGGTGGGATACAAAGTGGCCTTCATCGTCGGCACAGCGTTGCAGTTTCTTCCCGAGGGCCGCCGTGCCGTCGACAAAATCAATGATGCAAATTTTCTTGCAGGACGTCCGCTAAAACGACATCAATTGGCTATCCCTGTCATCGCCAAGCTCATCGTGCAAGGCACCGAGCGCGGCGCGGCACTGGCTGCCTTAGGGTTTGATCGCCCTGGTAAGCGGACGCTATTGAGGCCAGTTCCGGATAGAAGAGCTGAGAAAGCTTTCCGAATCGCAGTGGTCATAGGAACAGTTTTATGGTTATTCAAATAATTGCTGAGGACTTAACCGAGCTTTCAGAACGCCTCGGGGCAGTCGACATTCAGGTATCGCTGCTTCGAGAAACAGTGATTGAAGAGCTAGCCATGGGTCTTGAGCATCAAGGCATGCCTGCCAACGACATGCAGCGCCTATGCAACGAATACCTCACGGCATTTGACCTGCTCCACTGTGCAGAAAAGCACCCAGCACAGCTTTCCGGTGGGCAAACGCGGCGACTTGCGCTTGCGTGCCTTGCAATTACGAATCCCGATTCTCTCGTGGTTTACGAACCACTCGCCGGATTGGACTCTGCGTCACAAGATTTAGTCATCGCTAAACTCAAGCAGCTCAACACCACGGTTCTTTCACATCGTTATGACGCACGGTGGGAAACAGCAACCGGCTGCGATTTACCGGCACAGACTATAGGAAAGCCCGTGACTTGGTTGCGCGGCGAAAATGGTATAGGCAAAACTACGCTATTGCGAAAACTTGCCGGACTGGATGGTGGTGTTTTTCCGCAACAGACCACTTCTTTGGCACTACAAGATCCCAAAGATCAAGTAATTGACTCCACGGTCCGGTCATTTGTCACCGCACAGCATTTGCGCAACGTGCTCGCAGAGACGCTCGGTATTGAACTCGACGAGCACCCTTTGGATCTTTCGCCATCAAAACTCCGGCTGGTGCAAGTGGCATCGGTCATCAGTCAAGGCCGTTCAGTAATCATCCTCGATGAGCCAAATACCCATGTCACAGCAGGGGACCTACCCATACTGCACTGGCTTATCGCCGAAGGAGTTAATTCCGGGGCTGAGGTGATAATCACGTGCCATGACCCCCAGTTTATGGAAACCGTGGCGGGCTACGCCACGGTCAACGAGGTAAACTGGCCGCCCGCAGAGTTAATCGCGCGGGCGGCGTCCACGTAATCTCAACCGTTTCGTAGGCTAGGCGGTCACAGACGGCGCAATGACAATTCGACGATATCGAGGGCTTTGTCCAGACCAGCGGTTTGGCCCAGCGCCAATCTAGAGATAAAGCCTTCCATAAAGGTCTGCAAATATGTAACCAACGCATCAAGCTCACGATCATCGTGGATATCTAGGCTCATTATCACGCGCTTTCTCACGGCTTCGTCCAATACCTGCTGTTGGTCGTCCCATCGCGCGCGAAAAGAGCTGTCAGTTCGTCGCAACGAGGTAATCTCCAACCTCGTAGTTAACCAATCATGTTTTTCCGGCTGATGCAGCATCTCACGCATGACATCGACCAGTCCACGACTAGCCACGATCTCAGCTTGGCGGGAAAAGTCCTCGCGGGCCAAGGCTAGGAACAGTGACTCTTTGTCCCCGAAGTGGTGGAAAATAGCGCCGCGTGATTTTCCCGTTGCTTCTTCCAGAATGCGCACAGTGGCGCCTTCGTATCCGTACTTCGCAAACGCCCGCCGGGCACCAATCAAAATGTCTTGTCGGCGGCGGTTTAGTTCGCTGTCGCTGATAATTGGCATAGTTACCTCAACAAATGGTGCGATTGGGAAATAACTTCAAAGACAGAAGCGGGATTCTTAACCACAAAATGGTTAGGAACCCCGCTCGATTCTGTTCTCATTAACACCGTGACCGCGAACGAACGCGGTCGGGCCTTGTCCACGAGTGGAACTTAAGCCTTTCGGGGTTTACGAGGACGTGCTATGACTTGACCATCTGACGCAAAACGTATTGCAAAATACCACCGTGACGGTAGTACTCTGCTTCACCTGGCGTATCAATACGTACGGTGGCGTCAAACTCGACGGTCTCGCCGGACTCCTTGGTTGCGGTCACCTTGACAGTCTTAGGAATCTCACCGTCATTGAGGGCCGTGATGCCTTCAATATCAAAGGTTTCAGTGCCGTCTAGTCCCAGAGATTCATGGGATTCACCGGCAGGGAACTGCAACGGCATAACACCCATGCCAATGAGGTTAGAGCGGTGAATGCGCTCAAATGATTCAACAATAACGGCCTTGACACCCAAAAGGTTGGTTCCCTTTGCAGCCCAGTCGCGGGAAGAACCAGAGCCGTATTCCTTTCCGCCTAGCACGACAAGTGGAATGCCGGCCTCTTGGTAGTTGACTGCTGCGTCATAAATAAACGCCTGTGGGCCGTCTTCTTGGGTGAAGTCGCGGGTGTAACCACCGGAAACATCGACAAGCTGATTAGCCAAACGAATATTGGCGAAGGTACCGCGAACCATCACCTCGTGGTTTCCGCGACGGGAACCCAGCGAGTTATAGTCCACACGCTCAACACCGTGCTCATCCAAGTACTGGGCTGCTGGTGTACCTGGTTTAATTGCAGACGCAGGGGAGATGTGGTCAGTGGTGACAGAGTCGCCCAACTTCACAAGAACTCGCGCACCAGTGATATCAGAGACCTCTTCAGGTTCTGGCTGCATTCCTTCGAAGTAAGGAGCCTTGCGGATGTAGGTGGAGTCCTCATCCCACTCAAAGGTTTCACCAGCGGGAACATCCAAGGAACGCCATGCTTCATCGCCTTTGAATACATCTGCGTAGTCAGCTTCATAAAGCTCGCGGGAAATAGCCGAAGCGATAGTCTCTTCAATTTCCTCAGTAGAAGGCCAAATGTCCTTCAAGAAGACGTCGTTGCCGTCTTTGTCCTGTCCCAGTGGCTGAGACTCGAAATCGAAGTCCATGGTACCTGCGATAGCGTAAGCGATGACCATGATTGGCGAAGCCAAGTAGTTCATCTTCACGTCAGGGGAGATGCGACCTTCAAAGTTACGGTTTCCGGACAACACTGCGGTGGCCGCCAAATCATGGTCATTGATAGCGGCTGAAACTTCATCTGGCAATGGACCCGAGTTGCCGATACAGGAGGTGCAACCAAATCCGGATAGGTAGAAGCCTAGGGCTTCCAAATCTTTCCAGAGGTCCGCACGACGGAAATAACCGTCCACTACCTGGGAACCCGGTGCGCAAATGGTCTTTACCCACGGCTTGGACGTGAGGCCCTTTTCGGCTGCTTTTCGGGCAATCAAACCGGCACCAACCATCACGGAAGGATTGGATGTGTTGGTACACGACGTGATTGAAGCAATTGCCACCATGCCGTGATCCAAGGTGTATTCTCCGCCAGATGGAGACTCGACAATCACTGGGTGCGAAGGGCGACCTTCAGCTCCCTTGGCAGCCGATTCACCGTGTCCTTCACGGGAAACGTTGAGTCCACCGGTGACATCGTCGGATTCACCTGCGACGGTACCGCCTTCACTTGCCATACGCTTGGCAGCTACCGACTTTTCATCAACGCAGACTTCATCGGTGGTGTAGTTGCCCAAGTCCTTACGGAACTGCTCTTTTGCCTCAGAAAGCAAGATCCGGTCCTGTGGACGCTTTGGTCCAGCAATGGACGGTACGACGGTACCCAGATCAAGTTCTAGATACTCCGAGTACTCTGCCTCAGGTGCATCTTGCTCCAACCACATGCCCTGAGCCTTTGCGTAGGCTTCTACGCGGTCGATCTGTTCTTGTGGACGACCAGTGAGGTGCAGGTAGTTAATTGTCTCCTCATCAATTGGGAAAATGGCAGCAGTTGAGCCAAATTCAGGAGACATGTTGCCGATGGTTGCACGGTTTGCCAACGGAATAGACTTCACACCATTTCCGTAGAACTCAACAAACTTCTGAACCACACCGTGCTGGCGAAGCATCTCAGTAATGGTCAAGACGACGTCGGTTGCTGTAACACCAGCAGGGATCTCACCAGTGAGCTTGAATCCAACGACACGAGGAATCAGCATGGACACCGGTTGTCCCAGCATGGCAGCCTCAGCCTCAATACCGCCAACGCCCCAGCCAAGAATGCCCAGACCGTTTTCCATGGTGGTGTGAGAGTCTGTACCAATACAAGTATCCGGGTAGGCTACTCCGTCATTGTCAAAAACGACGCGAGACAAGTATTCAATATTTACTTGGTGAACAATGCCGGTTCCTGGTGGCACAACCTTGAAGTTGGAGAAATTCTCGGAACCCCAGCGTAAGAACTGGTAGCGCTCTTCATTGCGCTGGTACTCAATCTCAACGTTCTTTTCCAAAGCTTCTTCGGAGCCAAAAGCTTCAGTAATAACGGAGTGGTCAATGACCATCTCTGCTGGGTTGAGGGGGTTGACCTGATCGGGGGAACCGCCAAGGGCAGAAATCGCTTCGCGCATGGTCGCTAAGTCGACAACGCAAGGAACACCCGTAAAGTCCTGCATCAACACACGGGCAGGAGTGAACTGAATCTCAGTATCTGGATCAGCCTGTGGATCCCAGTTGGCCAAAGCCTTGATGTGTTCCACGGTCACATTCTTACCGTCTTCGAAGCGAAGCTGGTTTTCAGCCAACACTTTCAATGAATATGGCAGCTTTGCCAATCCTTCGACTGCTTTCAGATCGAAGTAGGTATATTCCTTGCCATTGACGTCAAGGGTCTTCTTGGCATCAAAGGAGTTTAAGCTTTCAGTCACAGGGAGCTCCATTCCTTGTAGTTGAGAGTAGTGTGCGAGGTCTTTACAGAACTTTTGGTCCTCTACTCATCATAGTGAGCAAAACTGACCACTGCCGCCAGTATAACAGTACGCCCATCCTATTTTATGCCCCATTTTGAGCACTTTCCGCGCGGCGCAGCAACCGCGAGCCGAAAATAAACCACAATAGAGACACCAAGGCGCTTTCAGCTCCTACATTTTGACAATGGGGAAAGGGTAGATTTCCAGTGATTCCTGACGGTACGGATATTTCCGATCTTTCCGCCCAACTCCAGCAAGATCGTGTGGCTTTTTCTAATCCAGGGCTTGCCGATGACCCCCAGCTCAACCAATCAATTGCTGCTCATCTAGCCGAAGACCATGCAATCGCAGTTGTCGATGTGTTCCCACAACGCCCAGCAGATTCTCGGGATATCGCTCAAGAGCTTGCCGATGCCACCGGCATCTCCACCGTCATCGTCCAGAC
>JAXFXA010000017.1:0-12299 GCA_034091885.1 Corynebacterium sp.
CACCACCCTGCAAATAGTTGGACCACTGCCCGAGTTCAACCACCTCATCAAAGGTGCCTTAACACTCTTATTACTAGGAGCAATTGGCGGGATAGTCATCACACTTGTACTCGTCCGCAAAGAGACTGCGCGGGCTGAAGCTTTAACCCACCACAGTGGACCGTCACGTGGGGCAAGTGAAAGCCCCGACAATGACCAGTATTTCAAGTGGGGCATGTTCTACTACAACCCCCAAGACCCAGCCGTGGTCGTAGAAAAAAGATTCGGCGTAGGAATGACCCTTAATTTTGCCACTTGGCAAGGGAAGTTATTTGCCGCTTTGATCATCGCCACTCTTCTCGTCGGCCTAACACTACCTTTCATCGTCCAGTAACGGCTGCTTCCGCCCTTTTCGGCCGCTATCCGCGCGTGCTCCCAATGACACACAAGAATTGTTACTAAAGTGACAGGAGTTAAACTAGTTAGCTTTTCTTCTCGTTGTAGCTTTAGGAGCCACCGTGACCACCTCTCCGCTTTCTCCATCCTCTAGCGCCATTTCTCGCCGCACTGTATTAAAAGCCAGTGCAGCAACTGTTGCCGCAGGTAGCTTGGCCGGAGTAGTTGCAATGGCGACGTCATCCACGGCCCACGCACTTGGGCCCATCGTGGGAACTGTGATTGATTACGCCGCTGGTGTTCCCAGTGCCGCTGCCATCCGCGCTGCAGGCCACAAAGGTGCTGTACGTTATGTTTCACAGCGGCGCCCCGGCGCGAATTGGATGGTGGGCAAGCCGGTCACTCTCAACGAAACAAAGTCGCTTGCTTCTCAAGGTCTTGCCACGGCGTCGGTATACCAGTTCGGGCGTGCAGAAACCGCTGACTGGAAGCAGGGTGCCGCCGGCGCTGCGGTTCACGCCCCACAAGCTATCTCAATTCACCGTGCAGCGGGTGGTCCTACCGGACGCCCTATCTATGTGGCTATTGATGACAACCCCACATCTGCGGAATATACCTCCCTCATCCGCCCCTACCTGCAAGCGTTCCAAACAGCTTTAACGGCAGCAGGATATGCAACCGGCGTGTACGGCAATTACAACGTCATTGACTGGTGTGTACGCGATGGCATTGGTTCTTTCTTCTGGATGCACAACTGGGGCTCCGGTGGAAAAATCCATCCCCGCACCACCATTCATCAGTTGCCACAAAACCAGCAACGTACCATCGATGGTGTTGTTGTAGACATCAATAATCTCTACGCTCAGGACTGGGGCCAGTGGATTCCAGGCCAAAAAAGCGCGCCCAACGCACCTGCTGCTCCTCCGGCGGCACCCAGTGCACCGCGTAATCCAGCCGCAGGAACTCCGGTTATCCCAGGTGTTAACCTCGATGGTTTGCTCACGGGGTCATCGACAGGCGTCCCACAGCTTGATCAGCTCAGCTCCCACATCACACCTGAGCAGGTGAACCAGGCAACGCAACTTGCTCAAACGTTAACCGGTTTTACTCACCCGTAGTGGTTTGACGGTGAGCTTGGCGGCGGGCATCACGTTCATCGAGGAACCGAGTGGTCGCCGCGCGCAGATTGTCTGCTGTAACCTGGTTGCGAACAAACTTAGTTAGCTCCTCAGCGGTTCCATTCACCGAGGCAGCAACCACAAAGTTTGCGCCAAAAGACACCGAGGAATGGACGTCACGGTCATTGCTCCAGCCCCACTTTGTGCCCAGCACATTGCTCAGTCGGGCAGTACCGAAGTTTTGGTTATACCCATCTTGAGCCTTTTCAGTTGCAAAAGACATCGATACCAAGATGGGGTGCTCAGGAGACTTTTCAATTAGCTGTGCAATAAACGTTGCCACGTCATAGGACGAGGTCACAGACTGCCCCCAGTAGCCATTCGAGCTGGTGGAGATGAGATCAAACTCTTTCGCTACCGCATCAATACTTTCGGGATACTTCGCAAAGAGGCGCTCGGCAGTGGCATCGTTGGAATCCGTGAGCATTTCCAACGCCGCGAATGCTTCTTCTGTTGAGCCATATTCCAGCACATAATAAGCAATAAATAACTTGGACAAGGACAATGCCGCCCGCGACATTCTTTCATTGCTGGTGCCCATGTGCATGCCGTCATTGAGCCGAATATAGGTTAGCTGAGTCGCGCCTACATCACTGTGGTTGGTGACCTCTGCTGAATCAGCCTTGTCATTAACAACTGTTTGCTGAGAGTCAGATATTTTTGGAACAATTCTGCGCAATTGCTCCAGTTGCTGCGCAACACCTGCGCTTCCGTCTTCTGTTGCCTCCTGCCGCGATTGCGCAGCTGACGCTGTTACTGGATACGGCGCTTTTCCAGTCGATAGTTCTAGCGCTTCCACTTTGCTGAAAACAGATTTCGCATACGCTGCTTGGTCTGGTGCAGACGCACGCGCAGCAATCCATGTCAGCACGATTGCGACGACGACAATGGCGCCGAAGGCTGCGTTTTTTAGCCAGCCCTGCTTCTTCGAGGCCGTTGCAGTTTTAGTCACAAAAAGATAATACAAAACGGTCACGACAAAACGCACTCGCCCCGTTAAAGAGCGAGTGCGCGAGCGTGCATCGGCAAGCGATTCCTTGCCAAAGACATCTAGTGGTCGACCGGAGCTTCTACGCCCACACCAGTCAACGAGCGAACTTCCATTTCTGCAGCAAGGTCGTCGAGGTTATCAGGCTTGCCGATGAGCGTGCCGATGTATCCGCACAAGAATGCGAACGGAATTGAGACAATGCCCGGCGAGGATAGTGGGAAGATAGCCCAGTCAGCACTAGGAACCATTGAGCTGGCGCTACCAGAGACTGCTGGAGAGAAGAAGATGAGGAGCAGACATGAAATCAAACCGCCATAAATGGAGGCAACTGCACCCGTGGTATTGAACTTCCTCCAGAACAGGGAGTACAAAATGGTGGGCAGATTTGCCGACGCCGCAATGGCAAACGCCAGCGATACCAAGAACGCAACGTTTTGAGTCATGGCCAAAATACCTAAGACAATGGACAAAACGCCAAGCACTACAACGGTAATATGTGACACCCGTACCTGCTCTTCTTCAGATGCTTTGCCGTCACGCAACACGGCGTCGTAGACATCGTGAGCGATAGAAGCAGACGCAGTAATGGCGAGTCCAGCGACTACCGCTAGGACGGTGGCGAATGCGACCGCGGAAATCACTGCCATAAAGATGGAACCGCCCAATTCGAGCGCCAGCAGTGGCGCCGCTGAATTGGCGCCACCCGGAGCTGCCAAAATTCGGTCAGGGCCTACCAAAGCAGCTGCCGCATATCCCAAAACCAGCGTCATCAGATAGAACGCACCAATAATAACAATCGCCCAAGTGACCGAACGTCGCGCTTCCTTCGCTGTTGGAACGGTATAAAAACGCATCAAAACGTGTGGCAATCCAGCTGTTCCTAAGACCAATGCCAATCCGAGGGAGACAAAATCAAGCTTTGTAATCAAAGATTTCCCGTATTTGAGACCGGGCTCCATGATCTGCTCAGCGCGATAACCACCTTCCACAATGGCTTGGGAATTAGCGTGCGAAGCTATCGCCGCCTCGAATAGCGTGTTAAGCCCTCCTCGAATAGCAGCAAATACCAAGACACACATGGCCAAGACGCCGCCTACTAACAAGACAGCCTTGATCATCTGGACGTAGGTAGTTCCTTTCATTCCACCTATCAGCACGTAAATGGTCATGATGACACCTACCACTGCAACGACCACTGCTTGCCAGCGGAACTCATGAATGTCCAGCAGCACCGATACCAAGGAACCGGCACCGGCCATTTGCGCGATGAGGTAAAACAATGAGACGAACAGTGTCGCAATGGCTGCAGCGACGCGTACCGGCTTTTGGCGCAGCCGGAAAGACAATACGTCGGCCATCGTAAAGCGTCCGACGTTGCGCAGCGGCTCGGCGACCAACATCAGCGCTACCAGCCAGGCAACGAAGAAACCTACGGAATATAAGAAGCCGTCATAGCCGTTTAGGGCAATTGCGCCCACGATGCCGAGGAAGGAGGCCGCTGACAAATAGTCGCCTGAAATGGCCAGTCCGTTTTGTCGGCCGGAAAAGGCGCCGCCACCGGTATAAAAGTCTGCGGCTTGTTTAGTGGTCTTTCCTGCTCGCAACACCAACCACATAGTCACAATCAAGAAGAGAAGAAAGACCGAGATATTGAGAATGGGGTTACCTGTATTTGCGGCCGCATCTTGGGCGAGGAATCGAGCACTCATCATTATTCTCCTTCCAACTCGCTACGAATAGCGGCCGATCGCGGCTCAATGTTCTTATTGGCGTAACGCACGTAAATCCACGTAATTAAGAAGGTAGTTAGAAACTGCAATAACCCAAAGATGAGTGCAACGTTCCAGCCAGGGAATACCTCAATAGACATTAGGTTCGGGGCAAAGACGCCTAAAACGACGTAGGACAAGTACCAGACCATAAACGCCAAGGTCATGGGGAATGCAAATCTCCGATATGTGCCGCGCAATTCCATAAACTGCGGGCTTTTCTGCATAGCTTTGAATTCTTCCGCCGTGGGCTGCCGACGGCGAGGAGGTGCTGTACCAGTTGAAGGCATGATAGTACTCCTTAGAACAAGACCGACAAATGATAGATAGGTTACAAAAAAGCTCTACAGTGTCTTTCCTCACACTATAGTTGTGCTAAGACGCTATCATCTTCTTTCAACACAAAGCAAGGGTCTGGGAAAACTATGGGCACCCACAACACATAAAGCCGCTGGTTAATTACCAGCGGCTTTGGCAAGAAACATCCCGTATTACTAGCGAGGAAGTCCTTTATATTCTCCCAACTTCTCTAGGCTTCTTCCCCAGGAAACTCACGCGGATCCTTGAAATGACGACCATGTGGACCATCCAGCGAAGCAATGACATCCATATCATCACGACTCAGACGGAAGTCTTTCACCGCGAAGTTCTCCACCAACCGATTCGGATTGGACGTCTTCGGGATAACAACAACCCCCAGCTGTATCAAGTAACGCAACACAACTTGTCCGGGAGTACGCTCCAACGCTGCAGCAATCGCCTTAATATCTGGATTGTTCAGGACTTTGCCGCGCAACAACGGCGACCACGCTTCTGTAATAATTCCGTGTTGCTCATGAAATTCGCGCAGCCCAGGCTGCGTGAACATTGGGTGCAGCTCTACCTGATTAACAGAAGGGACGATGCCAGTGGCATCGATAAGCTCTTGCAAAACTTCCTCATAAAAGTTGGCAACTCCGATGCTTCGCACCTGGCCCATTCCTTCCAAACGCGCCATTGCCTCAAAGGTCTCCACGAATTTCCCACCCTGTGGCCACGGCCAATGAATGAGATAAAGGTCGAGATAATCCAAGTTCAGCTTGCGCAACGACTCTTGGTAAGCCGCGCCTACTTTATCGGCGCCTTGGTGGTCATGCCACACCTTACTTGTAACAAACAACTCCTCACGAGCGACTTCTCCAGCCGACATCGCCGCGTTGAGAGCCTTGCCTACAGATTCCTCATTGTCATACAGCGCTGCTGTATCAAAGTGCCTGTACCCCACCTCGATGGCGCGGCGAACCGTAGCTTCACACTCATGCCCCGTCAACTTATAAGTGCCAAGACCAATCTGGGGAATCTCAATATCGTCGTTTATCTCTCGCGTCGGAACAGGTTCGGAATCATTCAATGCACTCATAGAACCCATTGTGCCTGTTTTTTACACGTGCTGGCAGCAACCATAACCCGCGACATGACAAAAGCCAGTGGTCACTGCCCTAGTGGGCAATAATCACTGGCTTTGTTCACTCCGGCGTGGATTAGGAATTGACGTTAATCAAGTCAATTACAAACACGAGCGTGTGACCCGATAGCGGGTGACCGCCGCCAGCTGGGCCATAAGCCTTCTCCGGCGGAATGGTGAGCTGACGGCGACCGCCGACACGCATGCCCGGAATACCTTCTTGCCAACCAGCGATAAGACCATTCAATGGGAATTCAATCGACTGTCCGCGGTCCCAAGAAGAGTCAAATTCCTGGTTAGAGCCAAACTCAACTCCAACATAGTGAACCTCAACAACAGCACCTGGCGTAGCTTCTGCTCCATCACCAACGATGATGTCTTCAATTACCAGGTCCGCAGGTGCGTCACCGGTCTGTGGTTCGATTACTGGCTTTTTCATTTTTAGGCATCTCCTTGATGTCTTTCCAACGCGTCCTACCGGTGGAGCTCACCAAATAGGGCTTACAGGAGGAAAATTCCCACCTTTTGCAAGCAGCACATTCAACAGATGCGAACCGTTACTTCTCCGGCTGCACATCTATTCGAATCAGTCTGCGCCCAGTATAGAGGGAAATGATAATTGCTTGTGAATTCTCGTGTTTCTATAACTACCCGCTGTGCCCGCTACACATCAAACCGCCCTTAACTACAAGGTGGAAAATCCTGGGAGGAAAGCTGCAGTTAAGGGCGGTGTGGTTAGGTAAATTTAGCGCTGTTCACGGGGAGTGACCTTGCGCAAGGTCTCACCCGTGTAGATTTGGCGCGGACGGTTAATCTTGGAGTTGAATTCGATCTGCTCTCGGTACTGAGCAATCCAGCCCGGCAATCGACCGATAGCAAACAAGACGGTAAAGAAGTCCGTGGGGAATCCCATTGCGCGGTAGATCAAACCGGTGTAGAAGTCCACATTCGGATACAGCTTGCGCTCAACGAAGTAGTCATCCCCCAAGGCGATCTCTTCGAGCTTCATAGCCAAATCCAACAGCTCATCACCGCCGAGATGCTCAAGAACCTCATGCGCAGTTTCTTTTACGATTGCCGCACGTGGGTCGTAGTTCTTGTACACGCGGTGCCCGAAGCCCATCAAACGGACGCCTTTTTCTTTGTTCTTCACACGGTTCATAAAGTCCGTAGCGTCACCGTCGTGGTTGATCTTGATGTCTTCCAACATCTCCAATACCGCGGAGTTAGCTCCACCATGCAAAGGACCAGACAATGCGTTGATACCACCGGCGATGGCAACAAACAGGTTTGCCTGTGCAGAGGCAATCATGCGGACCGTGGATGTAGAGCAATTCTGCTCATGGTCGGCGTGCAAAATAAGTAGCTTGTCCAATGCGCGCGCTACCACGGGGTCAACCTCATAAGGCTCAGTTGGGTAACCGAACATCATGCGGAGAAAATTCTCGCGCGCATTCAGCTCATTGTTTGGGTACATGTAAGGCTTACCCTGCGAAGCACGGTAAGCATATGCCGCAAGCATTGGGACCTTAGCCAGCAGACGAACCGTTGCTTTATTGAGCTGTGCCTCATCGAGCGGATTGAGCTGATCTTGGTAATAACTGGACAAAATGTTTACCGAAGATGCCAGCACGGCCATCGGGTGTGCGTGACGGGGGAAGATGCTAAATTGCGCCTTAAAGTCCTCATCCAACAGGGTGTGGTGGCGAATGTCGCTGTTAAACTTCCGCAGCTGTTCCACTGTTGGCAGCTCACCCATGATGAGAAGGTAGGACACCTCATTGAACGTGGCGTTTTCTGCCAAATCCGCGATGTCATAGCCGCGGTGGCGCAAAATTCCTTCTTCGCCGTTAATAAAAGTAATTTTGGATTCGGTTGAACCAGTGGCGGCGTAACCGGGGTCAAACGTGACAAGACCGGTGTCATTGCGCAGCTTAGAAATATCAAATCCAGAGTCGCCCTCAGTCGACTTCTTGATGTCCATTTCATATTCGCCGCCCGGGTACTGGAGCAGAACCTTGTTGTCGTTGGAAGCCACGTCCGTATCCTTTCGATTAAAATTATTCTGTTTGTCAAAGTCAGCGGGCGATTATGCGAACCGATTATCCTGCTTGACCTGCTAACAAACTAACTGTCAGCTTTTCGCCCACCACTGTAGCAGGAAACCCACTGTGAGCTTCGTCCCTACTATTCAATTAGATAGGTCACGTTTTTTATTCTACATGACTTAGGTCACCATTAGCCAGGGCGTGCTAGAGCTTCGTTACTAAGTCGGTATAATCACCGCATGACCACACCTGATTTCCGTCTACCCGCAGAACTAATTCCTTCCGATGGCCGCTTTGGCTGCGGCCCTTCCAAGGTTCGCAAACAGCAAATTGATGCCATCGTTTCTGGTGCTAACAACATCATTGGCACCTCTCACCGTCAGCCCGCAGTAAAAAACGTGGTTGGTGAAGTTCGCGACGGTTTGGCGGAACTATTTTCCTTGCCAGAAGGTTATGAGATCGTTTTGTCTCTCGGTGGCGCGACTGCATTTTGGGATGCTGCTACTTTTGGCCTCATTGAATCCAAGTCCGCACATCTGAGTTTTGGTGAGTTTTCCTCCAAGTTTGCCAAGGCTTCGAAGCTGGCACCGTGGCTGCAAGACCCTGAGATTGTCACTGGTGAGCCTGGCACTTCCCCATCACCCACTCAGCTTGCAGGCTCAGATGCTGACGTTGTTGCGTGGGCTCACAATGAAACCTCGACCGGAGCCATGGTTCCTGTCACCCGGCCTAACCCGAGCAACTCAGAGCAGCTGGTGGTCGTTGATGCAACATCGGGCGCAGGCGGTTTGCCAGTAGATATGCGCGAAGCCGATGTCTACTACTTCTCCCCACAAAAATGCTTCGCCTCAGATGGTGGACTGTGGTTGGCAGCTATGTCGCCAGCCGCCATTGAGCGCATTGCCAAGATCAAGGACTCAGGTCGCTTCATTCCTGCATTCTTGGATCTGCAAACTGCAGTGGACAATTCACGGAAGAATCAAACTTATAACACCCCTGCAGTTGCCACCCTACTCATGCTTGCAGACCAGGTGAAGTGGATGAATGCCAACGGCGGCCTCCGCGGCATGGTTGAGCGCACCACCGCTTCCTCCCAGGTGCTCTATTCTTGGGCCGAAAAGCGCGCGGAGACCTCTCCATATGTGGCTAGCCCTGCCGATCGCTCCCTGGTTGTGGGCACCATTGACTTCGATGACTCCATCGACGCTGCGGTTATCGCCAAGGTGCTGCGTACTAATGGCGTCGTTGACACCGAGCCTTACCGCAAGCTCGGACGCAACCAGCTACGCATCGGCATGTTCCCAGCCATTGATGCCAGCGACGTTGAAAAACTCACCCGCGCAATCGATGCAGTACTAGATGCAGGTATTGCCACAAAGTAACTAACACTTCCCACTTGAGTCACAGGTTTCACTTCTGGCTCAAGGAGAGCCCTCGGTAAAAACAAATGGTGTTTATCTATCAACACCACGGCAGTTTTACCGGGGGTTTCGTTTATCTTTCCATTAAGGTGGTCACTATCTATCTGCAGCACCCATTGTGAGTGTTGCTTTTAAGCCATGCCCCCGATTGCAGTGTGTAAGGAGCGCGAAATATGCGCGAGTTGTTCATCAACCTCAGCGACTCCACTAAGACTTCCTTGGTACTTCATAGCGAGGATGGTGAAGAGTTCTTCATTGAAGTAACTCCAGAATTAGTTTCTACGGTCAGCCCCCAAGAAGATGTTTCGCAGGAAGATGTCTCAACTGCACACTCCGAGGAAGTACCACAAGATAATCCCGTTGCTCCTTCTGTCTTAGCACCAGTTTCCACACTTCCTGCAGATTCCGCTAAAGAGGCGCCTCCGACTGAGGCTAATTCCCCAGCAGAAAAGACCCCAGAAGAGGATAAAGCCCCTGGCCAGTCCCAGGGGTCAACACCTGCTGCTATTAGCGAGATTAAGCCCGCGGGGCTGCAGGCCGGACCGCGACCTTTGGTCGATGCTATGTCTATGCGCCCTGCAGAAATTCAAGCTCGCGTGCGCGCCGGTGCAACTGCAGCAGAGCTTGCCGATGAAATGGGGGTCGCCGAATCCCGTGTCGAGCCTTTTGCTTACCCTGTCATGCTGGAAAGAGCACGGATTGCAGAACTTGCGAAGCAGGCGCACCCCATCCGTGAAGATGGTCCGGCAAAGCTGACGTTATGGGAGGTTCTGGCCACCGCATTTGCGGCGCGCGGACACTCACTGTCTGATTCATCGTGGACGGCGTACCGGGAACAAGGCACCCCTTGGATCATTAGGGTCACCTGGACTGCTGGTTTGAGTGAGAACGAAGCAGAGTGGACGCTGAAGCAATCGATGAGCTCGGCTTCTACGGTCGAAGCCCGCAATTCAGTTGCTGCAGACCTTACTGATCCGGATTTTGTACAACCTGTTCGCACCTTGACCTCCATTGGGCGCGGTGCGCGCTATGACGAAGCTATTGCTCCAGGCCGTGGGCGGATGCAGGCCACTGAGCATGATGAAGATTATTCCAAGTTTGCTGGCCCAGACAACGCAGATTCATACGATGCCCTCGATGAGGAATACAACGCAGGTTTTCCCGCTGACTTTGATGCCGAAACCGCACAAGAGCAAAACGATGATGAGTCCACGCACCACATGCACGGTGTAGTTTCTGACCTGCGCCAGCGTTCGGGTCGGACAAACAAGTCTGCAGGCGACGCCGCCCAGGACGCACCTGCGCCGGCTAAAGCTTCTAAGCCAAGCGATTCCCCTGCAACCAACGCCAGCGACTCCGAAGACGAACAAGATTTCTTCCAGAACCCGGATCCCGAGGCAAAACCAACGAAGCGTCGCCGCAAGGCCGTCACCCCGCATTGGGAGGACGTACTCTTGGGAGTGCGAGCTAATACCAAACGTCCCCGCAAATAAACTCACATCTTTAAAAGCTGGCCCACATTCATAGCTTTCTGTACCGCTCTCCCGCGCGGTACCTCGCGCCAAGGAGCACACGATGTCTGTTGAAAACGCCGTCCTCACGTTGTGGTATGTCACCGTGGCAGACCCTGGTGCAGTGCTGGCACGTGAACCTAAGGCTGACAGGGGGTTTGGCCGCAAGTACTTGGCGCAGCTTAATCCGCTTTATCCTGTGACGCCCATCGGGCAGTTCCCGTTGAATAGGTCAGCGCAAGCCGATGAACACGAGTTCTATATCGGTGGGTACCCGGGCGTCACAGTGGTTCAGACTGTGATCCATGCAGCGGAAAACTCTACGCTAAAGCTTTCTGAGCTCGATGCCTCGCACGGGCGATTGCTCAACGCAGTGCCAGCAGAGGATATCTTTATTTTTGCAACCAATGATCAGGCAGGTTGGGCTGGCTTTGCCCATTGGCATGATGGCGAGCCCAAGCGCGTATTCTCAGGCACTCGTTTTGAGGCCACAGAAGACATTGGCTTGCCTGAAGGGTTCGAGGGGCCTTATTGGGCAGGTGAGAAAGCAGAACCACTCGGTGGTATTTCCTTGCCATTTGAACCAGCTGACCTCACGGCAGAGGCACAACGCCATTGGTTGGGAGTCAGCGTGGACGATACTGGGCCAGATTTGCAGGTCGTTGGCTATGCAGTGGACGGCCGCCCAGAGCCCAAGATTGCCGCACCCAGCCGCATCAAGTCGGTCCAGCAGCTTAGCGATGAAGCTGCATCTAAACTCGGCCTCGGCCCCAACTATGCCGACTATGACGATTATGAAGATTCTCCTGCTTCCAATGATTTGGTCGAAGGCGACGAGTTTAAACGTTTCACGCAAGCTTCGGCCGCTCTTGCCCGCAGAATAGGAATGGAAGCCGGCAGCGTAGCCCGACGCGTTGGAAGTCGCGCGCGCAGGTGGCTGCAGCGCAACTAGTTTAAGCTGCGCTGACGTTCATAAAACGCGATTGCTGCGGCAGTCGCCACGTTAAGGGAGTCTGTACCCGGCGTCATGGGAATCTGCGCCCGAACGTGGGTGGCGCGCATGGCGTGTTCGGTCAAACCAGGCCCTTCTGCGCCGACCAAGAGCGCGACTTTTTCTTGCCCTGCCATAGCACTAGCTAAGGCCTCAGCTTCCGGATGTGGGGTAAGGGAGATGAGCTGGAAAGAGGCATCGGCAAGCAAGCTCAACGAGCGCTGCCAAGTGGTATAACCTCCCTCTAACCGTGCCCACGGCAAACGTAGAACATGCCCCATGGAAACCCGAACACTACGGCGATACAGCGGATCCGCAGCTCCCGCCCCTAATAAAACCCCGTCTACGCCCATTCCGGCAGCGTTGCGGAAGATAGCCCCAATGTTTTCATGATCACCAACCCCCTCCATGATGACCAACGTGCGGGCACCTGCAATGACCTGCTCAACTGTTAGCTCAGGAGATCGGTCGGCGGCTGCGACCAAACCGCGGTGCATATCAAAACCGGCTACCGCAGCAAGCGTTTCCCTGCTGACGGTATAGATAGGACAACCTGGATCACCATAGGTGT
>JAXFXA010000018.1:0-26807 GCA_034091885.1 Corynebacterium sp.
GGTTTTTAATTTTTTTGTTCACACCCTCCACTGTTTATCCACACACGTTAGTTATTAGCATCTAGATACTTCAACGCAGCTCGCGTGGATTGTTCTGCAGCATGGCGAAGAACTGGATCAACATCGTCATACATTTGGTCAATCATGAACTTCAGTTCGATATCTTTTCCGTGTTCATCCCACAATTTTTGAATCTGATCCAAACGGTAATGACGACGGTCAATGTATTTGCGCGCAACCACTGACACATCATCTTGGTCAGGGCCGTGTCCTGGGAGAAGAGCAACATCTTTGCCGCGCTTTTCTAACATATCGAGAGTTTCCAGGTAGGCGCCTAGGTCACCGTCGGTTTCAGACAACAACGTGGTGTGCCGTCCAACGATGGTATCACCAGTAATAATGCCTTCTAGAGCAGACTCTTTCGCTTCACCCGACCACACTAGGAAGCTCACAGAATCGGAGGTGTGTCCTGGGGTATGCGCAACCTCTACAGTCGGCGTAATGCCATCGATACTGATGATTTCACCGTCAGTTAGCTTGGCAGCTCCTGAGCTACAGTAGCTCGGATCAAAGGCGCGGACCTCCGCACCAGTGAGCTGACGCAGACGTTGAGCGCCGTCAGCATGGTCGTCATGTCGGTGAGTAAGGAGAATCAAACCGATGTGGCCACCTGCCTTAGCGATGACAACATTGAGGTGACCTTCGTCCTCGGGACCTGGGTCAACAACTATGGCACTACTGTCCTCAGTAGCACGGATTATCCAGGTGTTCGTTCCTTCTAACGCCGTGTAGCTAGGGTTGTCACACAATACGACGCCAACATGTGGCGTGACCGGACGGAGTTGACTGTATGCGGGATGCTCCATAATGTCCTAGCTTAGTCGATTACTGAGCGAATTCCACGATGAGTTCGATCTCAACTGGGGCATCATTAGGCAAAACAGCTACACCGACAGCGGAACGCGCATGCTTACCGGCATCTCCAAAAAGCTCACCTAAAAATTCCGAAGCCCCGTTGATAACTGCAGGTTGCCCTGTGAAATCTGGATCAGATGCAACAAAGCCGACAACCTTCAGAACGCGGGTTACATTGTCTAGTCCGACTTCGGCATCGACAGCCGCTAAAGCGTTCAAAATGCAGGTACGCGCATAGCTCGCGGCATCCTCTGGACTAATTGCAGCGCCGACTTTGCCTGCTGCCGGCAGTTTCCCCTCCACGAGGGGAAGTTGGCCCGAGGTCCACACTTGGTTACCAACTTTAGTAGCGGGGACATAGGCGGCCAGCGGTTTTGCCACGGTGGGAAGCGGATATCCCAGCTCTTCTAGACGCTTCTTCAAGCTCATTTCTTTACTCCACTTCGCGCTTGAAATAGGCAACCACGTTTTCCGGATTCATACCTGGGGTGATGGTCACCAACTCCCAGCCATCTTCACCCCAAGAATCTAGGATTTGCTTGGTGGCGTGTGTAAGTACTGGTGCGGTAGCATATTCCCATTTTTTCATGTTCTCCATCATAACCCGCCCCCTACATTGACCGCTGGGCATTCCTACGCTGAGAAATGTTACTGAGTTCAGCTACAACAAAACCCTCAAGCGGCATAAATGCAACTAACTTGAGGGTTTCAACAAAATTAAAGGGACGCTAAGTAAATAAAACCAACGCCGCCTAGTTAACCGTCTCTTAGATTCCAACCAGTTCGCCACCGCGGGCTAGGTAGTCTGCCCAGCTGGTCACGTGGGGGTTCTTGCGCAAAAGAGCACGGCGTTGACGCTCAGTGAGTCCGCCCCAGACGCCGAATTCGACACGATTGTCCAAGGCATCTGCGCGGCATTCATTAAGCACTGGGCAATGGCGGCAGATGACTGCAGCTTTACGCTGTTCTGCACCACGAACAAAGAGTGCGTCGGGGTCACCGTTGCGGCATTTCGCCTGAGTTACCCACTCGCCACGTTCAATGTTGGTGTTAGCCATGCCAGATTGGGCAGTGCTCTTCACACTTACGGTCATTGGTCTTTTCCTTTTCGGTCAACCACACAAGGAACATTGGTTAGTGTATTCACATCTAAGCGGTCATGTCTAACAGGTCACACTTTAGGGGGGAGTTTTGTATTCCACTCCAGAAAGGCACCGCGTAGGGTATATGGGGTGAAAGCACTAGGAAAGATTTCTTTGGCCACATTGCTCATCGGCTTTTTGGCAGCGGTGGCACTCGCACCCATCGCTGAGTTAGGTGGGGTGGCCATTGCGCGTACGGCTAATGCGATGGAATCTGACATCCAGGAATTAGAGGCCGGAAACATTCCAGGAGTGACCACGGTGCGTGACACCAAGGGCAATGACATTGCATATATATTTAGTCAGCGCAGACATCCGGTAGCGCCGGACAAGATTGCGCAGACGATGAAAGATGCGATTGTTTCCATCGAAGATCGCCGTTTCTATGAACATGACGGCGTGGATTTTCAGGGCAACTTCCGCGCTTTGGCCACTAATGTGCTGGCAGGCGGCGTTTCCCAGGGTGCTTCAACGTTGAATCAGCAATATGTGAAGAATTATCTCTTGCTAGTTTCTGCAGATTCTGATGAAGAACGTCAGGCAGCGACTGAGCAGTCCATTCCGCGTAAGTTGCGAGAAATCCGTATGGCAACTGAGATTGACCGTAAGTTGAGCAAAGATGAGATTCTCACTAATTATCTCAACCTGGTTCCTTTTGGCAATTTTGCTTATGGCATTGAGGCTGCTGCGCGCACGTATTTTGGTATTTCTGCGGCAGAGCTGTCGCTTCCACAGGCGGCGATGTTAGCGGGCATGGTGCAGTCTTCGGAGTATCTTAATCCGTACACTAATGCCGATGAAGTGCTTGCTCGCCGCAATACGGTTTTGCAGGCAATGGTGAGCGCTGGTTATATTGCGCAGCACGATGCCGACGCCGCATCCAGTCAGCCATTGGGGGTTTTAGATTCGCCTTCCACCTTGCCTAATGGGTGTATCGGGGCAGAGGATCGCGGCTTCTTTTGTGATTATGTACTGGAGTACCTGGGTGAACGTGGTATTAGCCCAGAGGAGCTAGCCCGCGGAGGCTACACCATTGACACAACATTAGATCCAGAAATCCAAGAACAGGCTAAGAAGGCTGTCATTGCGCAAACGCCTGCCGATGCCTCCGGGGTCGCAGCGGTCATGGACGTCATCCGCCCTTCCGCTACGGACCGAGACGTGCTGGCGATGGTGTCCTCACGTACTTACGGCCTGGACCTGGAAAAATCACAGACTATGCTTCCGCAGCCATATTCATTGGTGGGCAATGGTGCGGGTTCTGTCTTTAAGGTGTTTACCGCGGCAGCTGCGATTAATGCCGGTTATGGCATCAAAAACACGGTCAATGTTCCTCCACGTTATGAGGCCCAGGGCTTAGGTTTTGGCGGTGCAAGGAATTGCCCAGCCGGACATTACTGTGTGGAAAATGCTGGTAGTTATGCTCCGACCATGTCCTTTGAAGATGCACTGGCGCACTCCCCTAATACTCCGTTTATTCAAATGGAGGAGCAGGTGGGATTGGAAGCTGTGGTTGATACCGCTGTGAAGTTGGGCATGCGCTCGTATACCGATGAGGGCAGCTTTGATTCTGAGTATTCCATTGCAGACTATGCCAAGGAAGCACCTCTTGGTTCTTTTACGTTGGGTCCTACTCCGGTTAATCCTTTGGAACTTTCCAACGTTGGTGCCACTATTGCCGCAGGTGGCGTGTGGTGCGAGCCTAATCCCGTGACATCTGTCGTGGATCGCAATGGAGACGAAGTATACGTCGAGCAGAGTCCATGTGAGGACGTCATGGATAAAGAAGCTGCGTTTGCCTTGATGAATGCTATGACTGCAGATATTGATCACGGTACGGGTGCAGCAGCGGCGAAAGCGATGGGGTGGTCTACGCCGATTGCCGCCAAAACGGGTACCACTGAATCCAACCAGTCTGCAGCGTTTCTCGGGTTTAATACGGGCATTTCTGCGGCACCGTATATCTATAACGATGGAACGTCCACCAGCCCGTTATGTTCTGCTCCGGTGCGTCAATGCGCTGCGGGAAACCTATTTGGTGGTTCAGAGCCGGCACGTTCTTTCTTCGGGCTAGCAACCGGTGTGGAGGCTGCGCGTAATGGCGGCATTCCGCCTTATGATCGCGCTTATGACAATGGCAAGGTAGATCCATTACTGGATTCCCTGCGCGGACGCACTGAAACTGATGCACGCAGGATTCTCGAACGTGACGGCTATAAAGTTCGCACCACCGAAGTTCCTAGCACGCAGCCCCGCGGCGCAGTAGTGCGCGCGCTAACAGGTTCGCGCGGATTGTCCAAGGGAGCAGAGATTACGCTGCAGCTTTCCGATGGCTCCGGCTTCCGCGCTCCCACCTTCCCCGGTGCGGGGGCAGGAAACAATGATGGCAACGGTGGAAACCCAGGAGATAATTCGCGGTCGGGTCAAAACGACTCTGACCGGACGCCGCGGATCACGCAAGAAGATATTGATAACTTCACTAACGATCTCCGCCGCGCATTCGGCTTCTAATTAAGAGGTTTATTTGCTGAGGCGGGCCTTGACGGCATCGGAAAGCCGCTTGCCGTCTACCGCGCCTGCGGCCTTCGCGCTAGCAACCTTCATGACTTGGCCCATCTGCGCCATGGAATCTGCGCCGACCTCGGCCACGGCGGAATCGACAAGCTCGGCCAACTGATCATCGTCAAGCTGGGCGGGCTGGTAAACCTCGAAGAATGGGACCTCGGCAAGCTCGGCCTCAGCTAACTCGGGGCGACCGTTGTCTGCATATACCTGCGCGGATTCGCGGCGCTTTTTGATCTCGCGGGCGATGACCTTGAGCACATCCTCGTCCGTGATCTCATGGCGGGTGCCGGAAGTCTCCTCGGCTTGGATAGCAGCCAGCAGTGACCGGATGGCCGTCATGCGGTCTTTTTCCTTTGCCTTCATTGCTGATTTCAGATCTGTACGGATTTGTTCTTTTAGCTCACTCATAATCACCTAATCTACCCCTGTAGGCTAGAAGCGTGATGAAGAATTCCCCTTTAGCTTTTGCTAGTTTGACCACCCTGGGTTCCCTCGCTGCGCTCGGGGCAGGCCTCTTGGTGTGGGGCAATCGCGAGCTCACCAATTTTGAGCTCAAAGATATTACGGTTCCGTTGCTGGCTCCAGGCACATTGCGCGGGAAAGAAGAATTCCGTATTTTGCACGTCTCGGATCTTCACATGATCCCTGGTCACAAGAAGAAAATCGAGTGGGTGTCTGGGTTAGATGATCTTGACCCAGACTTGGTCATAAACACCGGCGATAATCTTTCCGATTCCGCCGGTGTCCCCGATGTCTTGCGTGCATTGGGGCCTCTGTTGCAGCGCCCAGGCTTATTTGTTTTTGGCACCAATGATTATTGGGCGCCGCGCCCTGTCAACCCCTTTAAGTATTTGCTGGGACGCAAGCGGGAGCCTTCCTATATTGATCTCCCTTGGCAAGGAATGCGCGCAGCATTCATGGAACATGGCTGGCGCGACGCCAATAATCGCCGTCACGAATTCCAGGTAGGACCGGTGCGCTTGGCTGTTGCCGGCGTGGATGACCCCCATCATCATTTGGACGACTATGACCACGTTGCTGGTGCCCCGAACCCAGATGCTGACCTCGCCATTGCCTTGCTGCACGCACCGGAGCCTCGCGTGCTCAAGCAATTTGCTGCCGATGGCTACCAGCTATCTCTCTCCGGACACACCCACGGCGGCCAAATTTGCTTACCTGGATCCCACGCACTGGTAACCAACTGCGGCATTGACCGTGCCCGCGTCCAAGGTCTCCACGACTTCGGGCCAATGAAAATGCACGTCTCCAACGGCCTCGGGACATCCAAATTTGCCCCCGTGCGAATCTTCTGCCGCCCGTCAGCCACCCTGCTTCGCATCACGGAGTTGCCCGCACAATAGTTTCTGCGGCCTCGTCATATGGACTCTTGTCCGCGGTTACCCGAATTATGAGGTAGTTTCCTATCTCGCTTTTTGGTCACCACAGTGGCGAGGACTACACTTATCCCTCGTAGTCATAAGGCACCACAGCCTAAAGCCTACACACGGGATATGGCGCAGCTTGGTAGCGCGCTTCGTTCGGGACGAAGAGGTCGCAAGTTCAAATCTTGTTATCCCGACCACTAAGAGAAAACACCCACCAAACACTGTTGGTGGGTGTTTTCTCATCCTTATGACCGCGTAATCTGCGACTATAGATTCTCGAGGAAAGAAGTTTAGGCCTTACGCACTACTGCAGGCTTAAGAGTCATGGCACCGAAACCATCGATTTTGCAGTCGATATTGTGGTCTTCTTGGCCCGTGCCAGCATCGTAGTTCAGGCGAATATTGCGCACCTTGGTGCCGGATTTCAATGGCTGTTGTGCGCCTTTGACCTTTACCGTGGTGGTGATGGTGATGGAGTCACCGTCGGATAGAACGTTTCCAACGGAGTCTACGATTTGAGCTGCGGCTGCGGATTCCTCGGCAGCTTGTGCAGATTCCTCCCCATTAAACTCGTGCGCACATTCAGGACACACGATGAGTGGGGGCATTTCATATGTGTATTCGCTTGCACATTCAGGGCATGGCGGCAACGTTGCTTGAGTCATAAACGTTGAATTTACCGTATAACCTGCTTATCTACAGAATTCTCAGGTCGTGAAAGTAGCGTGCGCCTTAACCTCGACTGTGGGTGAGTCAGTCAGAATGCGTTCTGCAAACTGTGCATTCGCAAGCAAACAAGGCCGAAATATTTTGCAGAAAACTTCTTGACAGGTGGGCTCATTGAGAACTAGTTTGAGCACTATATAATAATTGCAAACGTTTGCAAAGATTTAGGGCACCAGACGTGTAAAGAAGGTGAAGAAAATGCCAGGCAGCGTAAATCTCAAAGCGGTAGCAGCCGCTGCTGGCGTGTCCATTTCCACCGCCTCCCGCGCGCTAGCGGGCAAAACCACAATATCTGCTGCAACGCGCAAGCGTGTTGAGCAAGCGGCACAGAAGCTAAATTATCAGCCCAACATCCAGGCCCGCGGGCTAAGGACCGCACGTACCTACACCATTGGATTAGCCATCCCGACCCTCATCAATCCTTTCTTTGCAACGATGGCCGCGGCAATTCAAGATCAAGCCGCGCGTTATGGCTTAACCACTATCATCACGTCCTATTCAGAACAGCCCGCCCAACTAGCACAAGCGGTTTCTTCGCTTCGGCAGCACAAAGTAGACGGAATGATCGTGGTCCCACACCCCGAGGTAGCAAACCATTTACGTAATATTGCACAAGGTGGAACTCCTGTAGTTTTACTAGACCGTGAACTACCCGGTACAACCCTCACCACGGTCACCTCTAATCCCCTTCCGGGTATTACAGCTGCAATTGAACACTTGGTCGCACAAGGCCACCATCGGATTGGTTACTTGGCAGGCCCGCGTACTTTAAGCACGGGACAAAGCAGATTGAAGGCATTTCGCGCTGCGTGCGAGCTCAACGGGACTAGCCCAGACTATGTCTACCCTGGCGGTTTTGAGGTCGAGGAAGGCATCGCCGGCACTCAAGAGCTGCTTTCTAGGAATATCACGGCTTTGATTGCCGGTGACTCCATGATGACTCTAGGAGCCATGATGTATTGCCACGATAACGGCGTGGACATTGGTAAGGACATTGCCCTCGTTGGCTTCGACGACCTTGTCTACATGCAAGTCCAACCCTCACCAATTTCCGTGGTCGATCAAAACGTCGTCGAACTTGGCCACACAGCAGTCGAACAATTACACAGTGCACTGAATTCCCTTCACTCTCCACCGCAGAGCGCGGATAACGCACAGGGCATTCCACCAGGGGCGGTCATCCGAATTCCCACGCACTTCATTCCTCGTAAATCGTCCTTATGTCCACCTTCAGGCCAAGTGAGTTCCAACAATGAAAGGAGCTTAAAGTGACTAAATCCGCACAAGGTGGCGTGACCGTGGTGGGTTCCATCAACGCTGACTTGATGGTTTCCGTACAGCGACACCCTCTTCCCGGTGAGACGCTGGTAGGCTCCGGCGGAGATATTAAAGCCGGAGGCAAGGGCGCTAACCAGGCGGTTGCTGCCGCGCTGCAGGGTGCGAATGTCACTTTTGTTGGTGCGGTGGGCACGGATCCTTATGCTGAGGCGGCGTTGGAATACTTGCGTTCCTCGGGCGTCGATCTGAGCAATGTTGTGGAGGTGGATGCCACTACTGGGTTGGCCGTCATTACGGTTTCTGCCGACGGCGAAAACACGATTGTGGTTCTTCCCGGGGCCAATGCGGCCGTGACGGCGGGGTTCATCGATAAGCATGCGGCGGCCATTCGCGGGGCGGAAATCGTGCTGCTCCAAGGCGAAATCCCTGCTGAGGGTTTCCGGCGCGCTGTGGAAATCGCCCAAGCGGCGGGCACGCGGGTGGTTGTTAACCTCGCACCGGTGATTGAGGTTGACCGCAGTGCGCTACTGACCGCGGATCCGCTGTTAGCTAATGAACATGAGGCGGGGCTGATTTTGGCGCAATTGGGCGCGAACGTGGACTCGCAGGATCCGCATCAGTTGGTATCTGCGCTTTTGGAGGCGGGATTCCGCTCGGTAGTGTTGACTCTCGGTGCCCAGGGCGCGGTAGTGGGGACTAGCGAAGGTTTGCAGGATATCCCTACGCCGACTATCACCGCGGTCGATACTACCGGCGCAGGTGACGCCTTCACAGGAGCTTTTGTTGCACAGCTTCTAGCAGGTGCATCGCTTGTCGATGCCGCCCGGTATGCCGCCCGTGTAGGTGCCTTCGCCGCCCTTTCTGCCGGCGCACAGCCTTCTTACCCGCACGCGACGGATTCGCTTCCTACGGTCTAACTGCGTATTTGTCCCCACGGCCAGGTACCGTGGGGTCCTGCGGGAATAGGGCCGGTCCGAATCGCAGTAGGGCGTAAACGAGCGCGACAAGAACGGGAATCTCTATGAGTGGGCCAACGGTGCCAGCGAGTGCTTCCGCTGACGTAGCCCCAAAGGTTCCGATTGCCACTGCAATTGCCAATTCAAAGTTGTTACCCGTGGCAGTAAACGCTATGGCACCCGATTGTGCATAGTTCATACCCACTGCCTTCGCAGTAAATAGTCCCACGGTGAACATAATGAGGAAATAGCACAGTAAAGGAAGCACAACGCGCGCAACACTTCCGGGTTGGGCAATAATATGCTCACCTTGCAGCGCAAATAGCACCACGATGGTGTAGAGCAAACCAATGAGTGCGAGCGGCGATACTCGGGGGATAAACGTTTCTTCGTACCACTCCCGCCCCTTTTTCTTCTCCCCCACCAAGCGGGAGATAACGCCTAGGGCCATCGGAATACCTAAGAAAATAAGGACCGAACGAGCAATGTCTACGAAGGAAAAATCGACATCATTGGCTCCAAGTCCCAGCCACGTGGGCAGCAACTGCAGGTAGAACCAACCGAGGACTGAAAACATCAAAACTTGAAATAGTGAGTTTATTGCCACCAACACTGCTGTGGCTTCGCGGTCTGAACACGACAAATCAGTCCAAATCAAAACCATTGCAATACAGCGTGCCAATCCCACAATGATGACTCCGGTACGCAAACTTGGCTCATCTGACAAGAAGATCCACGCCAAGGCGAACATCAACAGCGGTCCTGCAATCCAATTCAAAAGGAGCGATAAAGCCAAAAGCCGCTTGTCCGCAGCCACCTTTCGTGCCTTGTCCAAACGCACCTTAGTCAGCGGCGGATACATCATGATGATCAATCCCAGTGCAATTGGCAGCGAAATCCCGCAAACTGATAGCCCATTCAACACTGCCTTTACTTGCGGCACCATGAGACCGAGGAAAACTCCACCTGCCATGGCCAACACAATCCATACCGGCAAAAATCGGTCCAATACTGACAGCTTTGGCATGTCTACAGGTGCACTCATATTCCCAGCTCCTTCGTTACCGCCTAGACGCGCTTATCGATGCTATCCCGAACCACATCCATATCTCTAAACGGTCGGAGGAGTTTATAGCTACTTGTACATACTAGAAATACGAAGACATGGAAAACGGCGCCGCATCCCTACAGCTGCGGCGCCGTCCCTATTCCCTATCACTCACAACGGATTGGAGAAACCGTTAGTCCGCCCCCTAAGCGGACTGCGTGAGCACTACCTACTCTAGCATTTTTATTCGCTTATGTATTTAGGTCAGACTTATTCACAGACTGTTGCCATAAAAGCGAAGTTTTATGGCAATTTGCTTAAATCTTGGATAGGTTTTGCATTATTTTTGCATTTAGTTTTATGTACAATAGTTAAAGATTTAAGCAATATCAGAGAACGCTATCGCGAGCCACGGGGCCGGCCGCGGTCGGTGTGGATGCCATGACAGCCGCCCGGCGAGTAGCAATAGTTCCTATGGCAGCAATAACCAGAACCCCTATCAGGACCGCTACAGAGGCAATGAGCAAAGCGAAGTTACCACCGTTTCCAGCTGTAGTTACACCTGTGGTTGCCCAGTTAAGTGGAGTGAGATTTGCCAGGGCGGACCACACCGGGGCGACATCGGCAACCGTGGCAGTTTTCCACACCCACGCGCTAATTCCGGCCTGCGCCGCTCCACATACGCCAATGAGGACAAACGCTGCCGTCACACCCCACCCAGGAACCAATGCACGGGCAGCAACAACGGTAGATAGCGCTGTTCCGAGGAATGCCAAGGCCAAAACTACTGCTCCCAGCAGCAGTCCTGTAAGAGTAGTTGCACCCGCTAACAACCACATCAACACAGTTCCCATTACTGTTGCGCCCACCGTGGCAAGAGCAAGCAAAACACCTGGGCGCGCACCACGCACGTGCGCAGCCCATCCAACGGCCACACCACCGAGCATGACCAAGGCACTGATAAGTAGGGCTACAACTGGACTAATGGAGCCAGCAGCGGGGTAAGAATCCGCCGCACCCGCACGGGTTTCCATACCCGGCGCGGTAGCTGGAAGCGCACGCGCAACAGCATCGGCTTTGGTTTTATTCAGCTCCGCCATAGTGGCAACTTTGTCGGACCCCTCAGTGAGCTCATCAGTACCTTCATTGAGCTTTTTCGCTCCATCTTGCAGTGCCAACGCGCCCTCATGAAGCTTGCGGGTGCCTTCCGTCGCTGAGTAAATACCATCGTGATAGGCGTATCCGGACACGTTCAACTGATTAGATAATTCCCGTGAACCATCACGCAACTTAGTCAACGGCCCCGTGGCCTGGTCAAAGTTGACCACTTCCACTTGGTCACGCAAGGACGTCAACGTACCGCGCGCTTGGCGAGCCTCAGCTGAATTTGCCCTTTCCAGCTCCCGCAAAGAATTATTAATTGCTTCTAAGAGCTGTCCGCGTACCGCATTGAGCCCGATGACTTGATTCACGGCGGTCTCGACGCCATCGGCAAGCTCTGTTGCCCCGTCCCCCAATTGCCCCGTACCGGCTTGAAGCTGCACCATGCCATCGCGAAGCTCTTGCGTACCCGCCACCAATTCATCGATGCCTGCGCGAAGCTCGCCTGAACCATCGGCAAGCTGCTGGCTACCTTTCGAAAGCTGTTGGGTGCCAGACACCACAAACCCTGCTTGGGACTGCGCTTCCAACGCAGAACGACGCGCATTAGTCATGTCCTCCGGCCGCAACACATCCACAGGAGCGCCCGCGGAACTCTCCCCTACCTGCCACGCCTGTGCCGGCTGAAAACCCAGAACAAACGCAAAGACCGCACCCACAATAATGGGCACGGTCAAAAGAGCAATCCACAAGGTGCGCGCAGTAGAAGAAGCCATACTTGAAACTTAATCCACCGCGGCCGCCGTAGCGGCCATGCCACACCGCACTAGCCGCCTTGTAGGCTCTTACTTCTTTGCCACGAATAGCTCACGAACACGCGCGCCGAGGTGTGGATCCACATTGGTCCAATACTCATAGACGCGACCTTCAACCTCAGAAGAAACACCCTCCATAGCATTAGTGATGTTGTCAGCCAATCGCTCCTTGGCAGCGTCATCCATGACCTCACGGTACAAAATACCCGCCTGAATGAAATCATCATCCTCTGGATGCTGCACATAAGGCGCGCGAGTCAAATCCGTACCCTGCGGATCTGGATTGACGTAGAGGTCAGTAGGCTGCTCCCCCTGAACTGGGCGGGATGTTGCCCCATCATCCAAATAACCAGCACCCTTACTGTGGCGGTTCGGCGAGTACACCGGATCCTGCGGATCATTGAACAAGAAGGCCATATTGCCCTCATGCTCATACGTATTGACGGAATTGGCATTCAACGGTTGGTTCACCGGCAACTGCTTATAATTCGGCCCAATACGGTAACGCTGCTGGTCCGCATAGGCGAACACACGCGCTTGCAACATACGGTCTGGAGACAAGCCCACACCCGGCACCAAGTTGGACGGATCCAACGCCAACTGCTCAATCTGCGCAAAGAAGTTACGCGGATTGCGGTTGAGCACAAAGTACCCCACGTCCACCAGCGGATAGTCCTTCTGGGACCACGTCTTAGTTAAATCGAATGGATTCCACCGGTAGTTCTCTGCATCCGCAAACGGCATGATCTGCACTTTGACATCCCAGATTGGGAAGTCACCGGACTCAATCGCATTCCACAAGTCTTCACGGTGATAATCCGCATTCTTACCGGCCATTTCCTCTGCCTCATCGCCAGTAAAAGTCTCCCAGCCTTGACGAGTTTTGAAATGGTACTTAATCCACACCGGATCGCCTGCTTCATTGATCCACTGGTACGTATGTGAACCAAAGCCGTCTTGGTGGCGGCTGGTCTTCGGCGTACCACGGTCACCCATCAAATAAGTGACTTGGTGAGCAGACTCCGGAGTGCGCGTCCAAAAGTCCCACTGCATATCCGCGTCACGCAAACCATTGTCGCCGCGCCGCTTCTGCGAGTGAATAAAGTCTGGGAATTTAATACCGTCGCGCAAAAAGAACGTCGGTGTGTTGTTTCCCACGATGTCATAGTTACCGTCTTCGGTGAAAAAGCGCAGTGCAAAACCGTGCACATCACGCCACGTATCCGGCGAGCCTTGCTCACCCGCAACAGTGGAAAAGCGCGCTGCCATTGGCGTTACAGTGCCCTTTTGAAACAGCTTAGCCTTGGTGTACTGGGAGACGTCTTCTGTAATGTGCAACTCACCAAAAGCACCGTGGCCCTTTGCGTGTGGGGTGCGCTCTGGCACACGCTCGCGGTTGAAATGGGCCAGCTTTTCAATCATGTGAATGTCATTGAGGACATTTGGCCCTTGTTGTCCTGCAGTGATGGACGTATTTTCAGACGCGACGGGCTGCCCCGAAGGACGCGTGGTGTTGCCGGTTCCGGCTGGGCGCTGTCCCCTGCCCAGGATTTGGTCTGCAGCGGATTCAGTCATGGAAGCCTCCTGGCTCGAAAGTGTCCCGTTGCATTGGATGCGCAACAGGCACACGTTCTAGGTACCTAGTAGATACTCACCGCTTATGCAACGCGAATTCATTGTTGATTAGCCGTACCTTTCCGAGTCTAATGAAATTCAACAAGACAGGACGGCTGGTAAGTTTATAAAGGTGAAACACCACTCCGAGGCTGATGACGCTCGCGTTACTGAGCTGGCTTTACAAGCTGGCCGTGGCGACCGCGCAGCGCTAACGGAGTTCATTAAAGCAACGCACAATGATGTATGGCGCTTACTGGCTCATCTGGGTGGCACCAATATTGCGGACGACCTCACGCAGGAGACATATCTACGCGTGATGGGCGCACTACCGCGCTTTGCCGCCCGCTCCACCGCCCGGACGTGGCTTCTTTCGCTCGCCCGCCGCGTGTGGGTGGACAACATCCGCCATGACATGGCACGTCCGCGCAAATCAGTAACGCAATATGAGGATGCGGCCGCGTTGACGTCCTCACCTGAGGATTCCGCCGACTGGAGCGAGTGGATTGATGCCGTGACGCTCATCGACTCCCTCCCACCTGACCGCCGCGAAGCCTTAGTACTCACCCAAGTCTTGGGCTACACCTACGAAGAAGCCGCCAAAATTTGCGGTGTTCGTGTGGGCACCATCCGCTCCCGCGTTGCCCGCGCCCGCACAGAGCTTATCGATGCCTCCGGCCGCCACGCCCGCCCTTAAAACCCACAATGTGCTTGCTAATAGACACTATGAAAGCCGATTGTTATTTAGTATTTATACGCCGTCTATTCCTGCAGTTAGATTGCATTTTTCTCTAGTTTCACATCAAGAAAAGTCAGCCAAATTTAAGCTGTACATATATTTAAACAGGCGTGGATTCCCAGAAAATAGTTAGAGTTGGAGGGTCTGCACACGTGACTAATCGACCGTCGACTGCGTCAAGCAAAGAAAAAGCGCGGGGCGCGGCACGTGTGGGTATGGAGTTTTTCTTCACATGTTCAAACGCGCACTTGCCATTTCGATGGCGTTCATTGGCGTTATTGTGGGTGCCGGATTTGCATCTGGTCAGGAAGCAATGCAGTATTTCGTTGCATTTGGCAACTGGGGATTGGTTGGCGTTGTTGTCGCTTCGGTCATGATGCTTATCGCCGGTGTGGCCATGCTACAACTAGGTTCGTACTTCCAAGCCAGTGAACACACTGCCGTCTACCAGAAGATTTCGGGTCCGATCACTTCGAAGATTCTTGATGTTTCCACAATCGTGACACTGTTTTCTATTGGTTTTGTCATGTTTGCCGGCGGTGGCTCGAATCTCAACCAGCAATTTCCGTCAATTCCGATCTGGGCGGGTGCGACTATCCTCTTGGTGCTAGTGATTCTGGTTGGTTTGCTTGATGTTAATAAGGTCACCGCGGTTATCGGCGCCATTACCCCTTTTGTCATTGTGTTCATTGTCCTTGCCACGACATACACAATCATTCAGGCCGATGTTAACCTGCAGATTCTCAACACGTATGCCACAGAAAACGTCAACACGACGTTGCCTAACTGGTGGATCTCCGCGCTAAATTACACGGGGCTTAATATCCTCTGCGCTGTCTCTATGTCCATTGTTATCGGTGGCAGCATTTTGGATGGACGAGCAGTGGGCTATGGCGGCATCATCGGTGGTTTCTTTTATCTACTTTTGTTGGGTCTGTTGGTATTTTCCTTGTATTTTGTGGCAGCAGATGTCAATGGCCTTGATATGCCGGTCCTCGAGCTGATTAACCACATCAATCCAGTTCTGGGTTACATCATGACGTTTGTCATCTACGGCATGATCTTCAACACTGCAGTGGGCATGTTCTATGCACTTGGAAAGCGACTTACTCGCGGAAAGCCACGTCTTTTCTTCCCCGTTTACGCAGCAAGCTGTGTTATCGGCTTTGCACTTTCTTTTATTGGTTTCCAACAGCTCGTTGGTGGTGTCTATCCCATTTTGGGCTACATGGGACTTCTTATGTTTGTTGTCCTTGCGGTCAATTGGGTTCGTAACCGGGGGAAGATCTCTGGAGAATCAGAACGCCGGATGCGCGCACGCACACTCCTTGCTCGCCGTGTTGACCCTCGCAAGCGCTTTACCAAGAAAAACCAGGAGGAGCTTTCGAAGCTGGCCAAAGAGTCCAACATGGATGATGACAAATTCGTTGAGACTGTTTCCGATGAGATCCTCGATGAGCTAGAAGCAGATGATTCGCTTACTGAGTTTGACCGCGATAACCCTAGCTCGGGCGTAACTTACGTCGAGCATACGAAGCCGGAGTCGGCACCGGTTAAAAAATCGGACCGAAAAGCCTAGGACGCTCCACAACGTAAGAATCAAATTAGGGGAAGCCGCGCAACCGGCTTCCCCTTTCATGACAGTGCGTTGTATGCCTGTTTAATTCTCCTGCACGTCGTAAACCCGGTGAATCTGCGGTCCCGGTGGCAACGAGGTATCTGTCTTGTGAAAGACGTAGTCTGGGTCGTATGTGATGGTCACGCGCTTGCCCACGTAAGACCGCCAGTCAAAGGCAACTTTTGCGTCTTCTCCGAAAGCCGCACACCAGCTCTCTTCAACCACCTTATGTGGACTAGCTTTATATCCTTCGAGCTTCTGCGGAGAGTCGTAAACGAAGACCAAATGAGTCTCATCCGCCGGCTCGCCGTTAGGGGTCGGACGGCCCCGCAGCAGCTCGGCATTGGTCAATACTTGAATGGTTCCTGTCAGCGTGGCACCGACCGGTGCAGCCTGTTGCACTAGTCCTGGGTTACGTGATTGTCCGGTAACAGTGTCTAGCCAATTGATCTGCTTTGAATTCGGGATTGGGCTCCGATATTCGTGGGTCGTTTTCTCACCCTCAACTAAAGAGTTTCCCTCCATCCGAAATCGGGTCGCATTCTTTGTCGGACTGGTAGAACCACCGTCCTCTTGGATGATTCCATCACCATCAGTGGTTGCGTGCACCCACGCGCGGGAACCGCCGGCGCCGGCGGCACCATCGATAAGCACGTCCTTCGACGCAACGTAGCCGCCTTTTCCATCTGCGCGCAGCGCGATGACTGGTGCGAATTCCTCACTGTCTACGCGGAGCAGCATATCCTCAATGCCATCAGCATCGATGTCCGTAAACGTGTAGGAATACGTGCCCTTCGGTTCATACCTCGCGGCAGGACTCACTGGGATGGTGCCAGGGTGTGCAAGCACATCCGCGAAGGTAGCAGCAGCAGCATCGGAAGCCGCCACAGGATCGCCGTTGTTCCCAGCGTTCGCATCCACAGCCGGTTCATCATCAATAGTGGTGTAGATCGTCTGCGTCACCGGTGGAAGCTCACTTCCTCCGCCAAAAGAGCAGCCTGTCAAGATGAAAGCGGATACGGCAACGGCGGTAGAAGCTTTCAACTCGCGCATGACAAGTACTCCTTATTAAAACGTTTACATTCGGTGCGATTAGTAGTCCTACGACTGAACCTACACAAACGGGGGCACACGACCCCCACATCTCTGGACACGTGCCCCTGCGACAGCGTTGGAAGCAATTCCGCACCGTACCCGCGCCACACCCATCGAACGAGGAATACGTGCTAATTCCTCGACCATCGGGGCTCATCCAAAGAAGTTTTTAGGATTCTTACTTTCTTATCTCGTTTAACTCACACATGTGGCGATATTTGACGTGAGATATCCCACGCACATCATTTCATCACCAAGTGAAAACGATTGCACACAACAGCGAAACCCTGCATGACCACCACGGTTGAATAAAAACCCAGGGTTCCACATCGTCTGTTTAAGGCCATAAATTCACCCAAGTGAAATCGGTCACCGCCACAGGCAAAATGCCGTTACATTACACTGAAGTCATCGGATCGGTCTTTGTCAGACCAAAAGCACTCTCAGTGGTTTGATGGTCGGATTAAGGGGCGGTCCTGAGATCCCATTAGGTCTTTATTTTGAGACCTATTCACCAATTACAGGGAGAAGCAATGGCGCTTTCTAAAGAACTGCTGCTCGAAGCCTATACAAAAATGAGTCAGATTCGAGCATTCGAGGATCGACTTCACAAGGAAAACCTGACTGGCGATATCCCAGGCTTTATCCACCTCTACGCAGGTGAAGAAGCTATCGCTGTGGGTGTTTGTGAAAACCTCAACGACGGTGACTACATCGCATCTACTCACCGCGGTCACGGACACTGTATTGCTAAGGGCTGTGACATCGAAAAGATGATGCTGGAAATCTTCGGTCGTGCAGACGGTCTTTGCCACGGCAAGGCTGGCTCCATGCACATCGCTGACCTCTCAGTAGGTATGCTCGGCGCTAACGGCATCGTCGGCGGTGGCCCACCACTGATGATCGGTGCTGCATTGACCGCAAAGACTCTAGGCAATGGTGGCGTTGGCGTTTCCTTTACCGGTGACGGCGGTTCCAACCAGGGTCTCGTTTTTGAGGCAATGAACATGGCTGTTGTTTTGCAGCTGCCAGCAATCTTCGTTTATGAAAACAACGGCTTGGGCGAAGCAACCGGTGCCAGCTACTCTGTCGGTGGCAATGACATCTCCCGCCGCGCTGAGTCATTCGGTATGCCTGCTTACAAGGTTGACGGTACTGACTTTGAAGAGGTCTACACCCTCTCCAAGGAACTCATTGAGAAGGTACGCGACGGTCACGGCCCAGTTGCTATCGAAGCAACCGCAACTCGTTTCTACGGCCACTTCGAGGGTGACCCATACTTGTTCCGTACCCCTGAGCAGCACAAGAAGCTCAAGGAAGAAACGGATCCGTTGAGCGTATTCCGCATCAAGCACGGCAAGCAGATTTCTGTAGAAGATCTGGATGCAATTGACAAGGAAGCAAAGCAGCTTGTCGATGACTCCGTGAAGAAGGCCCGCGCAGCTAAGTGGCCTGACCCATCCGAAGTAGATACCGACGTCTACGTCTCTTACTAAGCGAAGGTTTGATTAACTATGGCAACAATGAGTTTTCGTGAAGCCCTTCGCGCTGGCATGGTCGATGCCATGCGCGAGGACGAGAAGGTCGTTCTCATCGGTGAGGACATTCGCGGTGGACACGGTGCAGAAAACCCAGACCCAGAGCTGGAGTCTTTCGGTGGCGTTTTCGGCGTAACCGCAGGTGTTTGGAAGGAATTCGGTGACTCTCGTGTTATCGATACCCCAATTACCGAATCCGCACTTCTAGGTATGGCTGCTGGTGCAGCTGTTACCGGTCTACGCCCAGTTGCAGAACTTATGTTCTGGGACTTCTTCGGCGTGGCATACGACATGATTTACAACCAGGCCGCCCGCTTCCGTTACATGTTCGGTGGCAAGGCACGCACTCCTTTGGTTGTTCGCGGCATCATCGGTTCGGGCGTTAGCGCTGCAGCTCAGCACTCCAACTCCCCTTACCACCTCTTCACCTCTACCGCAGGTGTAAAGGTCGCTGTACCTTCCAACCCATACGACGCACGTGGCCTGATGCTACAGTCGATTCGTGATGACGACCCAGTTCTGTTCTGTGAGCACAAGGCTCTCTACGACATGAAGGGTGAAGTTCCTGAAGAGGCTTACACCATCCCATTCGGTGTTGCTTCTTACCCACGCCGCGGTACCGATGTCACCATCGTTGCAGTCGGCGCACTGGTTAACCACGCAATTACCGTGGCTGACAAGCTTGCTAAGGAAGGCATCTCTGTCGAGGTTGTTGACCCACGCACCACCTCCCCATTGGATGAGGACGCTATCTTGGAGTCTGTTGCTTCAACCGGTCGCCTCGTAGTTGCTGACGAATCCGCTGCACGCTGTGGTTTCGGTCACGACGTTGCCGCATTGGTTGCTTCTAAGGGCTTCGCTTCCTTGAAGGCTCCAATTCAGATGGCAATCCCACCACACTCACCAGTTCCATTCTCTTCCGCAATTGAGAAGTACTGGACCCCTGGTGTGGACAAGATTGAGGCGGCAGTCCGCTCAGTAGTGGAGGCCTAAAATGGCTGAAATGCATGCAGTAGAAATGCCCAAGTGGGGCATGACTATGGAAGAGGGAACCCTGACGAACTGGGTCGTCGCAGTAGGCGACCAGGTCTCCGAAGGTGACACCCTCGCAGAAGCAGAATCCTCCAAGCTCTCCGGTGAAATCGAAGCACCCGCAGACGGCAAGGTTGTACGCATCGTCGTTGAACCAGGTGAGACCATTGCTATTGGTACCACCGTGGCAGTCCTGAGCGACTCCGACGTTTCCGATGCTGAAATCGATGCTTTCCTCGGTGGCGGAAGCGCCGCAGCTGCAGAGCCTGCCGATGAAGCTGACTCCCAGCCAGCTGCGCAGCAATCCCAGTCCGCAGCATCTGCACCTGCAGATAACGTGGCTGTTCCTGAGGATCTCTATGCAGTGGAAATGCCTAAGTGGGGCATGACCATGGAAGAGGGTACCCTGACGAACTGGCTCGTCGCAGAAGGCGACCAGGTTTCCGAGGGTGACACCCTCGCAGAAGCAGAGTCCTCCAAGCTCTCCGGTGAAGTTGAAGCTCCAGTTGACGGCAAGATTGTACGTCTTGTTGTAAACCCAGGTGAGACCGTTGAAATTGGTACCGCCCTGGCAGTTATCTCTGGTTCCGATGCTTCTGACGACGAGGTTGAGGCATTCTTGCGCCGCGCAGGTGGCGGTGCATCTGCAGACGAGACTTTCGATCACAACGATCCACAGTCTGCAGCGAAAGCTAATGACCTCATCGACAACGTTCCTGACAAGGACAAGCAGTTCCCAGCTGCAAAGGACAACTCGGATGCTTCTTCCCGCAAGAAGATTTCCGGTTCCAAGAAGCAGCCAGGCTCCACCGCTGATGCCAAGTCCGTAGGTAAGTCTGCTCCGGACCGCATTCCAGAGTCCCTCAAGGGCTCTGACAGCGAGGAAGTTCCTGCTACCCCACACGCTGCAGAACTTGCTAAGAAGCACGGTATTGCTTTGTCGAAGGTAGAAGCTACCGGCCGCGGTAACCGCGTTACCGTTGCTGACTTGCAGAAAGCTGTTGAAGCCGCTGGCGGATCCCTCGGATTCGGCAACGACCGTCCACGTCAGGACTCTGTAGCAAACGCAGGCGACGACTCTCTTGTTGACGCCACCGAGCACGCTCGTGACCTCGCTGAGGAAGAAGGCGTCAACTTGCTTGACGTTCGTCCTTCTGGCCGCAACGGTCGCGTGACCCTCGATGACGTTCGTGCTTGGATCGCGCTCAACCGCGAGCCAGAGGCTCCGGCAGCACCTGCCGCAGCTCCTGCACAGGTTGCATCCAAGTCTGATTCCAAGGAAAACAAGGCTAAGTCCATTCCTATGAGCTCGATGCGTAACGTTATTGCATCCCGCTTGAAGGAAAGCTACCTTGAGTCGCCACACTTCCGCGTAACTGTGGAAGCAAAGATGGATAATCTGATGGCGTTCCGCAAGGAAGTAAATGCCAACCGCCTCGATGTACGTTTGACAGTGAACGACCTCGTCACCACTGCTGTTGCTAAGGCTCTCAAGCGAGTCCCTGAGCTCAACGCGCAGTTCGACGCAGATTCCAACACCATCAAGCAGTTCGAGCACGCCGACATCTCGATTGCAGTTTCCACCGATGAGGGTCTTATTACCCCTATCGTGAAGAATGCTGACACTTTGAGTCCTTCGGAAATCTCAGAGCAGATCACCGACTTGGCCACCCGTGCCAAGGCCGGCACCTTGAAGCCTGAGCAGTTCCAGGGCGGCACCTTCACCATCTCGAACCTGGGTATGTTTGGTATTTCCCACTTCGATGCAATCATCAACCCACCACAGGTTGCCATCTTGGCAGTCGGTGGCGTGAAGAAGCAGTTTGTACCAGATGCAAACGGCAACCCAGTTGTCGCATCTATCCTGACCGCTACTTTGTCCGCTGACCACCGCGTGGTTGATGGTGCGACCTCCGCTAGGTTCTGCAAGGAACTAAAGACACTGCTGGAATCCCCAGCACTGCTCTTCGCATAGGGGTAGACATGGGACAAAACATGGAAGAAACATACGACGTTGTAGTCATCGGGGCTGGCCCCGGTGGCTACCCCGCCGGAGTTCGTGCGGCCCAATTGGGCTTGCGCACAGCCGTCATTGAAAAGGCTGACCTTGGTGGCATCTGTCTGAACTGGGGTTGTATCCCTACGAAGGCACTCCTGCACGGTGCGGAGCTCGTCCGCGCTGCTAAGGAAGGTCCTCGCTTCGGTATCAGCATGGGTACTCCACAGGTGGACATCGCCAAGCTAGTGAAGCACTCCCGTTCCGTGTCCAAGCAGCTTACCGGTGGTGTTGGCGCCCTTCTTCAGGGAAATGGCGCTGAGATCATTCGCGGTACCGCTGAAATTGTGGACAAGGGCGAGATTGAAGTCACCCTCGAAAACGGTAAGGTACAAAAGATTCATACGGAGCACATCATTGTTGCAACCGGTGCATCTCCTCGTGTCTTGCCAGGCATGGAGCCTGACCGTAAGAATATCTGGACTTATAAGGAAGCTTTGGTTCCTGATGAGATCCCAGAGTCCCTCGTGGTTATTGGTTCCGGTGCTATTGGTTCCGAGTTTGCGTGCTTGTACGGAGACTTAGGTTCCAAGGTGACCTTGCTGGAAGCAGCACCTCGCTTCATGCCAAACGAGCCAGAAGCAATCTCTCAGACTGTTGCTGGTGAGTTCAAGAAGCGCGGTATCAAGGTTGAAGCAGGAGCACGTGTGTCTTCTGCAAAGACCAAGGGTGACGGCGCGGAAATCACTTGGACTTCCGTTGACGGCACCGAGCACACCGAGACCGTTTCCAAGGTTCTAGTTGCAGCTGGTGTTGTACCTAACTCTCAGGGCCTCGGCCTCGAGAAGTTTGGTGTCATTGGCCGTGGTGGATTCATCGAGACCGACTCCCTCGGTAAATCCGCTGCATGGGGCCTGTACGCAATCGGTGACGTAGCCGGTGGCCCTTGCTTGGCTCACAAGGCTACTCACGAAGGTGTGCGCTGTGTGGACGCTATTGCTGGTGTTCGCCGAGTACAGGAAGACAAAGACTGGCGCGATTGGGTACCACGTTGTACCTACACCACGCCTGAAGTTGCTTCCATCGGTATTTCCGCCGAGCAGGCCAAAGAGCGTGGCATCAAGGCTAAGGCATCTATCGTGCCTTTGGCTGAGAACGGCCGTGCACTGGGTGCCGGTGAATCCGTTGGTTTCGCCCAGATCACGGTGTCCGAAGATGGAGACATCCTCGGTGCTCACTTGGTCGGCGCTGGCGTAACCGAGCTCATTGGTATGGTTGCTGTCAGCCACACCGGTGAGATGGATGCTGAGACCTTCTCCCGCGTCATGCTGCCTCACCCAACTCGTTCTGAGATTGTGGTTGAAGCGCTGCTGAAGAACCTCGGCCGCCCAATTAACTCGCTCTAAAAGCGAGCTAGAGAGCAGTTTTCTCTATAAACCATACGGTAGTGCCCAGTCCATACGGACTGGGCACTACCTTTATCTATATCTTTTCCCCTATGTTCCCTTCGCGCTCACCACTGCATATAAGGATGAGCGCCATTCGTTCCGCTGTGAGCGCGAAAGGAAAAGCGTCGCTGGTTCGCTAAGAAAAGGAGCAAGCACTGTAGACGAAACTAGACCTGATTAGAGGACCCACTCAAGGTACTCGATGATATTCTCGGCCGAGATTAAGGGACGCGGTGGGTCCAGGTGGGTGAGGTGTATTTGGCATCGACAAGCTCTTTGGCAGCGTTGAGTGTCTGCGAATCTAGCTCTACGGCGTTACCGCCATAGCGGGTGATGAATGCTTCCTGGAGGGCATCGATGACCTCGGCGCGAGTGGCCGTGGTCTGGCGGCTAATGGAGTCAACCCGCTTGTTGGCGCTAGGAAGACCTTTGTCGAGGATCTTGGGTTTGCCTGTGCGCAGGACGTCAAGCATCTTTTCAGTGTTCATCTCATAGCTCATCGTGGTGTGATGAAGAACGGATCGACCGCGGCGCTTTTGCGCAGCTCCTGCTAGTTTTCCTTCGCTGGCGGTGATGTCGTTGATAGGAATGTACCAACATTTCACGCCCAGATCATTAAGTGCGTTGACAACCCAGCGGTCGAGGAATTCATAAGAATCAACGTGGCTTAAACCAGCGACCAGCTTTTCAGGGACGTAGAGCGAGTAGGTGATGCACTTTCCTCCGTCCATAAACATGGTTCCGCCACCGGAAATACGGCGGACTACCTGAACGTTGTGCTTCTCCACGCCCTCTGGGTACACCTCGTTGGTGTAGGACTGGAAGGAGCCGATGACTGTCGCACAATCTTCCCACTCCCAAAAACGTAAGGTGGGGCCGCGCTGACCGGTGTTTACCTGTTCAAGAAGGACTTCTTCTAACGCAACGTTGAGCACGGAAGGCATCACATCAGTGTGGAGAATTTCCCAATCCAAGTCCTCGAAGTTGACGGCTTGAGAGATGGCTCGGCGCACTACCTGTGCTAGGTCGCGTGTGGTAAACCCTTCGAGTTGAACGCTATTGCCCGTTTGCTGTTCATATTCTTCCAGCGCAGTATCTAGGCGTGCCTGAACAAGCTCGGTGTACTCATTGAGCGGCGTAGCTTTTAAAGCAGAGGTCAATACCTCGCGGGCTTCAGCGGGCTCAACGGCAAAATTTCCGTTTAAGGTAACCGCGGTGATTTTATTGTCTGCGGCGGAAACCTCCGCGCTCAACAGGGCCCCTGCGGGTGCAACGAGTGAGGAAGAGAATTCAACGGACGCGTTAGTCATACTTGTGTATATTACGCCGAATGCGGCAGGCAAAAGTGCCTACCGCATGTTAAATAATTGGCGAAGACTGAGATTTCTTAGACCAGAAGTTCAGCAATCTGAATGGTGTTCAAAGCTGCGCCCTTGCGCAGGTTGTCACCAGCAACAACTAGAACAAGACCCTTGTTGTCATCGACGGACTGGTCTTGGCGGATGCGGCCTACCAAGGTTTCATCCTTGCCGGCGGCTTCGAGTGGCGTAGGGACGTCTACAACCTGCACACCAGCAGCGGTGGAAAGCAGTTCCTTGGCTTGGTCAGGAGTAATGGCCTGATCAAACTCAGCGTGAATAGTCATTGTGTGGCCGGTAAATACAGGGATGCGCACGCAGGTGCCGGCAACTTTAAGTTCTGGGATACCCAGGATCTTGCGGGATTCGTTGCGCAGCTTTTGTTCTTCATCGGTCTCTAGGGAACCATCATCAACCAAGTTGCCAGCGAGTGGCACTGCATTGAACGCAATAGGAGCAACGTAAGGTGCGGTGTCTTCCACAGTGAGTGCTGAACCATCGTGTACCAAGTCAACGTTGTGCTCACCGATCTTGTACACCTGGTGTGCCAAAGCCTGCACACCGGCTACACCGGAACCAGACACGGCCTGGTAGGAAGATACGTGCAGACGGCGCAAACCAGCGGCGTCGTGCAGTACCTTGAGTACTGGCATAGCAGCCATGGTGGTGCAGTTTGGGTTAGCGATGATGCCTTTAGGGGTGTTCTTAGCATCCGCAGGGTTTACCTCAGAAACTACGAGTGGCACCTCTGGGTCTTTGCGGTATGCAGAGGAATTGTCCACGACCGTAGCGCCGGCTTCTGCAAACACTGGTGCGTACTGCAATGACGTGGAGCCACCTGCGGAAAACAGTGCAATGTCAACATCGGATACGGACTCAGCGGTTATCTGAGACAGGTCTTCAACGATGATTTTCTCACCCTTGAATTCCAGTTCAGTGCCAGCGGAACGAGGAGACGCGAAAAAGCGAACTTTGTCAGCAGGGAAATTACGCTCTTCCAAAATAGAACGCATTACGCGGCCAACCTGGCCAGTTGCACCGACAACAGCAATAGTGGTCATGGGGATGTAATCCTTAATGTAGTGGGGCAGGAAATGACAGATTAGCGGCCAGTACCGGCATAGACGATAGCTTCTTCATCGCCGCCGAGTGCGAACTTCTCATGCAGAGCGCGAGCGGCAGTATCGAGGTCCTGTTCACGGGTAAGAACGGAGATACGAATCTCCGAGGTAGAAATCAACTCAATGTTGACTCCGGCATCGCGCAAAGCCTCAGTGAAATCAGCGGTGACACCTGGGTGGGACTTCATACCTGCGCCAACCAAGGAAATCTTGCCAACTTGGTCGTCGTATAAAACGTTGTCCCAGCCCAGCTCTTCTTTCATCTTGGACAAGATTTCCATTGCACGTGGGCCATCGGCGCGGGGACAGGTGAAGGTGATGTCGGTTTTGCCATCGGCAAGCGAAGAAACGTTTTGCAGCACCATGTCGATGTTGATTTCGGCCTCGGCAATTGCGCGGAAGACCTTAGCGGCCTCGCCCGGTTGGTCCGGAATACCCAACACGGTGACCTTAGCTTCGGACTTGTCAGTTGCTACGCCAGTAAGTACTGCTTCTTCCACAGGAATATCCTCCATCGAACCGGCAATCAGCGTGCCGGGGTCATTGCTATAAGACGAGCGAACTCTTAACGGAACATTAAAGGCGCGGGCGTATTCAACGCTGCGCAGCACCAAGATCTTGGAGCCGACCGCGGCCAGCTCCAGCATCTCTTCAAAAGACAGCTTCTCCAGCTTCTGGGCGTCCGGCACGATGCGCGGATCGGCGGTGTAGACGCCGTCGACGTCGGAGTAAATCTCGCACACGTCGGCGTTCAGAGCCGCGGCCAGCGCCACGGCGGTCGTGTCCGAACCGCCGCGGCCCAGGGTGGTCACGTCGCGCGACTCCTTGTTCACGCCCTGGAAACCCGCCACGATGCAGATCTTGCCCTTGTCGAGGGCCTCCGTGATCCGCCCCGGGGTCACGTCCACGATGCGGGCGTTGCCGTGCCGCTCCGTGGTCAACACGCCGGCCTGGGAGCCAGTAAAGGACTGCGCGTGCGCGCCCAAGGATTCCACGGCCATCGCGACCAGCGAATTGGAGATACGCTCACCGGCGGTCAGCAGCATGTCCATCTCCCGGCGCGGGGGCACGGGGTTGACCTGGGCGGCCAGGTCCAACAGCTCGTCCGTGGTGTCCCCCATGGCGGAGCACACGACCACCACGTCGTTGCCGGCCTTCTTGGTGGCGACGATCCGCTCTGCGACCGCGCGGATGCGCTCGGCCGATTCCAGGGAAGAGCCACCGTATTTTTGAACGACTAAGGCCACGTGCTGTTGCCACCTTTCGCGAATACTTGTCTTCGTGAATACCTGTCAGTTGGTAGTCAAGTGCTCATGT
>JAXFXA010000019.1:0-20088 GCA_034091885.1 Corynebacterium sp.
TTAGGCATTGCAGGAAACTTGAAGCCTGCAACCTGACCGAAGTTAGCAATTACTGCGAAGATAGCAGCAACGATGCCAACGCCGAGGATGATGTCCTGGGTGGTGCCGTTTGCCCAACCGTTTTCAACATCGCTCTTGTAAGAACCCTTGGTTAGGTCCCAGTAGGAGTTCAAAGCAGAAAGCTTGGTGTCGTTGGAGCTGTTGCTCTTAGCGGAGTGATCCATGATTGCCTCGCCGGACAGCTTCTTGGAAGACGTAGCATCCTTCTCGTGGGTGTCGGAGTTAGGGTTAGCCTTGTCGATCGCCTTCTTTTCTGCGGTGTTCTCCATGAACTCTACCCAAGTGGATACCTCTGCACCTTTGTTGTCCTTCTTAGAGGAGTCGGAGGATGCTGCGGATGCAACGCCGTTGGACAGGGAGAAAGCAGTTGCAACAGCAACGGTAGCGGCAATAAAGCGCTTCATAATGGGGCTCCTTAAAAAGCCTAAAAGTAAATAAGTAGGATTTTGCAAATAGCTGGCTGTAGAAGCACGGCATTTGCGCTGACAGTTATCATAGCTAAGTGTGCAGGAATTCAAAATAAATTCCTAACAATTGTGCACTATCTAACATTTTTGCAGGTTAACTTGAGGGTTCCGTCATGTTTCAGGCGGGGAGGGGTTCAAGTTGGGGTGAGGCGGGAGTGGGTGTTTTCCCACGTCGGTTGCGGACCTGGGTGTAGTACAGGAGGGCGGCGATGAAGAATGCGGCATTGGTGAGGGTCATGCCGGAGGCGGTGGCCACATTGAGGTGATAGGAAATCCAAAAGCCGACGAGGGCAGAGATGATGGAAAATACCACGCTTAGTGCGAGCATTGTGGGTACGCGCTTGCACAACAACCGAGCGATGATTGCAGGTAACACCATAAGGGCAATGACTAACATCGCACCCGCGGTTTGAAATGCAGCGGTAGCGGTGGCAGCAACCAGGATATGGAAGATGACGTGCATGCCGCGGGCGGGGAACAACAATGGGTCACAAGAACTGGCCGTAAGTCGTGGAAGTTGGCTGATTACAAAGGCGGCGTTGACCAAACCCACGCCGGTCAAGATGAAAATGTAGTGGGGGGAAGATAACGCCACTAGATTCATGTCACCAACTAACACCGCGTGGACGTCCAAATGCACGTGGGCAAACTTGGTTGTAATCAGCACGACGCCGAGGGAGAACAGGGCGGGAAAGATAATGCCTAGGGCGGCATCGCGAGGCATCAAGTTGCTGCGCCCGATTTTCTCAGTGCCTAAGGACACCAACAAGGCGGCCACAGCCGCGCAGGCAAAAAGCCAGGGTGAACCCAAGTCATGGGTGAAAAGGTAGCCGATGGCAATACCGGGCAAGACCGAATGCCCGATGCCGTCGATGACCATGGAGTCGCCTTTTAGTACCACAAACACACCGGGGATGGCACACGCAATGGCAGTGGCAACCGCCAGCAAACAAGCGCTTAGCGCGAAGGACATGGTTGTGCCTCCTTGGCAGTGGTGGAGTAATCAATAACGTGTGCTGCGTTTTGGCGGAACGCATCACGTCGCCGCGACCACACAATGGCAATGGTGACCACTACGGTGTGGCACAGCACAATGCACGGACCTGTAGGCGCATTCGTTGTAATGGACACATAACAACCAACGGCGGATGACACCATGCCCAGCACGGAAGACATCACGATAAAGGGCACTAGCCGGCGAGTGAACTTACGCGCTGCCACCGTGGGAGCGATGATGACAGACACCATCAGCACCACACCCACCACTTTGACACCAATGACGGTGACCATTACCAGCGCAATAAACGCCAAGGCATCCACAACGCGGGTGGAAATTCCGTTGATAGTGGCAAAGACAGGATCAAATGCAGAGGTGGCATGGATCCGGTGGATGAGAACTAGGAATCCCAGCGTCACCGCACCCGTTGCCAGGATAGAAATGACATCATTCATGGTCAGGGTGGAGGCATTGCCCAACAGGTAATCGGCAATGCCGGCCTTGCCAGGCAAAGGGGCGCGGGTGATGTATTGTAAAATCATCATGCCCAAGGCAAAGAACGTGGTCAGCGTCGCAGCCATGGCCGCATCAGGTTTGATAGGGGCTAGCTTGCCGATGCCAAACACGCACACCACCGATACCAGCCCCGTTATAACCGCGCCCAGTAAAAGGATGGGGACAAATCGTCCTGGCAATCCAACCAGGCTGGCTAGTACAAACGCGCTGAGCATGCCGGGCAAGGTGGAATGCGCGATAGTATCGGCAAGCAAAGAATGCCGCCGTAGGTAAACTGCGGGGCCCAATGCGCCGGCGATACCGCCGACCGCAACTGTGCCAATTAATGCTTGCCGGAAGGTGTAATCGGTAAAAAGTGCTGTAATCCCGTTAAACATCGGCAAGCTTTCGCTCAGACTCTGTGGCAGCATTGCCAATAAATGCCCACTTGAGCTGCTCAGCGCTGGTTACTGCGCTTTGCTTTGCTTGGTTATCGCACACCGCGACGACGCTGTCACACAAGCGCGCAACATCATCGAGGTTGTGGTGAACCAGCCCAATGGCAACATTGCGGGAGGCAAGTTCCCTGAGGATTTCCTCAATCGCGCTTTGGCTCGGAGCGTCAATTCCGGCGAAAGGCTCGTCTAACAACACAATGTCTGGGCTACTTACCAGCGTGCGGGCTAAAATGGCGCGCTGACGCTGGCCGCCGGATAGGTGAGCAATTTCCACATCGGCCTTGTCATCTAACCCCACGTGGCGCAAAGCATCCCACGTTGCCTCACGGTCGGCGCGGGAATACCACTGCCACCAGCGCAACGAAGGCGCGCGACCCATGATGACCATGTCAAAGACAGTAGCGGGAAAATCCCAATCCAACTCAGCGCGCTGCGGCATATAGCCCAGCTGGCCTTGGACATGAATGGTTCCCCGCAAGACTGGAAGTTGTCCCACTAGTGTCTTTAATACGGTGGACTTGCCCGCGCCATTGGGGCCGATAATGCCGGTGATGTGACCTGCGGCGATGGTGAAATTGGCACCAACTACGATCGGGCTGCGATAGCCCGCCGTGAGGTCTTTTACTGACAGTGAAGGAAGTGACATTGAAATGCGCCTAAGTGGTGAGAACTATTTGGTCAGTGCTGCTGATACTGCTTCAGCGTTGTGCTTGAAAACGCCCAGGTAAGTATCGGTAGGAGGTGTTGGTCCGAGGGTGTCAGCAAACAGTTCCTGATCGGAGACCTTGACGTCCCAGCCGCGTGATTTCACAGCTTCTTGTAAAGCGGTGATGGCCTGTGGGTTAGCTTGGTTGTCGCGGAAGATGGTAGGTACCTTCTTTGTTGCGATGGTGTCTGCTAGCTCAGAGATCTGAGCAGGTGACATTGCGGCCTCTGTGGTGACAAAGTCAGTGGCGTGAACCTCAAGGTCATAGGTGCGGCCGAAGTAGTTAAAAGCGTCGTGTCCGCTGATAAGAACGCGGGAGTCGAGGTTGGCCAAGACTTTGTCCATGTCTTTATCCAGGGCGGAGATTTGCTCCTCGTAGGCATCGGCAGCCTTGGCGTAATCTTCCGCGTTGGAAGGATCGATCTCACCGAGCTTGTCGCCGATAGAATCTACGACCTCCTCCCAAATCTCTGGAGAGTTCCAAATGTGCGGGTCATAGAGCTTTTCGCCATTGGTGCCTTCTTCCGGCCAAGGCAGCAGCTTGGATGTATCAATCTGATCACCTACCGCCAACTGCTTCTTGCCCAGAGAGGAAAGCTGGTCAATCATCTGCGCTTCTAGGTGCAGGCCATTCCACAGCACTACGTCGGCCTGGTTCATGGCCTCGATGTCCTTGGTGGTGGGCTGGTAAGTGTGAGGGTCGCCGCCTGGGCCAACCATGGTAATGATGTCGGCGTCGGGGGCAATGTTGTGGGCGGCATCGGCCAAGTAACCGGTCGTGGCAAAGATGGTGAGGTCTTTGTCCCCGGATGCAGTGCTCCTTGCAGGCTCCGTGGTGGAGGAGGAGCACGCCGTTAGCGTCAGGGATGCGGCGACGAGGAGAGAAGCGGTGGATAGTAAGTGCTTCACGTGAAACCTTTCTTTTAGATAGACTCGAACTATATTTCAACGCAATGAACTCTAACCGAGGGTGCCCTAAGTTTCCACTCGCAGTGGTAATTTTCACAACCAAGCCCACCCCCTCAGTACACTTGAAGAATATGAAGCTCAATGACCTGCCCGTGCGCACCCAGGACTACCTCAAAGTTGTGTGGGACCTGCAAGAACGCAACGGTCATAGGGAAGTAGCGGTGGGTGAAATCGCAGAACGCATGGGGCAGAAAATGTCCACAACCTCTGAAGCGATCAAGAAACTATCCGCCCAAGGACTCATCGATCGTCAGCCTTATTCAGGGGTAACTTTGTCCGTTCCTGGCCGCCAGCTCGCCTTGGAGATGGCGCGCCGCCACCGCCTGCTAGAGACTTTCTTGGTCACGTCCTTGGGCTATACCTGGGACGAAGTCCACGAAGAGGCAGACGCGCTGGAACATGCCTGTTCGGAAAAAATGATTGACCGCCTGGATGCGCTGCTCGGCTTTCCCGACAGGGATCCCCACGGAGATCCCATTCCCCGCAAAGACGGCAGGGTGGCAGACTTAGGCACATTTACGCTTGCCGATGTCCTCCCCGGCCACCACGTCACCGTCGAGCGCTTCTGTGATGAAGACTCCGAGCTTTTGCGCACTATGGCCGCACAAGAGGTCGGCGTAGGAACCTCATTGCACGTTACATCGAATAAAGATGGAGAAATTAGCGCGAGCACCACCACACAAACGGTAGTTTTGCCGCGTACGGCAGCTCGCGCTATTACTGTGCGAATGACCTAGTTGTGGCCGTCGCTATCTTCGCGTTCAAAGCGTGCGCGCAGGTCGCGGACATAATCTCCCGCACCTGGGCCCTCGTATTGGCTGACCACGTCAGCTACTTCGCCTACGGCGCGGAGCTCACCCTTATCAATCCACAGCGCGGTATTACATAGCTGCGCCAGAAAATCATTGGAGTGGGACGCAAACACCAAGATGCCGGAGCGCTTGACCAACTCTTGCAGGCGCACGCGGGCCTTAGCCATGAAGGCGGCATCGACGGCGCCGATTCCTTCATCGAGAAGCAAAATCTCTGGCTCAATGGAGGTCACCACGCCCAATGCCAAGCGCACGCGCATACCCGTGGAATAAGTACGCAGTGGCATGCTCAGATAATCACCGAGCTCAGAAAACTCTGCGATTTCATCCATCTTCGCCTTCATCTGCTTGATGGTCTGACCTAAAAACAGCCCGCGAATGATGATGTTGTCATACCCAGAGACCTCTGGATCCATACCAATACCTAGATCAAAAACGGGAGCAACGCGGCCGCGCACATCGGCGCACCCGCGCGTTGGCTCATAGATGCCCGACAACAGGCGCAACAACGTGGATTTGCCGGCACCGTTATGGCCGACGAGTCCAACCCTATCGCCCTCACGCAGATGCAGGTTGATGTCTTTGAGTGCTTCAACCACCACGAGATTGTTGTCAGTTTTGCCAATGGCACCGCCAGCTGAAGACATCACAGCCTTTTTTAGCGATCGTGACTTAGCGTCAAAAATAGGAAAGTCAACGCAGGCATTATATGTATCAATGGAAACCATGAATGTGTCCTTTTTTAAAGTAAACCCCGGCGAAAACTTCTACACCCAGTAGCTCACGCGGAAACGCCACTGGCGCATGGCCAACGTAGTAATAAACAAGCCCACGAGGGTGCAGCCAATGACAACCAACCAGTGATAAGCAGCTAGCGGTTCACCAATCAACGGTGCACGCACGATCTCTAAGTAGTGATAGAGCGGGTTAAGCTCAGCGATACGTGCGCGCTGTGCAATGTCTCCACCTTGCTCCGTCAGTGTCTTGGTGGTCCACACAATAGGGGTGACGTAGAACAAAAGCTGCGTCAAGGCCTCCAGCAAAGGTGCAACGTCGCGGAAACGCGTTGCCACAATTCCAAAGAACATGACTACCCACACGCCGTTGAGTAGTAACAGGAACATACCTGGGATGGCCAAGAAGAACTCCCACCCTAAGTTACGTGGGAAAATCAGGATGAGCGCCAACCAAATGATCATGTTGTGGCCCAAAAACAGGGTCTGGCGCCACACCAGCCGGTAGACGTGGACAGACAGTGCCGAAGGTAGTTGTTTAATCAGCCCCTCATTTTCAATGAAGATGGTGGCTCCATCTTTGATTGCTCCAGAGATGAAGTTCCACATGATAAGACCCACCGTGACGTGGGGGAGGAAGTCAGCGATTGGAATCTGGAACAGCATGGAATACAGCAAGCCTAAGGCTGCGGCCATGACACCAGTGGCAATAGTGATCCAAAACGGACCCAGAACGGATCTGCGGTAGCGCTGCTTAATATCTTGCAGCCCCAACATGAGCCACAATTCCCGTTGCTGGGCACCTTTGACGAGGTCGTGCCACGCCGCCTGCAATGTCATGGATTGAGAGGCTGGCCGTTCGTCATCGTGAGGAACCGCAGTCATTCGTGCAACGTCTGCGGCAAGAGTTGTTTTGTCTTGCTCCATGGAAATTACACTAGACCAGTGGGGTGAGAATTGGGTTTTCCCGCACCCACAAAGCGGTATAGAGTAGGGGAACGTACATGGCCGTGGGAAGGGAGAAAAATTGTGGATGTGGCAAGCGTTCGTGGCCTCTATGCAGGTCTTTCGGACGGCTGGACATATCTCAATGCCCATGACGCCCCACAAATAGCAGAGCGTGTTTCTGCCGCTGTAGCTCGATCTTTCCGGATGGCACCATCGGTGGCAGCAGATGAGGGCCCTAGCGGTTCGCACTCCGCGTCTCCCGCAGCGGGTCGGCTGGAAAGAGATGGGCTTAGACGCCAAGCAGAGATGGCGGTGGCAGATTTAGCTGGCGTTACCTCAGGCTGCGTGGTGTTGGGTCCTAGCTTGGATGTGCTCTATGCCAAGCTGGCGGCGTGCTTGCAACCGCTGTTGCGCCGTAATTCCTCCATTGTTCAGCAACGCTTGGGAGCTTTTGATTTTTCTCACTTGGGCGCGCAAGTGCGCTGGGCGCAGCCGGACCTAGGCACAGGTGAGCTGCCGGCGTATCAATTTGCAGAGCTTATCGATGGCTCTACGAGACTCGTCGCCTTTCATGCCGCCGATCCTGTCTTAGGCTCCGTTGCGGATGTAACAGAGATTGCGGCTACGGTGCGGGCTCATTCCCGCGCGTGGACGTTAGTGGATGTGTCTGCGCTGGCGCCTTATCGCAGCGTTGATATTGCACAACTTGGCGTGGATATCATCGGCGTGGACATGGCTCAATTGGGCGGTCCGGACATTGCGGCACTTGTGTTTAGGACCCCTGCAATGCTGGAACGTTTGCACGTGACCCGCGCTGAGCTAGCGTCACCTGTGTCCGCCGGTCTAGCAGGCGGGGTTGCGGCAACAGTTGACCACCTGGCTAGCTTCGGTGCTGATTCCAGTTCTGGCACAGCCCTGCAAGGGCGTCGAGATTCGCGCCGCACGCGTTTGCACAACTCTCTGGCGGAGCTAAGTCGGTACACCGATTCTTTGCGCGATGACCTTTATGCCTTGCTGGGAACGCTTCCCGCTGTGCATATTGTGGGCGTGACGGGGGAGGCTGCACTCGGTGCTAATACGGCTAACCGTATTCCCCGCCTGTCTTTTGCTGTACGCGGTGTACCTGCGGCGACGGTACATCAGCGCCTCTTTGGCAATGGGTTGGTAACCACCCTAACGCCACCAAGCCCACTTCTAGTAGAAATGGGCTTGGATGAACTCGGTGGTGCTATCACCGTGGCGTTGGGGCCGTTTAATACTTTTGCGGATATTGAGCATTTGACCCGCGTGGTGGCATCGCTAGCGTAGCGTGCCACCATCAGCGGGCAGGATGCTTATTTGATGGCGCAGACCACGGGCACGCCGGCGTGGTCAAGGATTTCTGTCTCAACTTGATAGACCGTCTGCAGCAATGCAGCAGACAAAATATCTTGGGGCGTGCCCTGGGCAAGGATGGCTCCCTTGTGCAGCACAATGAGTTCATCACAAAACCGTGCGGCCAAGTTCATGTCATGGATTGCAACAATGGCCAAAGAGCCATGGGCGCGAACACGCTGACGCAATTGCGCTAAGACGAAAAGCTGCCAGTGTAAATCCAGTGCGGATGTGGGCTCATCGAGCAGCATGACCTCGGGATCGGAGACCAACATTTGCGCAACTGCGACTAGTTGGCGCTGGCCGCCAGACATGTCACTTAAGTACTTTTGTGCCAGATGCGGAATATCTAATTCATGCAAAATCGTAGCCGCACGACGTAAAGCTTCCTTGGCAGGAAAATAGCGCCGCGCTGATACAGCCACCGTTTCAAAAGCGGTCAAAGCCGCAGTTCTAGGCAGGTCCTGGGGGACATACCCTATGACATCGCGTAGCTCACGCCCGGTGAAAGTTTTTGCACCATCGGTGAGGGTGATGGTGCCATCGGCAAGCGGATGCACCCCGGCAATGGTCTTGATTAATGTGGATTTTCCGGAAGCATTTGGCCCCAGCAAACCCACCACCTTGCCGCCGTGCAGCGGTGATGTGGTCAGGTTGTCCACAATGCGGGTGCGGCCGTAACCTGTTCCCACCTGGGATAATTCGAGAGAAATCACCACAAAGCTCGCTTTCGCGTCAAGACAATAAAGATGAAGAATGGCACACCAATGAGCGCGGTAATAATGCCAATAGGGATAGCCAGACCTGGGATAATGATCAAGCTGAGCGCATGGGCACCGGCGAGGAGAGTCGCACCTGCTGCCATGGAGGCGGGCAGGAAGTAGCGTTGATCTTCACCCACTAGCATGCGCGCGATGTGCGGGCCCACAAGACCGATGAAGCCGATGATTCCGCAGAAAGCTACCGCGCTGGCCGTGAGCACAGAGACAATAGCGAGCATGACCACGCGCAGCGTGAGAACATTGACGCCCATGGCTTTGGCGCGTTCATCGCCCAAGCGCAGGGCGGTGAGCTGCCACGATAAAAACCACATCACAGGAATGGCAATCACCAAAGCGCCAGCTACGACGGCATTGCCCAGCCATGTTGCACGGGACATGGACCCCATCATCCAAAAGACAATGCGTTGCAGCGCCTCCGCAGAAGATCGATATTGCATCAGCGCGAGGAGGGCTTGGAAGAGGAATACCAAGCCAATGCCCAGCAAAATCATGGTCTCTGCGCTGGCTTTTTTCACAATCGCTGCCGCAATAATGACGCCGGTGGCAAGCATTGAGGAACCCCACGCCATCGCTGCCAGGCTCAATTGCGGATGACCCAGCGGATTCCACCCCAGTACAATTCCGGCGGCGCCACCAAAGGCGGAGGCCGCAGAAATGCCTAGGGTAAATGGTTCGGCTAAGGGGTTGCCCAAAATCGTCTGCATTTGAGAACCAGCAGCGCTTAATGACATCCCGACGAGCACCGCCATCACGGACATCGGCAGGCGCAGTTTCCACAGCACAGTATGCGCGGTGTCATCCAAGGAAGAGGGGGTGATAAGACCCTTGAAGACATCGCGCACGCTCAGGTCCACAGGTCCAACAATTGTTCCAATAATAAAGGCAGCAAAGGCGAGGAATACTAGCCCCGCGATGATAAGCCGCCGCTTGCGCACAACTTTGCTGTGGCTGCTAAGAAGCTTATCGATGCTTTCCTCACAAGCACCATCCTGGTGAAGTATTGCGGCAGTCAACGTAATTATGACTTTCTATGTGGTGGCTTATTTGGCGTCTGTAGTAAAGAAGGTGCCGGATGCAGCGAATGGAACGTACTTGTCGTGGGCGTTGCTCCATTCCTTGTCAAAGTCAAGGTCCTTAAACAGCTCTGGGTGCAGCCACTGAGCAATGCGCTGGATAGCTAGGAAGTTCAGTGGGGAATCGTAGAACTGGTGCCACATACCAAGGGTCTCGCCATTGTTCATAGCGGTGACCTTGTCCACGCCGGGGATGGTAGAGAGGTTGTGCAAGGATTCGCGTGCTGCTGCTTCTTCTGTGGTGTAGCCGAGGGTAATGTGTCCGACCTTTTCACCCTTAGGTGCCCAAGAACCACCGGTGGCAAGAACTTTGTCTGGGTTTTCCTGAATGAGTTTTTCCATGGTGATGTCACCGAACTCAGAATCGAGGAGGCGATCGCCGATGTTATCGCCGCCTGCTACTCGTACAAAGTCACCGATGTTGGAGTTCTTGACTGTAGCAACGCCGTCTTTGTATCCAGCTGCACGCCAGACAAAAACGCTAGGCTTTTCTGCCTTGGCTACGCGGTCTTCCACGTCCTTAATGGTGGAGGTCCACTCGGAGTTGAACTCCTCGGCCTTCTTTTCGTTGCCGAGGATCTGGCCGTAGATGTCAACGGACTTGGTGGTGTTTTCCAGCGGGTGGATGCGGAAGTCAGTGACCACGTACTTGATGTCTGCAGCATCCATCTTGTCCAGGATGCCGGCATCTTTGGCGGCATTGTAGTGATCCAAGGTGATAGTCATGACGTCTGGCTTGTAGGACACAAGGTTTTCAACAGAAACATCGCCCTTACCCAGGTTGCCAATGGTAGGAACATCTTTGACCTCAGGGTGGGTTTCGGTGAGACGCTCGTAGTAGGAAGGCGCTGCCTTAACCAAGTCTTCACCCATGGCCACCACGTGGTTGGTGGGGTTGTCGCGGTCAATGATGGACGTTGCGAACACTGCTCGCCCCTCGCCCAAGATGATGCGTTCTGGTTGTTTATCCAACGTGACAGTGCGTCCGACGACGTCAGTGACCTCGATTGCGCCGTTAGCAGAGGGCTTATCGCTGGTCTTATTGGCGGCTGCGTCGTTGGAGTTTCCTGCACATGCCGTCAAGGAGACGGATGTGACCAGCGCAAGTGCCGTGGCGGCGGCGCGTTTCCACAACTTCATATTCTGTTCCTTTCACAAGTAGCGAGGATATTTTCCTCGTTTTAGGACAGGTTTACCTTAATGAGTACTACCTAAGTAAGGCAAGCCTACGAGTGAAATAAGTGGGGAACTCTGAAACGGCCTCGGTTTTTATTCCTCAAATCTTGGGGAAGATTCGATTATGCTCCAGGAACAGCTAAAGGAGTGCCAAGGCCGAGTAGCGTGGCTGCTAACGCTGGGATGGCAGACTCAGCATGAAACTGTTTGGTCGCAGCGGTTGACTACTCTTCTGTCTCTAATGATTATGTCGGCGAGTTCAACGTCTTATTCCAGCCGATGCCCGACAATGTCAGTGTCTGCTTGGTTGCTTGTAATGACGGTCATTGTATTTCCTTTGTGTGTGGAAATAAGGATTATGGATTGACAACGAGCTTGCCGCGAACGTGGCCCTTTTCGCCGTAAGAATGGGCTGTGCCAATCTCGTCAAGCGGGTATCTCCGATCGATATTGATTCGTAGGCTCGCATCGTCGATAAGTCCGGAAATTTTCCGAAGTTGGGCAGCGTTAGGGTGCACGAATACCCACTCTGCACGAATTCCACGGGCGCGTGCTTCGTCAAGGCTAGAGGGGTCTGGCACTGAGATGATGATTCCCGACGGTGCCATCAGGTCGAGCGAATACGTAAATGCCTGTCCGCCTATCGTGTCAAGGACAACATCAAACGCAGGTAGGTCGGCTCCGTAGTTATCGGAGGCGTAATCCACAGGGATGGCACCGAGTTCTGACAAGAACGCGTGATTGTGCGAAGAGGCTGTGGCATACACAGTGGCGCCTGCGTGTACAGCTAGCTGAATGGCCACATGGCCAACGCCGCCTGCACCTGCATGGATGAGGATATGGTCATCTTTTTTGATCTCAGCGATGTCAAATAGGGCTTGCCATGCGGTGAGCGCGACGAGCGGAACCGCACCAGCGTCTTCAAGAGGCATTGTCACGGGAATATGAGTGACGTCGGTAGCTTTGACACACACATATTCCGCATAGGCATTCCCGAGATCTGGAAAGCCGATGAGTCCGTAAACCTCATCTCCGACGGTAAAGCCAGCGGCATCGGGCCCGGTAGAGACTACCGTCCCTGCGATATCCCATCCAAGAACGATAGGGCGGGTTGAAGGAAGGAGTCCGGCGATACCGTTACCGGCACGGGTCTTCCAGTCGACGGGATTGATACCAAGTGATGCAGTTTTGATTAGTAGTTTGCCAGGAGTCGGTTCTGGAATTGGGACTTCGGCGATTTCGAATGTGTTGTGATCGCCCCAGTTGTGGAGCTGGGCTTGGCGCATGGTTTCGACCATTGAATGAGTGTCCTCTCTGCTTGGAAATAGGGGCCGGTGGAGGCTTCCTAACCGGCTGTGCCAAGTCTCAAATACTTCATCGCTTTGCACAAGAACGCACTTTTCGCTGCTGTACTTACCTTGTGCTGTGCTAAGCACCTTCCCGTGGTATAAGTCTCCTATGGAAACTACCCCATGTGGAAGCGGTGACGTGTACTCAGATCAGTGTCCTTGCCGGAGTATTCTTAATCGGATCTCTGACAAGTGGACACCGTTGATTATCGGAAGGTTGGATGAGGCGCCTCATCGGTTTAACCAGCTCAAGCGGTCAATTTCGGGGGTGTCGCAAAAGATGTTGACGCAGACGCTTAGAGCTCTTGAGCGCGATGGTTTAGTGGAGAGAGAAGTGTTTCCAACTGTTCCAGTGACGGTGGTTTATAGTCTGACTGATTTGGGGCGGACGCTTTCTGATCCGCTCCAACGTGTGCGACAGTGGGTTGAATCACACCAAGATGCCGTTGTATCGGCCCGTGTGGCCTTTGATGAGAGACAATCCAGAGGCCTTGAAGCTACTCATTAGTCGTGGACAGAGTCGGATGAGAGCATTCTTGTTAATAATGGAGACAAGCTATTCGTAATCGGCAGTTTCAAGTGTCTCTATTTATGCCATGGAACCCGGCTTGCTTATCTTCACCAGAAGGCCCCTCATGATGCGCAAACTGAACTGCTCCCCCTAGTTGGACTGAGAACTCAGTAACTAATTAGCGGGGAGCAGTCTGTTGTGCGGGGTGGGTTAAGGCTCTAACACTAGGGTTCCTGTTACTGAGCTGTCCTCCAGCATGGCCAGTGCATCTGCTGCGCGCGATAGCGGAAGAGTGTCATGGATGTGGTGGCGCACGCGGGAATCAGCAAGCATAGGCCAGACGTTTTCAATCGTGGCAGCAACGATCTTTGCCTTAGCCGCAGGGGAGCGTTTGCGCAGGTTGGTGCCGCGAATATTAAGTCGCTTCATCAACATCACTCCCATATTGATCTCCGCCTTCGCGCCACCTTGGATGCCAATGGTGACTTGCCGGCCATCGACAGCCAAGGCTTTCATGTTCTGCTTGAGATACGGTCCACCAATGATGTCCAAAATGACGTTGCACGAATCTTTGAGAACCTCTGCGAAATTCTCCTCGTTGTAGTTGATGAGGATATCCGCGCCATACTCTTTACAAACCTGCAGCTTTTCTGCCGAACCTGCGGTTACTGCTACTTCCGCACCCAGTGCCTTGGCTACTTGGATAGCCATCAGACCAATCCCACCTCCACCACCGTGAATGAGGATGCGCTCGCCAGCACTCAGACCAACTTCCATCACTAGGTTGGACCACACTGTACACGCCGTTTCAATGACAGCGGCTGTCTCTGCAGCACTATAACCCTGTGGGAATGGCAGCAGTTGTCCGACCGGAACGGCAACATATTCTGCGTATCCGCCACCGGCCAACAACGCGCCTACCTGCTCACCGATGGTTCGGTCTGTATCGCCGGCATCAACAATTTCACCGGCGCATTCAAGACCGATGATGTCGCTTGCGCCCTCCGGCGGGGGATAATTGCCCTGCGCTTGGGTTAAATCCGCACGGTTAACACCAGCAGCTGCGACCTTGATCAATACCTCGCCAGGCTGCAAAGCAGGGACCTCTACCTCGCTCAAAGCTAACGATGCAGGATCACCTTCTACCGTCTGTACCGCTGCCTGCATAGTGACTGGGACTGGGGACGATTGCGTGTTAGCTACATTACTCATGCCTCCACGCTAATAAATCTTTGCTCAGCGCGCCGCCAACCAGGCTTCCATTCCTCCAACCAAGGACACAGCCGCCACCCCCTGTGCGGCTAACCATTGCACCGCCTCTGCTGAGCGCATCCCGCTCGCGCAGTACACGACAACTCGTTCCTCTGCGTTTTCTTTAGTTTGATTTTCGTGTGCTGCACGGATTGCCGGAAGATGGTCCAGCAACGTAGCTAGTGGCCACAGGTGCGCGCCGGGCAAGCGTCTGGGACTTGGGACCGCACGTGGGCAAGAGTGTCTGGCTTTGCATGCAATGGGATGTATTCCCACTGCCCGCGGTCGCCGGCAAAGTATCCTACGCGGCCCACCAGCGGCGTGCCGGCGCCGCCAACACAACAAAGACGACATCACCAATCTTCATCTCACCCACACGGCGCCCCACCCACAACCGCATATGCGGATGGCTTTCCTGTACTTCCCGCACCACACCCTCAAAAGACACCAATGCCCCCATCGCGTCGGTGAGCACCGTATCCCGCGGCGGCTGCAATGTGCCCGCGCTAAGCACAGCGTCAATCAACGTACCCGTCTGCTGTGCAACATACGCAGGATCAGCTGGGGATTTAGTGTTCGTTGCGTCCTTCCAGCAGTGCTGTGATGTGGTCGATGAGTGGTACTAGTACGGCGATTGTGTCTTTGACTGCGCCGGTGGAGTCGGGCCTTGCCATGATAAATGAAAGGCATATCAATTTTTGGAATATTCTGTAGACAATACAAATGAAGGGTGGTAAATTCATTTGCAGAACTGAACCTCAGTAAGCACCGACTAGATTTCGGTGACGATAGCTCCGGCCGGCATCTTCGGATGTCGGCTTTTTTAATGAAAGGCATGAAGTTTTGGCTTCTCCAACCCGATACCGAGTAGGAATAGACGTCGGTTCTTACTCTCTTGGACTAGCTGCAATCGAAATTGATGAAGACAACCGCCCTCTACGGTTCCTCAGCATCATGTCATTGATTCATGATTCAGGGCTGGATCCAGATCAGCAAAAGTCTGCGGTAACCCGTTTGGCTTCATCTGGAGTTGCGCGGAGGACTCGACGTCTCTATCGGCGCCGGCGTCACCGCATGATTGCACTTGAAAAGTACCTTGTAAATCAAGGATGGGAGACAGAGCCCTTTGAGTCATATGCGGATCCTTATTTGCCGTGGAAAGCACGCGTTGCTTTGGTGGATGGATTTATCCAAGATGCCCAAGAACGCGGTAAGTTACTTTCGATTGCACTTCGTCATATTGCAAACCATCGTGGCTGGAGAAACCCTTATCACAAGACTTCTTCGCTCTATAACCCTGGTGAGCCGAGTGATGCCTTCAACTCGATTAAGGACGAGTTGAGTAAGCGTCTGGGTCGCCAGCTTCCGTCAGAGCTTACGGTGGCACAATTAATTTCAATCGCTGATTTGGGCAATGACCGGATCCGTGGTGGAAACAAGCGTAAGGACGAGAAGAAAGAAAAAGCTGGACGCGGCGATGAAGTAAAACATGCAGTAATTTCTGCGCGACTCCAGCAGTCCGATAACGCGAGGGAAATCAATGAGATTTGTCGAGTGCAGCAAATCGATGACACTATGCGGAAACAGATCTTGGATTTAGTCTTCGCTGCTGAATCTCCAAAGGGCGGACAAGTAGGTCGCGTTGGAAAAGACCCGCTTCAACCAACTAAGTTTCGCGCTCTAAAAGCATCTGATGAGTTCCAGCGGTACAGAATCGCTGCGCTGACTGGAAACCTTCGAGTAAATAATGGCGGTTCACTTGAGGTACTTACCAGTGAACAACGCCTGCTTATTTTTGATCATCTGGTCAACCTTCCTCCGAAAGAGGAGCCTTCATGGTTGCGTATTTCTGAAATTTTGGGAATTGACCGCGGTGATCTTCGTGGTACCGCAACGGTTACCAGTGACGGAGAGCGTGCTGGTGCCCGCCCGCCCGTACATGACACAAACCGTACGATTCTAGGTTCAAAAGTTAAGCCATTAGCAGCGTGGTGGCAGGCAGCCAACGATAAAGAGCGACATGCAATGCTAAAGGCCTTGTCGAATGCAGAGGTGGAAGATTTTGATTCGCTAGAAGGACAGCTAGTTCAAACGTTCTTTGCGGAACTAGATGAAACCGAGCAAGAGAAACTCGATTCCCTTCACTTGCCCATGGGACGTGCTGCGTACAGTGAAGACACACTGACCAGACTTACAAAGCGGATGCTTGATGAAAATATCGATCTACACCGCGTCCTGCGCACTGAATTTGATATTCCCGAAGATTGGAGTCCACCAGCTCCACCAATCGGGGAAAAAGTTGGTAACCCTGCGGTTGACCGCGTGCTCAAGGGTGTGGCTCGTTGGTTGGAAGCAGCTGCAGACGAGTGGGGTGCGCCCGAGAGCATTGTTATTGAACACGTTCGTGATGGCTTTACAAGCAAGGCTAAGTCTTATCAGATTGATCGTGAACAAAATTCGCGTGCAAAGCGGAATTTTGAACAGTTTAAGCTGATGCAAGAAAAGCTCAATATCGATGGAAAACTCAGGCACTCAGATCTGTGGCGGTATCAGTCGGTCCAGCGTCAAAATGGTCAGTGTGCCTACTGTGGCGGCGCTATTACGTATGTGAACTGCGAGATGGATCATATCGTTCCTCGTGCAGGTGAAGGATCAACGAACACCCGCGACAATCTGTTGGCAGTATGTCACCGTTGCAATATTGCTAAGAAAAACGTGCCTTTCGCAGTGTGGGCTGAATCTACATCGATCCCAGGCGTAAGTGTTAAGGAAGCACTAGAACGAACAAGGCATTGGCTGCTGGACTCTGGATTAAACAGCAAAGATTTCAACAAGTTCCGGAATTCAGTTTGCCAGCGTTTGAAGAGGACATCCTTTGATGAACCGCTGGACAGTCGCTCAATGGAATCGGTGGCTTGGATGGCTCGTGAGCTGCGGTCCCGAGTTGCTCGTCGTTTCGAAGACTCAAATACGCGAGTAAACGTGTACAACGGTAGCTTGACCGCGGAGGCTCGCAAGGCTTCCGGAATATCAGATTATCTGCGATTCATTGATGGCACAGGCAAATCCCGTCTTGACCGCCGACACCATGCAGTTGATGCTGCTGTCATTGCTTTTACAACCAATTACATCGCGGAAACTCTTGGGCAACGCGCAAACAAACGTCGCACAGCTGAGCTCACTGGACAGACTCAACAATGGAAAGAATTTCGCGGTACAGATGCCAAGCGTGTTTCGGCCTGGAACGCGTGGGTTCCGCGAATGGAAGCTTTAGCAAAGCTTTTGCAGGACGCTTTGCTGCAAGATCGCATTGTTGTCACTTCTAATTTGCGCCTTCGCCTTGGTAACGGACGTGCTCACGAAGATACAATCTCGCCTCTACGCCGAGTCAAGATAGGAGCAGCTCTAACTACAGATGAGATTGACCGCGCTTCCAGTGAAGCATTGTGGTGTGCCTTGACGCGTGCAGAGGATTTTGATCCGAAGGAAGGTTTGCCTGAGAATCCAGACCGTGTGATTCGAGTTCATGGAACAAGGCTTGAGGCTTCTGACACGATTGAATTGTTGCCGGGTAAATCAGGCGCTATCAAGGTACGCGGCGGCTCTGCTGAAATCACTCGTTTCCACCATGCGCGAGTCTATGAGCTACCTGGCAAGAAAGCGCCGGTCTATGCAATGCTTCGCGTCTATAACCATGATTTGGTGAAGTTCGCTAAAGAAGACCTGTTTACCGTAGAACTTAAGCCTCAGACAATGACCATGCGTCAAGCCGAACCTAAACTGCGTAAAGCACTAGCAGAAGGAACAGCTCGGTACTTAGGCTGGCTTGTTGTAGACGATGAGTTGCTCATCGATTCGTCATCCTTTACTACCAGCCAAATCGGAACCTTCCAGAGCGAATTCGGGTTTGTTTCCCGTTGGCGTGTTGATGGTTTCTACTCTGACTCGAAACTGAGACTGCGTCCACTGCAAATGAGTGCTGAGGGCCTGAATGAGAGAGTCTCAGCCGATTCAAAGAAAATAATCGATAACCCAGGCTGGCGCCCTGCTATAAATGTTCTGTTTAGCCAGGGTAAGCCGACGGTGGTTCGTCGTGATTCGTTAGGCCGGCCTCGTTTGCACAGTGAGGCTCACCTGCCTATTTCTTGGAAGGTGTAGCTCCATGAACGCTGGTTGGAGAGTAATCGATTGTATGGCGTTAACCGGAGAACTGCGGTATTCACGGGGTCAATTGGTTGTGAAAGACTCTTCAACTGGCGTGGACACCGCAATTCCTCTTGCTCAGATTGCTGTTGTCTTGGTTGGAAATGCGACTATGGTATCGGGGGCGGTAGTTGCCAAACTCAGTGAATACGATATTGCGCTACTTATTTGTGACTGGCGCCAGGTTCCTATTGCAGGAGCTTTGCCTTGGCGGGAACATACGAGAATTGGTGCCCGTCAGCGCAGTCAAGCAGCGTTGAGCGCGCCACGGCGTAAACAAGCATGGTCAAGGGTTATTACTTCAAAGATTCGCGGCCAAGCATATACCCTCGAACTTTTAGGACTGCCTGGTTCTAAGGAACTTCTAGCACTTTCTCAAGAAGTGCGTTCGGGGGATCCCACAAATGTCGAGGCTCAGGCTGCCAAGCGATATTGGGGATTTATTTCAGGCGAGCAGTCATTTTTTAGGATTCCAGGCGGCCACATCGATGGTTGGAATTCCGGCCTTGACTACGGCTATACGCTCCTAAGAGGCTATGGAATTCGTGCAGCCACAAGCGCCGGATTGTGCGGCGCTTTAGGAATTTTCCACCATGGTCGATCTAATGCTTTCGCGCTGGTTGATGACCTAATGGAGCCTTTTCGTCCGATGGTGGATTTCGTCGTGTTCAGCTCATTCACGCAGGAAGATTCTTTGAGTCGCGAGATGAAAAGCCATATTTCTGAGTCTCTTACCAATGCATTTGGGCGGGATGGGAAAAGCATGCCAACGGTTTTTAATGAGTTTGCCCAAGATTTTGGTTTGTATGTAGAAGGACAACGCAAAAGTCTCTCAGTTCCCATTTGGCAGGCTGAGTGGAATGCCTAAAAAAGGAGCTAGGCCAGTGTGGTGCCTTGTAATGTTTGATCTCCCAGTAAAAACCAAGCCACAAACTACAGCAGCGAACCGTTTTAGGAACCAGCTATTAGATTTGGGTTTTAGCAGAGTTCAATTCAGCGTGTACGCACAGTATTTTCCATTGGCATCTCGCGTCCAAACCACTGTGAAGCAGGTGAAGAGTCAGCTTCCCGATGGAGGGGATATCCGCGTGATAATGATCTCTGACTACGAGTGGTCACATGCCATACGTTTTTCTAACAAAAAAGAAACAAAGAACGAGGAAATGCCAACTCAACTTGCCATTTTTTGAACAAGGATCGACTTTAAGACTCCAGGTTATGCGCTATTTCCAAGCGCACCGAAGTCTATCAGGGTCTATAAGAACTGAACCCCAGCGTCTTTCGCCCCGGGAGCGGAACCCCCAGAAGTCTATCAGGGTCTATAAGAACTGAACCCCAGCCTGATACGTGCGTCCAGAAGTATTCTTGGAAGTCTATCAGGGTCTATAAGAACTGAACCCCAGCTTGGGGTTGGTGGGTTCGGGTTGGGGCAGAAGTCTATCAGGGTCTATAAGAACTGAACCCCAGCTTGTATGGGGCGTATGCCAGTGGTGATGGAAGTCTATCAGGGTCTATAAGAACTGAACCCCAGCGGGCACCAGCATTTTAAGGATTCACGGCGAAGTCTATCAGGGTCTATAAGAACTGAACCCCAGCGTGTGTCACGCGCAGTTGTTCCAGCTGGGGAAGTCTATCAGGGTCTATAAGAACTGAACCCCAGCATAGTTTAAAACTCCTACCACTAAAGGAGAAGTCTATCAGGGTCTATAAGAACTGAACCCCA
>JAXFXA010000020.1:0-18089 GCA_034091885.1 Corynebacterium sp.
CCTGCCGGGGACGCGGCGTGAGTGCGTGCCAGACGAGCAGGATCGATGTTGAGAGAACGCAACTCACGGTCTGAAAGCTGTGCGTATGCACCCGAGACTGTTTTTTGGTCATACACCCAGTCTGGCTCCACATGGCCAACAGGCTTGTTGTGGCTTGTAATAGTACGAACCTGTGACAGCTTGGGCTGGAACAAGTGGATAAGCAAACCTAGCGAAATAACAATGGTAAGTGCAAAAAGCCAAATGGTTTCTACGTGACCACGATGGTTTCCGAAGTTATATGCAAGCAAAACCAAAACCGAAATCCAACCAGCCACCTGGACGCCCGTGCGTGGAGTGCGAGACCAGCCGAAACCAGCGGATGGAACATCATTGGTAGAGACACCATCAAAAACTTCAGGTGCTGACTTGTGGGAAGACACGTGTTCTCCTTTTGCTCTAGCTGTACGGGGCCAAGCAGCTGCGTCAGAAACGTAGTTGCCAAAAATGCTTAAAAGCGGGATAGCTTAAGATCTGCGCAAAACTGCTGCAAACTATGCTGTCTATCTTAAAGCATCTGGAGCCATACTGCGATTAGATACCCCCGCTCAATGAGGGTTTTCAAACTTTCGTTTGCCCTGCATCTCGCTTATTTCTTGGTCAACGGGGATAGTGAGTTTTGTTCGGTTAGCGCTAAATCTTCGCGGTTTGTCGCATATTGGCTTGGCACGTTAGGAGCTGAGTACTGTTAGTTGATGTGAAAGACATTGTGATTTTGGGATCGACAGGTTCCATTGGTACTCAGGCTCTAGAAGTTATTGCTGACAACCCTCATAAGTTCAACGTCGTGGGGATTGCTGCTGGCGGTTCTAATACTGATTTACTCATTGAACAGGCCCGAAAGTTGGCTCTACCTGCAGACAAGGTAGCTGTGGCTGACCCCAGCGCGCGAGAGAAGGTGGCGGCAGCATTAGAGGGCTGCCCATTAGAATCGGCCGAGCAATTGGTGCGAGAAGTTAAAGCAGACACCGTACTTAACGCGTTAGTAGGGTCCTTGGGTCTGGCTGCTACCTTGGCCACGTTGGAACTGGGTGAAGTTTTGGCTTTGGCGAATAAGGAGTCGTTAGTAGCTGGTGGGCACGTTGTTATGGAAACAGCGCGGCCTGGCCAATTGGTGCCAGTTGATTCAGAGCATTCAGCTATGGCGCAGTGTCTGCGTTCAGGTGAGCGCGCAGAATTAGCAAGGTTAGTGCTTACTGCTTCCGGTGGGCCGTTCCGCGGACAGACTCGGGAACAGATGTGGGATGTAACCCCAGCACAGGCTGCTCAGCATCCCACATGGTCTATGGGACAGATGAATACGCTCAACTCAGCAACCTTGGTCAATAAAGGGCTTGAGCTTATTGAGGCAACGCTTTTGTTCGACATCAAGCCTGAGCTAATTGATGTCGTTGTTCATCCGCAGTCCATTGTTCATTCGATGGCGACTTTCGTGGATGGGTCTACTATCGCGCAGGCTTCGCCACCGTCGATGAAGCTGCCCATTTCCTTGGCCTTGAATTGGCCGCAGCGCGTGACGGATGCGCAGCCTGCGCTTGATTTTTCGCAGGTGATGGAATGGAACTTTGAGCCGGTCAGTGGTGATTTCCCAGCGGTCGGTCTTGCTGCCCACGTAGCAGGAAAAGGTGCTCTGCCGGCGGTTTATAACGCAGCGAATGAAGAAGCCGCCGCGGCGTTTTTGACGGGGAAGATTAGATTTCCGCAGATCGTCGATTGCGTGGAAAAGGTCGTCGAGTCCATGGACGGGGTGCCAGCGGCGCGCTCGCTTTCCGATGTCATCGAAGTCGAAGCCGCCGCCAGAGCCAAAGCACATGAACTACTACAACAGTGGGGTAAGTAGTGAGCAGCGGGATCGGGATAGTACTTTTTGCGATTGGAATTGGTCTAACCATTGCTTTGCACGAAGCAGGGCATATGGTTGCTGCGCGCGCATTTTCCATGCGAGTACGCCGGTTCTTTATTGGCTTCGGACCGAAGATCGCTAGTTTTCGGAAAGGGCAGACAGAGTACGGCTTGGCAGCATTGCCACTTGGAGGATTTTGCGACATCGCGGGAATGACCGCGAATGATGAATTTCTTACTCGCGAGGAACGCCCGCACGCCCTGTTTGCCAAGCCATGGTGGCAACGTGTCATCGTTCTTTCTGGCGGAGTGCTGGTGAACTTAGCCCTCGGTTTTTTGATCCTAGTTACTGTCGCGCAAACCGCTGGTCTACCTAATCCCAAGGCTGATATGCGTCCGGTCGTGGAAGAAGTAGTGTGCCCGGAGAATCCGTGTGCAGGACTCGGTCCTGCGGGTGATGCCGGCATCAAACCAGGAGACAAGATTGTCAGCGTTGAGGGACAAGACATCGTCGCTTTCACCGAAGTGAGAGATATTGCGATGGCTCGGCCTGGGCAAACACTTGACATCGGGGTAGAACGCGGGGGAGAAATCAAGCACTTTCGTGTACCAGTAGCAACTATTAATCGCCAGAACCCAGGTGGTGAATCTATCCAGGTCGGAGCAGTGGGAATTGTGCAACGGCCTCTCGATATCATCGAAAAGCATAGCTTTATTGGTGCCTTTCCCGCGGCATGGAACTATTCCGTGTTTATGTTGCAACAAACTGCGCGGGGCATAGTTGAGTTCCCGCTGAAAATCCCGGGAGTGGTGGCATCGATTTTTGGCGGTGAACGCGATGTCGAGGGCCCGATGTCGGTCGTGGGAGCATCCCGCGTTGGTGGAGAACTAGTAGAAGCGAATCTGTGGGCTGGATTTTTCATGATGCTGGCCTCACTTAATTACTTCCTAGCTCTGTTTAATCTCATTCCGCTTCCGCCGTTCGATGGCGGTCATATTGCCGTGGTTTTGTATGAGAAAATCCGTGACTTTATTCGTCGTTTGCGCGGACTTGAACCGGGACCGGCTGCGGATTACACCCGTTTAATGCCTATTACTTATGCCATTGGTGCAGTGCTATTAACCGTTGGTGCACTAATCATCATCGCGGATGTGGTAAACCCTATTCGGCTTCTGGGTTAGCCGTTTGAGGGTGCTAAAGTTGGTTGCATATGTCGATGTCGCGGTGGATCGTCCGCGAGGACACGTCTGCATGACTAATTTCAGAACAAGGAGTATGTATGTCCGTCGCTCTCGGAATTCCGGATGGCCCAGCCCCAACCTTGGCACCGCGCCGTAGAACTCGGCAGCTGTTCGTTGGACCAGTCGGACTGGGATCAGATCATCCGATTTCTGTGCAGTCTATGACGACGACCAAGACCAATGATGTCAACGCAACGCTGCAACAGATTGCACAGTTAACTGCCGCGGGTTGCGATATTGTGCGCGTGGCATGTCCCAAGACGGTCGATGCCGAAGCGTTGCCTGCGATTGCGAAGAAGTCGCCAATTCCGGTTGTTGCGGACATTCACTTCCAACCCAAATACATCTTCGCCGCTATTGATGCCGGATGTGCCGCGGTGCGAGTAAACCCTGGCAACATCAAGGAATTTGACGGTCGCGTCAAAGACGTTGCTAAAGCAGCTGCTGATGCAGGTATCCCGATTCGCATTGGCGTCAATGGTGGTTCGCTGGATAAGCGCCTCTTAGAAAAGTACGGGAAGGCAACCCCTGAGGCACTTGTGGAGTCGGCTGTGTGGGAAGCTGGCTTGTTCGAGGAGCACGGGTTTGGAGACATCGCGATTTCGGTAAAGCACTCGGATCCCGTTTTGATGGTGGAGGCTTACCGGCAATTAGCTGAGCAGACTGACTACCCACTGCACCTCGGAGTTACCGAGGCCGGTCCCAAGTTCCAAGGAACGATTAAGTCTTCGGTCGCTTTCGGGGCATTGTTGTCGCAGGGTATTGGCGATACCATTCGCGTTTCCCTTTCTGCTGACCCCGTGGAAGAGATCAAGGTAGGGGATCAGATTCTGCAGTCGCTTAACTTGCGGCCTCGCAAGCTAGAGATTGTCTCTTGTCCTTCGTGCGGCCGTGCACAGGTTGATGTGTACAAGCTGGCAGAGGAAGTGACCACTGGGTTGGAGGGCATGGAGTTCCCCTTGCGCGTTGCTGTCATGGGCTGTGTTGTCAATGGTCCGGGTGAAGCTCGTGACGCTGACTTGGGGGTTGCATCTGGCAACGGCAAGGGTCAGATTTTTGTCAAAGGTGAGATCATCAAGACTGTTCCAGAATCACAGATTGTGGAAACCCTCATCGGGGAAGCAATGCGCATTGCTGAAGAAGAAGGCTTGGAGGCCGTCGAGGGTGCCAAAGCAGAGGTACGAGTAACCCGCTAACCTGTGTTGATCCGGCCTTAGGGGGTTAGAAGCTGCTACGCTGTCGTTCCATGAAAAGGACGGCAGCGTTGCTGTGTATTGTGGCTATATCGGCTGGTAGTGCGTCGTGTACGCCGAAGCCACCAGCGGTCGATCCGGTGGTGGAGAACATCTTTTCTGGCTTCGAGCAAGGCGAGGGTTTCTCCGAGTATTTCGATGATCCGTCCGCAGTGGAAGATGTATTCACAGCAACTTATTCGGGGTTGCAGGCAGAAGGCGTGGATTTTGAGTTGCGCGGTATTGAGCAGCAGGAAAATTTTGCCACTGCAACATACCACGTGTCTTGGGATCTGCCGCGTGACCGGCAGGTTTCCTATGACACCACCATGACGCTGACAAAGGCGAATGAGAAGTGGACCGCGCGGTGGCAGCCGCGGATTATCCATCCCAATTTGGGAGCTCACCAGCACTTGGAATTGCGCGCAGTGCAGGCGGACAGGGCTAGTGTAGTCAGCTCTGATGGGGTGGAACTTATGCGTCCCGGCCTGCAGTATCGCGTGGTGGTGGATACGTCGCAGGTTCGCAATAGGTCGGCAGAAGCAGGCCGCATCAGCCATGCTATCGCGGACGCGGGTGGAGATGCCCCAGAGATTCAAGAGCTTGCCGATGCCCTCCGGGGAGCAACCGGAAACTACTCAGTAGGCCTGTACAACGAGCAGGTCGGAGTGAAGCTAGCGGAAGTTTTTGCAGACGATCCCGTGGTCCGAATCAATGACGAACCAGCGCTGGTCACCCGTGATCCGGGTTTTGCGCCGGAGCTTATGTCACGAGTGTCTTCTTTAGTGTCTGATGACACAATGGGCGCGAATGGTTGGGCAGTTGCAGTGGTCAATAACAATGGTGCGGCCTTATCCAACGTTGAATACCATGCGCCAGAGCCCTCACCCGCAGTACGCGTTAGCGTGGACTACGATGTCCAGCGCGCTGCTGAAGAAGCCGTCAACTTGCGCGCTCAGTCGCAGGTGATGTTGGTGGCTGTGCGGCCATCGACAGGCGAAATTTTGGCTGTGGCGCAAACTCCGGCAGCTGACCGTGATGGTGATCTGGCGTTGCAAGGGCAGTTCCCACCTGGTTCGGTATTCAAGATCATCACCTCTGCGGCGGGCATTGATAAGCAAGGTTTAGAGCAGCAGTCTATCGTTCCGTGCCCAGGAACAATGGAGTTTTTTGGGCGCGTAGTGACTAACTACAATTCCTTTTCTTTGGGAAGCGTTCCGCTGATTACGGCTTTTGCACATTCGTGCAACACAACGTTTGCAGATATTTCGACGCGATTGGCACCAGGTGAGCTCGCGGCCGAAGGCAAGCGTTTTGGGCTAGGTTTAGATTTTGCTGTTCCGGGATTGACCACAGTGACGGGGTCCATTCCGGAGGGGGAGACCCCGCTGGATCGAACAGAAGCAGGTTACGGTCAGGGATTGGATTTGGTGACGCCTTTCGGCATGGCGTTGGTGTCTGCAACAGTGGCAGCTGGCCGCACTCCGATCCCACAGTTGGTAAGCACGGCAAAGACTGAGGTTAATGAGCAGGTTGCACCACCTGAGCCACGCGTTATTGACAACTTGCGGGCATTGATGCGGAAGACAGTGGCCAACGGTACGGCAACTGGGATGCAAGCTGGTGGAACGATTTACGGCAAGACTGGTGAGGCGGAAATCAATTCAGGTTCCCATGCATGGTTTACCGGATATCGCGATGACGACATTGCCTTTGCCACTCTGGTTGTGCTTGGCGGTGGCAGTGAGTCGGCGGTAGCAATTACAGATGCTTTCTTTCAGAATCTCGACCGCTTTCGAAGCGAGCCCTAACTAATCTCGGCTGTAAGTGGGTACTACTGTGGTAGCTATGAGTAATCGTGGAAAGCTGCAGCCTGGAAAACCCACTCCCATCCGGGAAGTTCCGGACAATATCGAACGCCCAGAGTACGTGTGGAAAGACACCGTGCACGAGGCGATGGGGGAGCCATTTGTCCAAACTCCTGAGATCATTGAAGCTATGCGTGAGGCATCTACTATTGCTGCCGATGCCCTACAGGTTGCCGGTGCCGCAGTACAACCTGGCGTGACGACGGACGAGATTGACCGCATTGCACATGAGTACATGTGTGATCACGGCGCTTACCCCTCAACCCTGGGATACATGGGATACCCGAAGTCCTGCTGTGTTTCGCTTAATGAAATCATTTGCCACGGCATTCCGGACACGACCGTGATCCAAGATGGTGACATTGTCAATATTGACGTCACTGCCTACAAAAATGGGGTCCATGGTGACACCAATGCGACGTTTTTGGCCGGTAATGTCAGCGAAGAACACCGACTTTTAGTGGAACGCACCAAAGAAGCAATGATGCGAGGTATTAAGGCCGCTAAACCGGGCCGCGAGGTCAATGTCATCGGCCGCGTCATTGAAAGTTATGCCAACCGTTTTGGCTATAACGTTGTGCGTGACTTCACCGGCCACGGTGTGGGCCCGACATTCCACAATGGCCTTATTGTTTTGCACTATGATTCCACGAATTACCGCAATATTTTGGAACCTGGCATGACTTTGACCATTGAACCGATGATTAATCTTGGTTCTTTGGAATACGAGATTTGGGACGATGATTGGACCGTTCAAAATGTTGACGGCAAGTTTACCGCTCAGTTCGAGCACACCATCGTCATTACTGAAGACGGCAACGAGATTCTCACCTTGCCCTCCAAGTAAGTAAACCAACACAAAAAGCTGCTAACCACGGGGGTTAGCAGCTTCTAACTTTAGCTAGAAATTAGCTGAAGATGTGTGGGAATACGCCGTTGTATACAGCGAAGTTGTAAGCACCAATCAGGCCACCCAAAACTGCGGTGATAACAGCGAGGTAGGTGCCGTCGCGCCAGATCTTTGCCCAAGCAGGGACGTCGGTTTCAACGGTCGAACCGAGGAGGTCCTGAGCCTTAACCTTGGTTGGGTTGCCCTGTTCATCGTAAGCGCCAAGCTCTTTACCCAGACCAGCGGAAAAGGTTGGAGCGTCCTTGACGGAGTCAGATTTCGAAGCATCTACCAAGGCTTTGGTTGACTCAGTAAGTGACTTACCGAAGTCGTAGTCAACGGTCTCAGCGGAAGCTGCGGAGATACCGGAGATGGAAACAACAGCTGCGGTTGCTACTGCAACAGCTGCGGTGCGAAAATTACGCATTGAATTATTCCTTTCAGGGGAGTTTAACTTTGAACCAGCTTCTCAACCAGCTGCTATTTAGCGGCCGTACTTGATGAAGTTGTCAATTGGTCCAACGATGAGACCAATGATGGAAGCCAAAGAAGCAACTACGGTCAGACCGTAGAAAAGCTTTGCCCAAAGTGGCTCACCAGCGAAGTCGGTCTTGGTGGAACCGAAGATGTTAGCGCCGGTAGCGTCCTTGTCGGTCTCAAGTTCCTTGATGTCGTTTGCGCGGGAGGAGAAAGAGCCGTTGCTGCTCTTGTTTTCCTCGTTCTCACCATTGGAGGAGTTCAGCTTGTTCTCTACGTTGGAAGACTTCTCTTGGGAAGACTTATCTTCTGCGGTGGCAGCTGGCTGTGATGCTTCTTCTTGAGCGGAAGCGATGGAAACGCCGCCGAAAGCGACTGCGAAAGCGGTTGCGCCTGCGATGGCTGCATTGCGGATACGCATAGTAAATCCTTAAATGTCGTACTGGCAAGGCTCCCAAGTGGGGAAACCTAGTGTTATTGGAAACTCAGGGTATTTCCAGGAACACGCGGTCGCCATAAACTGGCGTGAGCCGGTGTAACAAGGAGCAATCTTAGAGGAGAAACAATCAAAAATCACTTTTCGTTCTCCTTGTTCGGGGCGGTCAACTAAGTCACTATCCATTGAATCTGTGGGCTTTCTGCGTAGGAATCAGAATTTTCCAAGGTTGGCCGCTTTTTCGACACTCGATGGGTGCCAACCTGTGGAAATGTGAACTTTGCTCCTTTGTAGGTAGATGGCGTGAATTTAAAACTCCAAGCCCAATAGTGCGTTTTCCGTAACCTCCGGAAGCGCGGGGTGAATCCAGTACTGGCGCTGGGCAAAGTCGCGCACATCGATCCCGTAGGCCATAACGGTGATCATTTGCTGGATCAATGTCGAAGCCTGGGCACCGAGGTAGTGAGCGCCGAGGAGCTCACCGGTGTTTTTATCCGCAATGAGTTTGCATAACCCTTCCGAGTCTTCCATTGCCCATCCGTAGGCGACATCGCCATAGTTTTGAACCTTCACCGTAATATCGTGATGTTTGGCAGCTTGTTCTTCGGTCAAACCGACTGTGGCAATCTGCGGGTGGGTAAAGATCGCTGCGGGCACATGCTCGTGAGGAAGAGGACGTAAGTCATCTGGGTGGGAAACATTGTGGCGGATGACCTTCATCTCTTCATTAGCAACATGCTTGAGCATGTACGGAGAGGAAACATCGCCAAGCGCCCACACACCGTCAACCGCAGTACGACCAAATTCATCAACCTTGATGCGGCCATCGTCAAGCAATTCGATGCCTGCGGCGTCTAAGTCAAGCAAATCGCCGTTTGGGGTGCGGCCGGTAGCGACAAGCAAAGCCTCCGCCTCCAATGTTGTGCCATTTGTCAAGGTCACCTGTACGCCCTGTGCAGTATCAACCACGGACTCGATGTCGGCGTTGAGCTCAAGATTAAAGCGCTTGTGCGCGATTTCGTTAAAGCGTTCCCGCAGGTCTTTGTCTAAAAACCGCAGGAGAGTGTCGCCGCGGTACACCACGGTAGTGTCGGTCCCTAAACCATCGAAGGCGTGGGCAAATTCCATAGCGATGTAACCGCCGCCGACAATGATGAGGCTTTGGGGCTGTTTAGGCAGCCGCATGATCGTTTCATTCGTGTGATACGTTGCACCGGAATTAGCGATAACATCTGGGACAAACGGACGTGAGCCCGCCGCAATAATAATCGTCTCACCTGTAATTACCTCATCGCCGACCTTTATTGACTTTGGACCGACGAAGGTGGCGTGTTGGTCAAACACGGTGATATTCGGTGTTTCATCGCCTCGGCGGTAGGACTCACCGCCAGCAGCTATCTTGTCAATGCGGTCCGTGAAAACTCGGCGGACAATAGAATCCCAATCCACACTGTTGACCTGAGCGTCGATGCCCAGACGAGCAGCATCGCGAGTCGCATACGCTATGTCAGCAGCATGGACATACATTTTGGTTGGAATGCAACCAACGTTTAAACAGGTGCCGCCGAACGTACCTTTTTCAATAATGGCTATGGATAATCCAGCGTGTTCTTCGGTAGGAAACGAGTTTCCCGATCCGGTGCCAATAATAATGATGTCAAAGTGGGACACAGTAAATTCCTTAACTTAGCTAAGTCACATGATGGTTGAATAAGACAATTTCGGCGCCATATTGTTACACCGTAGCGCGTAGAAATTCTGTGGAGATTCGAAACGCTTCGTCACGGGCGTGGGAACGGGAGAGAAATACGTCGTGACGAGCATCAGAAATAGGTCGCACGGTCACGTGGCGCCCCAGTTGAGGCGCCCATCTTTGAGTTTGTTTAACATCAATGACGGCATCAGAGACGTTGGTCTGCTCAGAATAAGGCTTGTTGAAATGAGATGATGTGGAGCACAAAACCAACGTGGGGATGCCTACATCAATCTTGTTGTCATGGATGAGGGCTTGACTGTGTAAGATCGTGCGCAACCAACCAATATATTTCTTATGTCCAGGAAGTGGTTTAAACGCAAGATCATAATCCCATTCCCCATGGAAGTCTTTGTGAATAGATTGACCTGCTGCGCTAAGCCCTCCGCCGGGGAAGGGAAGCATCGGAAAGTGCTTGCCCACCACATCAACGATGGGGCGCAATATAGACACCACCCGCGGTGAGATCCCCATCATGTCCAACCACGGGCTGTTGAGTATAAGTGCCTTAATCGGCGCGAGTTCATTATGGCGCCGGCGATAGTCCAACCACAGCGGAACGATGATGCCGGCTGTGGAGTGAGCAAGCGGAACGACGGTGGGATGAAACCTGCGGAGAACCTCCACCGCGGCATCTAAATCTTGATAATAGAACGATAGATCGCTGACGTAGTGCCAACGTTGACCTTCCATGCGCGAACGCCCGCATTTGCGCAAGTCAAGGGCGTAAAACGCAAAACCTTTGGCATGGAAATACTCAGCGACGTGAGCTTGAAAGAAATAATCCGTCATCCCGTGCACCCATAACAGTGCGGGTCGTCCAGCAATGTCAGTTGGTGCGTAGCGGACTAAGGTTGCGGCCACGGTGCCTTCACCGTCAGGATCCGCACCCAGCGGCAGCGACAGCCTGGTGAAATCTGGCCCCAAAAAATCAGGCTCCCAGTTCAAAGTGGTGTTCATTGTCCCCATAGTAATCACAACTAGGAGGGGTGCTTACGGGGCTGGTAAGACTGGGCGGCCCCAGCAGACCAATCTTCCCACTTGCCCCGTGGTTCTCCCTAGTATTGGGGTAAGTGTGCGGGATTGAACGCTGTAAGTCGTTGCCGTGTCCACCAGAAAAAGTACAACAGCGTATGGTTGATTAGAGCGCTATTGGGCAGTATTTCGAAGCGCTTTGAGCGTAGGCAGAAAATACAACTTTCATAACAATAAAGAGGTAAACACTGTGTCTCCCGCAAAGAATGCACGTCAACCCATCGAGACAGTCGATGTAGCTCTTGTCGGTGCCGGTATTATGAGTGCGACTCTAGGTGCTATGCTTCGTGAGCTCGAACCTAGCTGGACCCAGCTAGTTTTTGAACGTCTCGATGGACCTGCGCTCGAGTCTTCCTCCCCATGGAATAATGCCGGAACCGGCCACTCAGCTTTGTGCGAGCTGAACTATACACCAGAGAAAAACGGCAAGATTGACGTTTCCAAGGCCATTGGTGTCAATGAGAAATTCCAGGTGGCACGCCAGTTTTGGGCACACCAAATTAACAATGGGATCTTGGTAGACCCCAAAGAGTTTATTAACCCTGTTCCACACGTGTCATTCGCACAGGGTGAAATCCAAGTGGACTATCTGAAACGTCGTTTTGACGTGTTGCACGGTAACCACTTGTTCCCTGACATGCACTTTACGGATGATTCAACTGAATTCGCGCAGCGTTTGCCTTTGATGGCACAAGGCCGTGATGCCGATGAAAAGGTGGCAATTTCGTGGACCAACGTTGGCACGGACGTGAACTTTGGTGCGTTGACCCGCCAGTTCTTTACTGCTGCTCGGGCCGCGGGAACTGAAATCCGTTATGGCACGCAAGTAACTGGTCTAAAAAAGGACGGTGCCGGGTGGAAGGTCTTTAGCAAGAATCTCCATACCGGAGAGACCAGTGTTGTAAAAGCACGTTTCGTCTTTGTCGGAGCAGGCGGTTACGCACTCGATTTGCTGCGGAAAGCTGGAGTGCCCGAGGTTCTTGGCTATGCCGGTTTCCCCGTATCTGGCCTGTGGTTGCGTGCGAAGAATCCAGAGCTGGTCAACCAACATAATGCCAAGGTCTATGGCAAAGCTGCTGTGGGTGCACCACCTATGTCCGTGCCTCACCTGGACACCCGTGTTATCGATGGTGAGAAGGGCTTACTCTTTGGTCCTTATGGTGGGTGGAGCCCGAAGTTCCTCAAGAAAGGAACGCACCTGGACCTCTTTAAGTCCATTCGGGCAAATAATATCTCCTCCTACCTCGGCGTCGCCGTCCAAGAACTCGGTCTGACCAAATACCTAGTCAAAGAAGTTCTAAAGGATTTCGATGCCCGCGTCGATGCTCTGCGCGAGTATGTTCCCTCGGCAAAGCCTGAGGATTGGGAGACCGTTATAGCTGGCCAGAGGGTTCAAGTTATCAAACCAGCTGGTGCGCCGCGGTTTGGCACTCTAGAATTTGGCACGACGTTGATTAACAACTCGGAAGGCAACATTGCAGGCCTTTTGGGGGCATCGCCAGGCGCTTCCATTGCTCCTGCTGTCCTGCTAGAGCTCCTGGAGCGTTGCTTCGGGGAGTACATGATCCACTGGTCAGAAAAGATCTACGAAATGATTCCTTCGTATAGCGAAACTTTGGGCAAGAACCACAAGCTTTTCGATGAAGTCTGGGAGTTTACGCAAAAGACCCTGCAATTGGACAACGGCCCTGAGCTCTAAGTTCCACAAAAGGTAACAAAACCCTCGTCATTGACCGGAACAGATAGCTCTGGGTGGAAATCGTAGGGGTGTCGCACCGCTTCTAGAAGTTCAAAGAAGTGACCAAGGTCGCCGTTTTCGGCGGCCTTGAGTGCGTTGTGCACGGGAATATTGCGTGGAACAGTGACGGGCGCGTTGGGGTCACTGCGGTGATTAGCTAGCGTGATATCGCCTTCCACAGGCCGCACACCTTCACGTGCCAACGCTGTTGACATTGTCTGCGGAAACTCAGTGGCCAACTCGGTTGCAATTGAATAGGCGGCATCGGCATCGTCGTCAAGTAGGGGTAGAAGCGTTTCTATGAATCGCGCCAAGTTCCACCCCAAGACGTGTGGTTGCTGGCCAAAGCGGTATCTGCCTGTGGAATCAATGGAGGAAAAGACCGTATCGGGATCATAAGTCTGCATAAACGCACAGGGACCGAAATCAATGCTTTCACCTGAGATAGCGGTGTTGTCTGTGTTCATTACTCCGTGGATGAACCCAAGTTTTTGCCACTTCGCCACTGTTGTGACGGAAACAGCAACAACTTGTCGGAAGAAATCTTGATAATTTGCGCCGGGATATAGGTGGGAAATGGCGAAATCCGCAAGTTTGCGGACTTGGTTGTGCATGGCAGCGTATTGGAACGTACCTACCCGAACATGGCTGCGCGCCACACGCACCATTACAGCACCAGGTATAGGGCGCTCGCGCATAATCGTCCGTCCCGTGGATATAACGGCTAGTGTGCGTGTCGTAGGAACACCCAGATGGAAAAGCGCTTCAGAGATAATGTACTCCTTTAGCATTGGTCCTAGCCCGGCGCGCCCATCGGAACCAGGGCGGGAAAATGGCGTGCGACCTGTTCCTTTGGCATGGAGTTCCCATTCGCGGTGGTTTCCTAGTAAAAGCGCACGGCCATCACCCAAAACAGGGGAGAAGTGCCCGAATTGATGCCCCGAATATGCCATGGCATGTGCACCACTTTGTCCGAGAAGAAATCGAAGGCCCTCGTCACTACGGAAGTAACCTACGTCCCACCCTAAGCCCGCAATGAGGTCTTCGTTGAGTGCGATGATCTGTGGTTCAGGCTGTGATTCGCCGGTGGCGGGGCACACTAATTCCGGTAATGATTGGGCATAAAGGTGCTGGAATTTCATGGGTTTATTACGCCTTTATCTTTCCGTGGACACGAATGTCTGCTCGTCCGCCTATCCACATGGCGGTCCTGTCATCGGTGATAGTGATGATTCCGGTGTGTTCGTTCTTTTTACAATGAGTGGGAAAAACTTGGCTTTCGAGGCTTAAGGATTCTTCCCGTATGGTCACCAACCCGATGCCGCATTCTTGGACGATGGTTCCTTTTTGGCGTGGTGTGTTGTGGAGAGCCCGCCATGCCCGTGCGGTCCCCAAGGTGGGGTGACCGGCAAAAGGAAATTCTTCATCAGGAGTGAAGATACGAACACGGTAGTCCGCACGCTCATCGGTTGGTGTAAGAAGAAATGTCGTTTCAGAAAAATTCGTCCACCGTGCAATGGCACGCATAGTTACATCGCTAAGCTCATCTGCGTCGGCGATGACTGCCACAGGATTTCCGGAAAAGGGGGCACTGGCAAAAACATCAACCTCTAAGAAATCGTGGTCCATAGGCGTTTAGCCTAGACGAAGTCCAAATGTGCAGTAACAGGACACAACTTTTATCATTGGCGTCATGACTGCGCATCCTGTATCCCACATCGCGCCTATTCAAAAGATGGCAGATGGCACAATTAAACAGGTCAACCCGTTCTCAGGGACCGAGGTATGGACAGTTCCCGGACGCGGCAAGCGGCCGCTGCAGCAGCCAGTTTCCAATCCGCAGCCACTGACAGAAAAAGATTTTGAATTCAGGTGTGCTTTCTGTGCGGGTCGGATGGCAGAAACACCGCCTGAGAAAGCGCGTGTGCTTGCCGATGCCACCCTTGCTTACGGCCAGCCTCTTGGCGGAAATCCCGAGTTTCGGCGAGTGCCCAACATGTTTGAGATCCTGCCGTATTCCTACTGGCAAGCTAATTACGGCTTTGACATGGATACGGCGACCAGCGACTGGATGCGCCGTTACATGAATTTTCCGGGCGGGCGCGAGCACGTAGAAAGTATCGTGGCTACCCGCAATAAAGTCGCCGGTATGGCTCCAGACTGCGGCACAGACCTAGAAGCGCAAGCGGCAGGTTTCTTTGCTAGTGGGCACGATGTCATCATTGCACGTAGGCATTTTGTGGACGGTGCCACCGATGATTCTCAGTTGGCCTCTGCAGGGACATTAACGCCGCACGAGCATTTCCAATTTATCCATTTGACGGTAGATGGAATTCGAGATCTTTATGCGCGAAACCCTTATGTCAATTATGTGGCTGCGTTCCAAAATTGGTTGCGGCCGGCGGGAGCTTCCTTTGAGCACTTACATAAGCAGCTCGTTGCCATTGATGACCGCGGTATGGCCTCTGAGAATGAGGTGAAGAAGGTGCATGCGAACCCGAATATGTATAACGAATGGGCAGTCGACTACGCCCAACAGCAGAATCTGGTCATCGCGGAAAATGAGCACGCGGTACTGTTCGCCGGCTTTGGGCATAGGTTTCCAACTCTGGAAATTTACTCGAAGTCCCCGCACACCCGACCCTGGGAACACGCAGTGTCAGAACTGCGCGGAATGAGCGACATGGTTCATGCTGCACACGCCGCTATGGGCCCACACGTACCTAGTAACGAAGAATGGCATCATCAACCCAGAGACGTTGATGTAGCCATGCCGTGGCGTATCATGCTCAAGCTGAGAATTTCCACCTTGGCTGGCTTCGAAGGTGGAACGCATATCTACATCAACACCATCTCTCCGTGGGAACTGCGAGACCGAGTCGTTGACGCTCTCTATGGCCTTCGTGCAGCAGGAGAAATCGCGCCCCTGTGTATTGCCGCGGAATGTGGCAATGAGTCCAATAAATTGCTCTATGCCACTAGCAAGCGGCTTAGCGCTCCACAGGATTAGTGATCCACAACGAGCGTAAGCTCCTGTTGCTTACCTCTAACTACTACGTCGGGTTTGAAGTTAAACCCTGGCAAATCCTGAATCTCCGCGACGCTAGAGACTGGGTGCAACGCGAGTTCTCGCGCTAGCTCGCCCTTGTAATGCTTGTTGAAATGGGAAATTACCTTACCGTCTCGGTTTTCTACACGGACCGTAACTGCAGCCGTTTTCCCCAATTGTTGGTAGACGCCTGAGCGTAAGTCAACGACAAAATCGTGGGAATCTAGCTCGTCAGAAATTGCAGACTTCCACAGCGACTTTAAAGTCTTTCCACCTAGCTTGGTGCTGCCGGAGAGCCTATATCGTGGAATAAGGTCGCGGGCGCCGACAACTCCAAATAGTGCAGAACCGATGACGAGGTGATCCCATGCGGAAGAAGGCAGCGTTGCGGCAGAAAGGGCATCGAAAAGCACACCTGTATAGCGCAACAATGCGGGCATAGTGGGCGAAGTTAAAAGCTCAGTGTTGGCCCTAGCCTCATCCCGTAACTTTTCAGAAAGACCCAGTGTGGACATGGCAACATCGATAGGCATTTGCGAAAGTTGGGATGCAATGCCAGCGCGGATAGAGTTGAGCGCGGGATAGCTCAACGAATCAAAATCCAACGGCGGATTGTCACCGCCTGAAGCTTTGGTTTCTGATGGGGGAAGGATAATGAGCATATTTCTAGCGTAGCCGGGTATATTCTCAAATTATGATTACTCGTCTTTCAGAGCTCTTTTTGCGCACTCTTCGTGAAGACCCAGCAGACGCTGAGGTTCCCAGCCACAAATTATTAGTTCGTGCAGGATACGTCCGCCGTGCCGCCCCCGGCGTGTACTCATGGTTGCCACTAGGTCTGCGCACCCTGCGCAAGATTGAAGGCGTTGTTCGCGAAGAAATGGAAGCAATCGGCGCGCAGGAACTACTGTTCCCCGCCTTGTTGCCGCGCGAGCCTTACGAGGCTACCGGCCGTTGGACCGAATACGGTGACAACCTGTTCCGTCTGAAAGACCGCAAGGGCGCGGACATGCTCCTGGGCCCAACACATGAGGAAATGTTTACCCAAACTGTGAAAGACTTGTACTCCTCTTACAAGGATTTCCCCGTCACCTTGTACCAAATCCAAACTAAATACCGCGATGAGGAGCGCCCACGCGCCGGAATTTTGCGTGGTCGTGAGTTCGTCATGAAGGATTCTTACTCCTTCGATATGTCTGATGAGGGATTGGAAGAGTCCTACCAACGCCATCGCCGTGCCTACCAAAACATCTTTGACCGCCTCGGCGTGGAATACGCGATTTGCCAAGCTACGTCAGGTGCTATGGGCGGATCTGCATCCGAAGAATTCTTAGCTATTTCCCCAGTCGGTGAGGATACGTTCGTCCGCGCCACCGAAGGCGACTACGCAGCCAACGTCGAAGCTGTGGTGACTGAGGTCCCTGCAGCGAAAGATTTTAGCGATGCCCCAGCGGCAGTAGACCACGAAACTCCCGATGCTGAAACTATCGATGCCCTCGTTGAATGGGCCAGAAGCGCTGGTGTAACCATCGACGGCCGTGAAGTCGAAGGCGCAGACACCCTAAAGTGCATGATGATTACTGTCACTCAACCTGGTGAAGAACCTGAGCTTGCAGCGGTATTGCTGCCTGGAGACAGGGCACTTGCTGAAAAGCGGTTGGAAGCATCACTAGAACCTGCAACCTTTGCGTTGGCCAGCGAAAAAGAATTCGCTGCACACCCATTTTTGGTTAAAGGCTACGTAGGGCCACGAGCACTCAATGCCAATGGAATCAAAGTGTATGCTGACCCCCGAGTCGTTGAAGGCTCGTCTTGGATTACAGGTGCAGACAAGTTGAACCACCATGTAGTTGGAATGGTTGCCGGTCGCGACTTTACGGTAGATGAGTTCATTGAAGCAGCCGAAATCAAAGAAGGCGATCCCGCGCCGGGTGGCTTGGGTACCTTGACCCTCGAACGAGGAATTGAATTAGGGCACATCTTCCAGCTCGGACGCAAATACACCGAGGCCATGGACGTACAAATCCTCGATGAAAACGGCAAGCGTGCCGTTCCTACCATGGGTTCCTACGGAATCGGTGTATCCCGCATGATGGCTGTTTTGGCCGAACAGCGCCATGACGATAAGGGCCTTAACTGGCCGCTTGATGTTGCGCCATATCAAGTACATGTGGCAGTAGCTAACAAGGATGAGGCAGCCATTGCAGCCGGCGATCAGCTTGTCGCAGACCTTGACGCTGCAGGCATAGAGGTGCTTTTCGATGACCGCCCCAAGGTATCCCCAGGTGTGAAGTTCAAAGATGCTGAACTCCTTGGAATGCCTTTCGTGGCCATCCTGGGCCGCTCTTTCAAAGACGGCATCATTGAGCTGCGAATCCGCGGGGGAGAGACGCTGGAAATACCTGCCGCTGAAGCCGTTGACCAGCTAGTAAAACTGGTCCGCGGCAACTAAGAGGTATCTAGGACGCAGTGGCGGCGGTGCGAATAAT
>JAXFXA010000021.1:0-3793 GCA_034091885.1 Corynebacterium sp.
GGCGATAGGGCTAAAGTCCTCGCCGACCCAATGCTGCTCCGCGACATCAAAAAGTACAACACTTGGTGGGAACTCCGGCCCGGAAACTCCCAGCGCAAGAAACCGTCCGTCGGCAGTCAACGATGGCTCAGTAGCAATTAACGATGGCATCGCAGGAGCGCAAAGGAGTTGGACTCCATCGGGCGTTAAACGGTATATCTCCAGGTCACACCACCCTTGCACATTCCACAAGACTGCCAAGGTGCTGCCGTCCGTCGAGACTGCGAATTCTTCTAATTCAGCGTCATCGCTCTCCAACAAAACATCCACGCTGGAACCATGCTCGGTGTGCGTCACCTTTAACAACCGAAAGTGTTCCGCTAGATGGTCACTGCGCACCAAAAACGTCGGCTCGCCGTGTCCTGGAACCACAAAGCCTTGTTCTGTTGTCGAGCCATTATCAACGGGGAGAAGGGGACGCCACGATCCATCAGGACGAATCACAAGCAGTTCGCGGTTCCCACGCGAACCCACACGGAACAAGGAATACTCATCCCGCGAGTGAATCAGCGCACCACCGATACGCGAATCAATTGTCCGCGAGTCTTTTGCAGTGGGATGGATGAGTTTTCCGGAGACATTTCCGTCGCGGTGGAAAGCATTGTATGCAACGTTGTCGTCGTCCCAGCTGACAAGTTCAATTGTCTCGTGAGACTCCATGTCCACGGGATACGCGCCCTCATCCTCTGGGTCGGTGGTGACGAACCAGATCTGGTCACGGTCGCCACCTTCAGTCGATGCTTCACATGCTAACCACTTGCCGCATGAGGAATACACAACTCGGCGAACTGCACCCTCAATGGGCAAAGTTACCTCGCGTTCTTGCCCCATTATCGGTTCTCCACTAGGTCCGAGCGGGATTTGCAAAGCAACGGGGAATCGATCAGCTTCCACCATGACGACTGCCAATAGGCTGCCATCCGGGGATAACGCCGGATTCTTTACGTACCGATCAACGGACCAAATCCTAGTTTCTTCACCGTCTGCTCCTTGCGGAGACTTCACCACATCAAATTTCATTGTCTCACCACGCGTTTTCTACTGTTTAGTTGTCTCCGCCAACGCGCCAGCGGCAAGGACATTATCACCGCGCTCCGCTGGGGTACGCAAAATCCACGTGTCTTTTCCTCCGCCACCGCGAGAAGAGTTCACGATCAAAGTTCCCGCGGCCGCTGTTCGGGTAAGAGTGGCGGGAACCGTAATAGCGGTCAAATCCTGGGCAGAGACAGAAGTACCGCGCTGGGCTGTCTTCGCCGGCCGAACGTGAACGAAAACCCGCAGATCCACGTGTCGTGGGTGGATAGTCATATCCCCAGCAGCGTCCTCGCCCAAGGTGGGAAGTGTGGACAAACGCACAACATCTTGTGCAATGAAGTTTTCTGGGTTCTCGCGAAGTTCTTGGGCTCGCTGTTCCAATTGCTCTGCTGAGCATTCGGGACCGATGGTGATCCCCTGCCCGCCGTAGCCATCGACAGGCTTGACCACCACGTTGTTTAGGCGCGGGATGACCTCGTCCACTGCACCGGGCTTATGGCACAAAGTGGTTGGTACTTGGTCAAGCAGCGGTTCTTCCCCGAGGTAGAAACGGATCATCTCTGGCACATAGGCATAGATCGCCTTGTCATCACCGACACCATTTCCATAAGCGTTGACGAACGCCAAGCGGCGGGATTTCAATGCCTCCTCCAGTCCTGGCCCCAATGGTTCACCGTCGAAGCCGAGCGCGGAGAACAGTTTGTGGTGCTCAATGCGGATATATGCCACGTCAATAGGAATGACTTCCGCCGCGCCATCTACTTCACTTTGCGCTACAGGTGGAATAAACACCAACCTGCCGTCGCGAATGGCCAGCCGCTCCGGTGTGCATACCGGTGCACCAATAAGCTCCGCAATCTGACTGTGTTCAAACCAGGCGTAATCTGACTCACCTGCGGAAAGCACTGCCAGCTGCGGGGCATCAGGATTCGCCAAATCCTCCGGGGCGCTAGCCAGCATAGTCTCCCGCATCATGTCGAAGGCTACGAATGGTTCGTGCATATCGTAGTTTCCTATGACCTCACCGAATAACTCACGTTCGATATTGCGGATGGAGTTGGCAAAGGTAACCCCGGAAGGAACTCGCAGATTATCTTCGAGGACAAACCAACGTCCCTCATCGGTGCAGACTAGATCCATTCCACAGATGTGAGCGCGGACGTGTCCTGGTTCTTGCAAGAAGCCAGAGTCGAGAAATTCTGGTGCCCGTTTGAGGTCGAATTCATCAATGATTCCGGCCTTAACAATATTTTGTTCTCCGTAGACGTCATCTAAAAACGCATTGAGAGCGCGAGCGCGCTGTTCGAGTCCTTCGCTCAGGAAAGTCCATGTCTCTGGGCTGACAATCCGCGGAATAAAATCGATGGGAAATTCTCTAGTCTCGGTCTCCCCGATGACGCGGAAGGTTACGCCTTGTTCCCTCTCTAGCGCTTTCATCTGGTCAAAACGGTCAACTAATTCACTAAAGCCAATCTGTGCAAAGGCTTCCAACGCTTGCGCGTAGGCCGGCCGCGGAGTTCCGTCGGCAAAAACTGCTTCATCCCAGATGCTTGCCGATGCCCCCTGCTCGTCATAGACCGCGAACAGATCAGCATCTTCTGCAGGAGGTGTCTTCACATTCTCGGGAAATGCGGGTAAAGGATCAGTAACGTCCAGGTCCGCCAATGGGCTGGGCGCTGGGCTGGGCGCACCATCGGCAAGCGAGGTGCCGTTGTGGATAGCTGCGGGGCCCGTGGGTGTGGCGGCGTCAGTCTTTACCTTCTCTGCTCTTTCTTTTGGCGCCGAAATATCTGGCTCGGCAACGCTTGTGGCTACAAAGCTTTGCGCGTGCGGGGACTTAGAATCTTCTTCACGGTACATAACTATCACCCTACAGATATTTAGATCCCAAAGAATGTACACCTTCATTTAGCCGACGCAACCCTCCGCCAAAACCACTTTTGACACAAGGATTTGCCAGTCAAAATTAGAGCCACACCCACTAGGAGGTGGATATTTATCCAAACAAAACCAATAACCCAACTCTACCGATTTCATCGAGCATGGCTATGGAAATTTCTCAACCTGTATCACGTCAAACAATACAGACTGTATTACTATAAGTAGGACAACAGATGCTACAGGTTTCCTTACCCCAACCCGAAAGGCCACAATGTACATATCCATAAACCCAGACGCCGAAACGCCCATCTTCCAGCAACTTCATCAGCAGATTGTGCAGCTTATCGCCACCAGAAAGCTCCCCGCGGGAGCAACCTTAACCCCAGTAAGAAAGGTCGCAACACAATTTGGTATCAATCCAGCAACAGTTAAGAAAGCGTACGACCAACTCGCCCGCGATGGTCTTGTTGAGACCCGCGACCGTTCCGGAACAGTGGTGAAAGAAATTACTTCCCCGCTTCCCACTCAGCGCGAAAAGCTCACCACGCGCCTTGACCACATCACAGCCCTAGCGCACGCGCAGGGCTTCACCACCACCGAGATCATCGACATCATCAAAAAACTCTCCCGATAGGACGCACAATGTTTCTCACCATATCTATGGCAGGACTTGCCATCTTCCAGTAACGGCTGCTTCCACCCTTTTCGGCCGCTATCCGCGCGTGCTCCCAACGACACGCAAGAATTGTTACTAGAGTGACAGGAGTTAAACTAGTTAACTTTTCTTCTCGTTGTAGCTTTAGGAGCCACCGTGACCACCTCTCCGCTTTCTCCATCC
>JAXFXA010000022.1:0-8079 GCA_034091885.1 Corynebacterium sp.
GCGATAGCTCACGCCGTAGCGGCAGTACCACCGCACCGCCCACAGGATGATTTCACGAGGGAACTGCCGACCGGAGAAGATGCCCATGGACCTGATTATTCCACGCCGGTCTTCCTACTGCCCCAACTTTGCAACAGCACCGGATGAGACATCAACAAAACCAATCACCATGCCTGCTACATACCGGTCACACCGACGTCCCCCGTGTACGATTCGACGAAGCCAAGGCCACAGAATTGCACACCGCTGTTGAAGGACGCCCCGTCACTAGCTTCGCGATCCCACGGGATGACCGATGAACAGCTCAAACCGTTGGTTACAGGATAGTTTCATCTCGTAGGAATGCTCCCGCTACCTCTAGTGCTGGACCTGATGATCCTGCACGTTCAACAAGACTTGAAAATGCGTAGTCATCAACAATACCTGCGAACCAACCGTAGGCCTCCTGACCATCAATCTCCGCTGTGCCAGTCTTACCACCTAGCCCTTCAATGTCATTCAAAGATCGCGCCGAGCCAGTAGCAACAGCTTCATACATCATGGCGCGAATCGCTTCAACTGTGCGGGGAGACAGCGGCTCTGGATTCTGATCGAGCGCCGATTCCTCGCCAAATATCACTTGTGGATTGATGACTTTCCCCCCATTGGCTAATGACGCTTCCATAACAGCGAGACCAAAAGGTGAAGCAAGCACTTCGCCCTGCCCAATTGCAGCTTCTACCCGTGCAGCACCAGCTTCGGTTTCTGGTACAGAGCCCGTCACCGTGGTTAGGCCGGGAGTAGTAAAGTCAATTCCAAGACCCAGGCTTAGCGCAGTGTTCTTCATCGATGTTGGTTCAAACTCACGAGAAATAAATCCTTGAGTGGTGTTGCACGATGCCGCAAAAGCGGTAGTCATTGTAACGGTACCCAAGTCAAACTCGTTGTCGTTGGGGATCACTCGCCCGTCGATTTCTGCAGTTGCTGGACACTCAACCAATGCGTCCGGAGACAGTCCTCTGTCTAAAGCTGCTGCAGTTGTGACTGTCTTAAAGGTTGAGCCGGGCGGATACAGCCCCATCAGGGACACAGCACCTTGTTCACTTGCTGCCTTGTTCTGCGCAACTGCGACAATCCCGCCGTTGGAGGGAGAAATGACAACTAGGGAGGCTGGATTCTCCTGCTGATCAACAGCTCGCTGTGCGGCGCCTTGAACAGCGATATCAAGCGTCGTTTGAATGTTCTGGACTTTCTGTGGTTCCTTCTGGTCGAGAATATTCTCGCCACCATTCGGTTCAACCGCGCGTAGAGTCCATCCGGCAGTCTCATTTGTCTTATCCAGCCAATATTCGCGCAATCCGGCATCAATTGGGGTCTGAAGATTTCTTGATCCTGAAAGAAGGTCGCCTTCTTCGACGAAGTCCAGCCCGTCAATGAGTCGCAATTCTGGCATGACAATTTGAGCGTCTTCTTTTCGTAGCCTTACAAGGGTCGTATCACCATCCGGGTTTGATTGAATCACCGATTCGACATCTTCAGGGCCGTAACCAGGAATAATAGGATCAAGTGCTTCAGCGATTTCGTGTGCATCACCAACGTTATCGGCTCCTGCGCGGACTGCTGTAACTGAGGTCCATTTCATAATTGAGCGAGAATTACGATCAACTAGTTGTGTCGAATAGTCACGGTCGTCGGAGTAGATAACTCTCGTTTCATTTGTAAAGAGACCGGAGAGAATGGATGGTGTCCACTCTACTTTTCCAGAAACTAGATCGGTACCAATTTGACCCGTCGTCGTGGCCGAGTCGCCGCTGGGCAAGCTCCATTCAACAACTGTTTCGCGAAAGTCGGAATCACCTTCAATATCGATATTCAGCGACAGTTCTCCCACTCCCGCTTCAAGAGCCTCAAAATAGCTTAGCGCTAGCTCTGGCTCGTTGGTCAGCTCAGCAGCACCCGCGTAATCCCCTTCGCCAACCGCAACTGAAAATGATTCAGCTACATCCTTGCCAGGGATTAGCGAGCAACTTGAAGCAATCAACGCCGTGGTCACAACAATGCCCGTTTGCACACCAATGCGTCGGGTATTTCGAAAAACGTACATACAAAAACAATAGGCACCAACGAGGCTTTCGGCCACAAGCGTATTGCCTTAGTGATCATTCATTATCGAAATAGACAATGGTCAAAGACATAATTATTTAGCAACTATTGGTAAGCCAGTAGCTCATTAACAAGGATCCTGGCAATATTTCCGATCGCTAGATCAGATTTCGGCAGATTGGTTCCAACTCGTGCAGATCTCGTCACCACAGACACGGCAATTGGTGTTTCATGAACAATAGAGATCAAGGATACTTCGCCTCGTATCGGGCCAATGGTCCCTGTCTTTCCGGAAAACCGAACACCATCCGCAGGAAACGCAGAAGGAATTCTGTGGGTCCAGGCTTGTTGACTTAACACTTCTTCCGCAAAGTTTTGCATGGTAGAACTGAGATCACCCTCGCCGAGCATCCAAGCCAATAGCACCACCAGTTCACGAGCAGTACTAGACGAATTGAATGCAATTTCATCTAGTGACGCGCGAGGGTGTTCTGAAAGTAATCGACGAGTTTCTACTGCGGGACTTACATCGTGGTCGAGCAATTCTGCGTTGTGAGTCAAAGAACCTGGCAAGGCTATGACGGAATCATTTAGTCCGGCTTTTTGTATAACAAGATCAAAATAGCGTGCCGGTATTCTTTCAATGAGCGCATGAGCAGCAACGTTGTCAGAAACCATAATCATCTGCCGAACAAGGTCTCGCATGCTCAATGTAACAGCGTCTTCAAAATGGCCGAAGCCCACACCTCCCCGGGGTTGCTTCGATGGGGTGATAACGATGCGCTGTATCGGATCCAATTGCTGGTCATCAACTGCCATGCAGTAGGCCCCAAGTACGAAAAGTTTGTACATTGAAGCAATCGCAACTACATCGTTTTGGCGAAACCCGATCCCAGGCACACCTGTATCTAGGTACTGAGCCCATGCCCATCCGTCGCAGCCAGCATTGGCAAGAACTTCTCGAATCTGTCGATCGGTTCTTTCACTCTCCACCATCGTTTCGCTCTCTTTTTAATGATTCCATTCTTCTTACTGACTTAGTTAGTACGGAATCTAGAATGCTGCGAATATCGCGTCCAGATTCAGTCGAGTTTCGATGTGAAGAGACCACAACACGCAGTCGCAAATTAAATTGACGACCTAAAGTAAACCCTGGAGCTAGGAATGGGCAATCAGGGGTAGACAATGCGATCGCTCTCCCGCTACCGAGCTCGGCGGCCAGAATCGCATTTTCTGGACGTGGTCGCACTGTTGGGTTAACACCCATGCTGAAAAAGGCATCTGCAAGTCTGTCGGCTGCAGCTGGACTGATAGCCCTAGTGTCATCTAACAATACGTAGTCACGCAAAGTTGTTAACGATTTATTTGTCTCGTCGCCACCAAATAGAAGGCGAGGCAGCTCGTGTAATTTACCTCGAACCAGGGAGCCCACCGGAGAAGGATCTTCGATGATTGCACAATCAATTTCGCCATCTTCAACTTTCCGAACCAGCTCAGCAGCAGTTCCCGAGCTATAGATAGGATCCAACTCAAAGCTATGTTCTTGAGCAATCATTGCCGCACACAAATTTGGTAGAGACGGAACGAACCCAATTCTTAAAGCTCCACTGCCCAGGGTGTCTTCAGCCAGATTATGAAGCTCTTGAGCATCGCGAATAAGGACTCGCGCTTGCGGAAGAAGCGTTCGACCCAAAGAAGTAGGATGGACCCCGTCCCGTCTTCTTTCAAGTAGCTGCCCACCCACCTCAGATTCCAAGCGTTTAATCCCTTGCGAAACAGGAGGCTGAGTAATCCCCAAATATACCGCCGCTTGAGAAAGACTGCCCTGTTCGGCGGCCACAACGAAATACTCCCAATACCTGATATGGCCAGATCGCACAGACATACCATTGAGTCTAATCAATCTTCAACGACCAATTGAAGAGTTACCCGACTGCCATGGCTCCGAATACTTCACGCCGACGCATATCCTCCAAAGGAAGATCATGACGAGCTCGTTGTACAGGAGAACCATAGTTTTTGAATGAGGAAATAATTCTATAACTCGACCCGTACTTGTCGAAGCTCCGTAGTAAATGTCTTTGCGTCAAGGAGGCACGGACAAGGTGCCCTATCCCATCTCTTATTCCATGCCATCCTGTGATCTCTAGACGGTTATCCACAAAGGGAAGAAATAGCTGTGCGATACGGTCGGTTTGACTACTCGGTTCACCCTGACCAACGAGATTGTAAGAGTTGACATCGTTGCAAGCGTTTGTTAATTGAAATAGACCTATCGCACCGTTGAGGTAGCCAAAAGGAAGGAGACAATGGAGCTGTTTAACTTCTCCGACTGTCAACGCTTCCACTTCATCGAACCTGGCAGAATCGAGTCCACCCTCAGGACATTGAAGTAGGATGCCGATGTTCTTAAAGCTGCAAGGAGATGACCTTTCCGTCAGCACTCTAAGACCATTCTCACATCCTGCGGAATTGGAACGATGAATTTCGTGTCTCGAAACTGTTCACAAAACACCTGAAAGCTATGAACTTAACGACGAAAACAAGAACTTAAATGCTAAAGCCTTGCCCCGACCCCGAAAACAAGAAAAATCGGAGGTCACACCCTCTTTCGAGTTTGTGACCTCCGGCCGGTTCAGTTCGAGAACCGCTCATGGTGCCCGAGGGGGTGTCTGGTTCCAGGACATCGTTCCTGTATCTCCTGCAGCATCATTCCGGTCACCACCGCCGTGAACTGTCATAACATCGTTCCGGTCCCCAGCATCCGCCCCCACACAGCCCACCGTGTTCCTGCGACAGCGTGGTCAGGATGTCTCGCAGCATCCCGCCGGTCCACAATAAGCCATGGGCACCAAGAAAACCTCCAACAAAGTTATCGTCGAAACCATCCTCACCACCGGCATGACCCACGCCAGCGCCACAACCATGTTCCACGTCTCCGAACGATGGATCCGAGAACTCATGCGCCGCTACCGCACCGCAGGACTAACCGGACTCGAACCCCAATCACGGCGCCCACACACCACCCCACACGCCACACCACAAGCAAGAACCGACCACATTCTCGCCCTGAGAGACCACCTCCACACCACAGGAAACGACGCCGGCGCCGACTGAATCGGCCTGAGTTTTTCGGAGACTACGGGTAAAAGCCTTACTGGGCTCTTCTGATGATGTTGAATTCCTCGTAGTCCTGCTCGTATTCGATCGGGGGAACGTCACCGATCGACGAATGCAGACGCTGGTGATTATACCAGTAGACCCACGAGGCCGTTTCCGTTTCGACCTCCTGGGCATCCCTCCATGTCCGTGCAGGGTCGAAGTCGATGAGCTCAGTCTTGTAGAGCCCGATCGTCGACTCCATCATCGCGTTATCCAAGGCGTCACCGGCCGAGCCGATCGAGCCCTGCAACCCGGCCTCCGCCAGCGCGTCCGTGAACGCCAGCGAGGTGTACTGGGCGGGTTCAACCAGTCGATGCAACACCGGGCTGTTGGAGTGAGTTTATCTGCTCTCTGAAGACTTCGTCTGGAGTGCGCCAGCCTAGGGCTTTTCGGGGCCTGTTGTTGAGTGCGAGGGCAACGGCTTCAAGGTCCTCAGCAGACCACCTCGACAGGTCCGTACCCTTCGGGAAGTACTGCCGCAGCAGCCCGTTGGTGTTTTCGTTCGTGGGCCGTTGCCAGGGCGAGTGTGGGTCGGCGAAGAACACTTTCGTGCCGGTGTCGAGGGTGAACCGGGCATGCCCGGAGAGCTCTTTGCCGCGGTCCCAGGTAAGGGTCTTGCGAAGCTGTTCGGGTAGGCGGGTGATCGACGCCGTCAGCGCAGTGTTCATCGCTTCGGTACCGTACCCGCTCAGCGATGGGCCGTTCTTCGTGGGAGATGTCGCACCCCACCCCTCGAGTCTTGGTAGGTGCACCAGCAGCGTCGACCGGCTGGAGCGTTCAACGACCGTGCCGATCGCGGACCGGCCCGTGCCGATGATCAGGTCGCCCTCCCAGTGGCCAGGGACCGCGCGGTCAGCGGCTTCGGCGGGTCGATTGCTAAGGACCACCTCTGCGGTGACATGTCCCTGCGGCTTGTTCCGTGCTCGCGCCCGCGGCTGGCGCAGTGCCCGCCCGGTGCGCAGACAAGTAACCAGCTCACGCTTGAGTGCGCCACGCCCCTCGATAAACAACGACTGGTAGATCGCCTCGTGACTGATACGCATGGACTCATCATCAGGGAAATCGATCTCAAGCCGGTGAGAGATCTGCTCTGGGCTCCACGCCGTCGCCCACCGACGATCCTGCCGGTGCGGCTTGCCCCGGCCCTTCCATCCCCCCCGTCACCGGCCCAGCAACGACCGTTCCATCAGCACGCTTCACTGATCCGTCGAGGCGTTGTTGAACGTACTCGCGCAACTGATCGTTGGTCACCAGCTTGGCGGCTTTCGGACGCTTCGCTGCCTGCTGCGCCTTCCACTGCGCGACCAACGCCCGATACTCTTGTTTCCCGCTCCGTCTCGCGGCGTTGCGACGCAACTCCCGCGAGATAGTCCCCGGGTCCCGTCCCAGTACGCGGGCGATTTCACGCACGCCCTTGTCTTTGGCGTGCATGATCGCTATTTCCTCACGCTCCTCGAACGACAGATAGCGGCCGGTCGGCTCGACCAATGAAATCGGAGGCATACCGCCAGCATGACGAAACCACCGCGTCCCCACCGGCACCGACACTCCGACCGCCAACGCCGCCTCCGCCGTCGTCATCCCGGTCTCGATCGCGCGCCAGAACTGACGTTGTACCGCCCGGGACGGCTCCGGCCGACCAGGCGAACGCATCGCTGGCCTTAACGCCCGGTCGGCACGCCACTGCCGACGAGACTCCTCTGGTACGTCACTGGTCTTCTTGTCCCAGTCTGCTGTTGCCATCGTCTAACACCTCCATGATCAAGGTGTTGCGACGACCGATTGAATCCACCCTGGGCTCCCGCGTCCGAGTGGTGGACGATGCCGGTGGAGGTGAAGTCCATGCGGGTGCGCCGGCGGGAAAACAGGGCGTGTTCCAGGGCCATGAGCACCATCCGGGTGTCCATGACCGTGGTGACCACCCAGCCGAGGATCATCCGCGAATAGGCGTCGACGATGAAGGCGACGTAACAAAAGCCCTGGCGGGTCCACACGTAGGTGAAGTCCGCGATCCACCACTGATCCGGGTGCGACGGATACGTCCATCTGCGGTTGATCCGGTCCGGGTGCCGGCGGTGAGCGGGGTTGGCCACCGTCGTTTTCTTACGGTGCATCCCGCGTGAGACACCGCGGATGCCGGTGATCTTCATCAGCCGTTCGACCTGGTCACGACCGATGCTCATGCCGTCGCGGACAGCGGCCTTCCAGAGTTTACGGCGGCCGTAGACCTTGCGGTTGGCCTCCCATAGCCGGTAGATGCGGTGAGCGGCATAGGCCTGATCCAACTCGGCGTCCGAAGGGCCGAACCCGCGGGCCTGGTGGGCGTAAAAGGTGCTCGGGGCAATCGCGATGCCATGGGCGGTGAGTGTTTCGCAGATTGGCTCGACCCCGAAGCGGTGGCGGTAGGTGCGGATGAAGTCCACGATTACCGAAGTTTGCGGTCGAGCTCCGCCTGGGCGAAAAAAGCCGACGCCGTCTTCAAGATCTCATTGGCCCGACGCAGCTTGGCCACTTCCTTGGCCTGCTCGTCGTAAGCGGCCTGGAGTTGCTCGTAGGACAGGGAACCGGGCTCCGGGGCCTGCGACTGCTGCTCGTGCCTGCGGATCCAGTTGCGCAGCGTCGATTCCTTCACGCCGAGCAACTCGCCGATCTCCCGGCGGGCGCCGGCCTTGGAGATGTCGCCTTCCTCGAGGCGCTCGAAGTACATGCGCACCGCGCGGTCCTGCGTAGCTGCGTCGTACTGACTGGGTCGTGCCATGATGCTGATCGTCCTCCTAGGGTAAAACCTAGTCTCCGATCACTTCAGGCCGCCTCAAACAGGCGAGGTACTTACCC
>JAXFXA010000023.1:0-6695 GCA_034091885.1 Corynebacterium sp.
TGGAACTTCCTACTCTCACTCACACCTGCTGTAGTAGGACGAGCCCTAATTATTGTGAGGCTAAGGCCACACCTAGATCGTAGGAATCCAAGAGACGAGGTCAGATATGGGATACCAAACAACTAATCCGTATACCGGTGAGGTTCTAAAGACTTTTGATACCGCTACTGAGGCCGACATCGAAAAGGCAATCGAATCTGCCGATGCTGCTTTCCAGGAATGGTCTGCCAAGCCAATCGAAGAGCGCACCGCTGTTCTGGCAAAGGCTGCTGAGATCCTCGCTGATAACAAGCGCGAATACGCTGAGATCCTTACCATGGAAATGGGCAAGCTCCTGGTTGAGGCAGAGCTCGAGGTAGACATCTGTATCAAGATGTTGGATTACTACGTGAATTTTTCCAAGGAGCACCTGGCTCCTCGTTATCTTCAGGCTGAGGGCTTTAATGACCAAGACATCGCTCTGGTCAACGACCCGCTAGGTGTTATCTACGCTGTTGAACCATGGAACTTCCCGTTTTACCAGGTAGTTCGCATTGGTGCACCACAGTTTGCTGCGGGTAACTCCATCGTTTTGAAGCACGCAAGCAACGTTCCACAGTCCGCTTTGAAGATGGTTGAACTCTTTGAGCAGGCAGGCGCACCTAAGGGCCTTTTGGTCAACGTTTTTGCTTCTCACTCCGCAACCGATCAGATCCTTTCTGACCCACGCGTTCGCGGCGTGGCCTTGACCGGTTCTGAAGGCGCGGGTGCGGCAGTGGCTGCAGCGGCAGCTAAGAACTTAAAGAAGTCCACTTTGGAGCTCGGTGGCGCTGACGCATTCATCGTCCTAGAAGACGCTGACGTGGACAAGGTTGTTGAGTGGGCAGCCTTCGGCCGCCACTGGAATGCTGGCCAGGTTTGCGTTTCCTCGAAGCGTATGATCATTGCAGACAGCATCTACGATGAGTTCTTGGAGAAGTACACCGAGCGAGTTAAGAAGTTCGTTGCTGGTGACCCAATGGATGAAAACACCACCTTGGCACCTTTGTCCTCCCAGGGCGCTGCCGATGACTTGGCTAAGCAGGTTGAAGCTGCTAAGGCTGAGGGCTGCACCATCACCGAGGTTGGCATTGAATTACCAAGCCAGGGCGCTTTCTACCAGCCAACCATCATTACCGATATCCCATTCGGTTCTGAGACCGCGCACACCGAGTTCTTCGGTCCAGTTTCCTCTATCTACCGCGCAAAGGACGAAGAGGACGCGATCCGCATTGCTAACGACACCCCATTTGGTTTAGGTGGCTCCATCTTCACCAAGGACATTGAGAACGCACGCAAGCTTGCTCGCAAGATCGATACTGGTATGGTCTACATCAACCAGCCAACTGGTGTGAAAGCAGACGTTCCATTCGGTGGCACCAAGCGTTCCGGCTACGGTCGCGAGCTCATCGACTGGGGCATCTTAGAGTTCGTTAACCAAAAGACCGTGGTTGTTTCTGACATTGACGGTTCTTTCTAGGACTTCTTTGTAGCCGGTGTGGTGCGATTTTCTCTCACCACACACTTGCGCAAGAAGTAACCAAGCTGGGCACGGGAGTAATTTCCCTGCTCAGCTTTTTATTTTCTTTAAGCGCCAGTTAATCTAAAGCTCCTCACTAAGTAGCTCCTTGAAGAATGTAAGGCAGTAGATTCCACGATATGCGAATTTTGATAGTGGACAACCACGACTCATTTACGTTTAACCTTGTGGAATACGTTCGCGCGGCCACCGGTACACGGCCTACAGTTGCGCCCAATGATGCTGCGTGGGAGGTTCAAGAGTTCTCGGATTTTGATGCCGCTATCATCTCCCCTGGTCCGGGCCACCCGGAAAACGCAGCCGATTTGGGTTTAAGTGCGAAGGTTATTGAAAGCTTCTCAGGCCCACTTCTTGGGGTGTGTTTGGGAATGCAGGCCATGGTGCACTTAGACGGCGGAAGCATCGAACGACTTTCGCAGCCGGCACATGGCGTGCGAACGGAAATTGAGCACAATTCTGAGGGAATCTTTTCTGGACTAGAAAGTCCACTGCACGTGGTGCGTTATCACTCGCTCCATGCAAGTTGTGTTCCTAATTCATACCGCGTCACAGCCGCAGGCGATGGAATTGTCATGGCCATAGAACACCAGTCCCTGCCGCGATGGGGCGTGCAATTTCATCCCGAATCCATGTCGAGTGAAAGCGGTAACGACCTTATCAATAATTTCCTACATCGTGCCCGTGAGCATTACACACAACAAACTTATTGTCTTCGCCACGTCAAGAAAACTTTAGATCCTGAGCAGGTCGTACGCTGTTTTCCGCCGCATCGCCGGTTTTGGTTCGAGCACAACGGCCTTCATATCGTGGGGTATGGCGAAGAAGTGTTAACTATCCCAGCCAATGATCCGTCGGGCTTTGTCCGTTTGCAGAAAGCAATAGATCGCGTCCAGGTCCCCGCTGTTTCCCCCCTTAGTGGATGTTCTTTTGCCTTAGGGTGGGTTGGTTACTTGGGCTACGAAATGGGTCGCGGCGCAACCGCGGCGATACTTCCTACTGCGCCGGTGCCTGACGCCGAATTTGTCTTTGCCACGCGCGCAATCATCATTGATCCTGCTGCGGAGCATACTTACTTACTCTCCTTTGCTAACGACGCTGATTGGAATATCCCCGACGTTCCTACCATGCACCGCCCTGCAGCTTCACCTCCCGATGCACGCGCCGCTTTAACTGCGGCACCTGTGCACCAGCGAGAGGATTATCTGCAGTTAATTGCCCGCGCCCAAGACCATATGTTTGCTGGTAATTCCTACGAGGTGTGCCTGACAAATCGCTACGAAATGGAAGCGGTCCCCGACATGCTTTCAGCATTTGCAGACCTTTTCGCCACCTACGCCACTGGCCGCTCTGGGTTTTTAGACCTTCCGGGGCAACAATTAGCTTCGGTCACACCCGAATTATTCCTACAGGTAGACGGCAACCGAACCGCCGTGTCGCGCCCGATCAAAGGAACGCGTCCGCGTGGACACACCGCAGCTGACGACGCGCGACTGCGCGCTGAGCTGTTTCACGCTAAAGAAACGTCTGAGTTGCTCATGGCAGCAGATATGGTGCGCCATGATTTATCTCACGTATGTCACCCAGTGACCCGAAATGCTGAATTTTATGCACAATCTTTCCCTACCGTCCACCAGCTCATGGTTGACATCGTGGGCAGGCTAGAAGATGGGTTTTCGCCTGTCGATGCCACCGCCGCAGCCTTCCCCGGCGCTTCCATGACAGGGGCACCGAAAGATCGAACGATGGCGATTATTGCTGGCCTCGAATCCACTTGGAGGGGCGCATATTCGGGTTGTTTCGGGTTCTTCTCCATAACTGGTGAGGTCGACCTGTCTATGACGATCCGCACGTTGGTCAACGTCACCGATCAGTTTTCTTATTACGGTGTGGGCGGCGCAATACTTGCGGTCAGTGACCCAGACGCGGAATGGGATGAGACTCAAGTCAAACTCGCACCCTTATTGTCTTTTTTGGAGCAGAAGGTGGAGTCCCCGCAGTGGAACTAGTGACGTCATTTGCTGTTCGCGATGGGCGCGCCATTCGCCCGGATCTGCATTGGGAGCGGCTCGGCATTGCAGCTTCTTCGATACTGGACGCCGAGCATTCCCTACTACCAAGGCTATTCGCTAACCTGTGGGTACCACCGGTTGGTAACTATTTTCCCTATTTCAGCGCGTATCACGGGACTACCGCTGTTCCTGCCACTCGGTACTTGCTGCGCCCACAGCCTCCCCTACGCACAGAAACTCGGCTATGGCTATGCACTGATGAACGCAGTTTTCCTCATCTCAAAGGCCCAGACATGGCAGTGCAAGCTGCCGCACGGCGCGAAGCTTGGCAATTCGGCGCGCACGATGCCGTTTTTATTCACGACGCAACTATCAGGGAAGCAGCCAATGCCGCATTGCTTTTTGAACTTCCTGACACAGGGCTTATCCAAGCCCCTGCCTCAGTTGTTGTTGATTCAGTAACCGTGCGCGCAGCCATTGCAGCCGGTCTTCTCCTACGGCCACAACGGCGTACGATCTCCGTGGCAGAGGCCTTGGATCTTCCCGCGATGTGTGCGAGCTCCCTCCACGGTTTCACACCAGTAACTGCGTGGGTTACCTCCGCCGGAGTGATATCGGCACCGACACCTACTATCAATTGCGCCGAACTCAATGAGGCCTTATGGGCGTCGGCGGCGCCATTTCAAACTATCGAACGATAGGTAGTTACTGCGCTTCTCGTTTATACTTACACATTAGGCAAAAACAAAGCATTAATGAGGTGAGCGATGACGGCTTTTGAACACCATAGTCTCTACAACCCAGACTTTGAGCACGACTCTTGTGGTGTCGCGTTTGTGGCAGATATGTATGGCCGAGCAAGCCGCGGAATTATTGACAAGGCTATTCAGGCTTTAGTCAATTTGGAACACCGTGGTGCCGCGGGTGCAGAAACTAATACTGGCGATGGCGCCGGAATCCTCATACAGGTACCAGATGCCTTTTGCCGCGCTGTAGCTGCAGAGCACGACATTGAGCTTCCCGCTCCTGGCGCCTACGCCACAGGCATCGCTTTCCTTCCTCGTATGCGCATGGCTATGATGGACGCGCGCCGTGAGATTGAAGAAATCGCTGCTGAGGAAGGTGCCACCGTCCTCGGCTGGCGCGAAGTTCCCATTGATCCTTCCCAGCTGGGTGAGATGGCTAAAGAAGCCATGCCGCACTTCGAACAAGTCTTTATCAGCGCCGGAGACAAAACCGGCATTGATCTGGACCGTGTGATGTTTTTTGTCCGCAAGCGCTGTGAGCGTGAGCTGGGCACCAAAAATGGTGAGGACACCATCTACTTCCCTTCGCTGTCTGCACGCACGTTGGTCTACAAAGGTATGCTGACCACGCCCCAATTGGCTGGTTTCTACCAAGACTTGCGCGACCCACGGATGGAAAGTGCAATTGCACTGGTTCACTCGCGTTTTTCCACCAATACGTTCCCTTCGTGGCCATTGGCTCACCCCTTCCGTCTGGTGGCACACAATGGTGAGATTAATACGGTGCAGGGGAACCAAAACTGGATGCGGGCACGCGAGTCTCTGATTCGCTCTGAACTGCTCGGCTCATTAGACCGCGTACTTCCGGTCTGCGCCCCTTTCGGATCAGATACCGCGGTATTCGATGAAGCCTTAGAGTTGCTCCACTTGGGTGGGCGTTCGCTGCCGCACGCGGTGATGATGATGGTGCCGCAGGCATGGGAGCACGCGGAAAACATCGATAAGCAATTGCGGGACTTCTATGAATACCACTCCTGCCTCATGGAGCCATGGGATGGACCGGCTGCTATCGCGTTTACTGATGGCACCATCGTGGGTGCAACCCTTGACCGCAATGGTCTGCGCCCTGGCCGTATTTGGGTCACCGACGACGGCCTTGTGGTGATGGCCTCAGAGTCGGGTGTGTTGGACATTGACCCACGTAAAGTGGTCAAGCGTACCCGTGTGCAGCCAGGAAAGATGTTCCTGGTTGACACTCAAGCTGGTCGCATTATCAGCGACGAGGAGATCAAAAACGAGCTGGCTACTTCCCAGCCGTATGGAACCTGGATCGAAGAGAACTTTGTTCACCTCGATCAGCTTCCGCAAACCCCGTATGAGTACATGCCACATGACCGCGCAGTTTTGCGTCAGCGAGTGTTCGGTATCACTGAGGAAGACGTAGACCTCATTATCTTACCTATGGCCAAAACTGGTGCAGAGGCGCTGGGGTCTATGGGAACGGATACTCCTATCGCAGCACTGTCGGCTCGTCCACGCATGTTGTATGACTTCTTCGCGCAGCGTTTCGCACAGGTGACTAACCCACCGCTGGACTCTATTCGCGAGAAGAACATTACGTCTATGTTCACGCTGCTCGGCGCTCAATCAGACGTGCTTAACCCTGATGCTTTGGCTGCCCGCCGCATCCGTTTGGAAGCACCTATCATTGACAACCACGCGTTGACTACGCTGCGCCATGCCAATGATGACGGCAAGGCACCAGCATTCCAGGCCAAGACGGTCTATGGACTTTATCCGGTTGCGCACCACGGTCAAGGTCTTAAGGAAGCTATTGAGCGGGTCAAGCGCGAAGTGTCTCAGGCGATTGCTGATGGCGCCAGCCTCATCGTGCTCTCTGACCGCGAATCCGACGAGCGTTTCGCGCCTATTCCGTCGTTACTTTTGACCTCTGCTATCCACCAACACTTGGTGGCAGAGCGCACCCGCACCCACGCGTCTTTGGTAATTGAATCCGGTGACGCCCGCGAGGTACACCATCTAGCTATGCTCATCTCCTTCGGTGCAGATGCCATTAACCCTTACATGGCTTTTGAAACCATCGATGAATTGCGTTTGGCTGGCCAGCTGGGCGATTTAGACCTGGATTCCGCTTGCACCAACTACGTGCGGGCTGCAACTACAGGCGTGCTCAAGGTCATGTCAAAGATGGGCATTGCTACGGTATCTTCCTACCGCGGCGCACAGCTTGCCGATGTCACCGGCTTGCATGCAGACCTTCTCAACGACTACTTCGGCGGTATTGCTTCCCCAATCTCCGGTTTGGATCTGGCAGATATCGCCCACGATGTGGAAGCTCGTCACCGCAGCGCGTTTTTGCCT
>JAXFXA010000024.1:0-13338 GCA_034091885.1 Corynebacterium sp.
CGAGTAGTCCTGGTTGGCATTTGCGTTGATACGCCAGTCGCTGCGCTCTAGGTATTCATTGACAGTTGCAGAGACACTAACGCTTGTCGATGCCCCCTGGTCTCCAGAGACCTGTCCCCTGTGGGGGTTGAGGGTAGTGACATTGGACGGAGTGGATGGTGACACGAAGAATTCCTTTGCAATCGAGAGAGCTTAATGGGAAGGGAAGTGCAAAACCACGCGCGATGAGCTCTCGCGCAAGTGGCTGCGAATGTCATAGCTGTAATTTATAAAAACGATAGCCTTAGTTCGCCGAAAATCCCATATATGTGATTTAAAAAATTCTTAAACACAATATGTAGTGTCTCTGGTGTGAGGGGAACTGGTGAAACGGGGGAAATCGGCCTGAATCTAGTCCGCCCGAATGGGGTAATCCGCTTGGCAAACATGGCTGGTTTGGGCGAATGGTTAGGGGCGTGCTAGCCTGACTGATAGTTCATCGGTATCTTTACGGTGAAGTTCAGACCATTCAACGGCTGGAAAGCTGAGTAGATGTGTCGCCATGTAATGCGGTAGGGCCCCGGAAGAGAGCCCCCATTTTTGCATGTTTGACCACTGTTGCTCAGAAAAATGCACCTTGAAGTGAGTAAACATCGACGTTTTCTTACTTTGAGGAGCGTGACCGGCCAGGTTCGTACAAAGTTCAGAAAGATTTGAATTAATGCCAACTATTCAGCAGCTGGTCCGTAAGGGCCGCCATGATAAGCGCGCGAAGGTTTCCACCGCTGCGCTGAAGGGTTCCCCTCAGCGTCGCGGTGTGTGCACCCGCGTGTACACCACCACTCCTAAGAAGCCTAACTCCGCTTTGCGTAAGGTTGCCCGTGTGCGCCTGACCTCCGGTATCGAGGTTTCCGCATACATCCCAGGTGAGGGCCACAACCTGCAGGAGCACTCCATGGTGCTCGTTCGCGGCGGTCGTGTGAAGGACCTTCCAGGTGTTCGCTACAAGATCGTTCGTGGCGCACTGGATACCCAGGGTGTTAAGGACCGTAAGCAGGCTCGTTCCCGCTACGGCGCAAAGAAGGGACAGTAATCAACAATGCGTAAAAATGCTGCTCCAAAGCGTCCAGTTGTTAAAGATCCAGTTTATGGTTCTGAGCAGGTAACCCAGCTGGTCAACAAGGTCTTGCTGGACGGTAAGAAGTCCACCGCAGAGCGCATCGTCTACGGTGCGTTGGAAATCTGCCGTGAAAAGACTGGCACTGACCCAGTTGGCACCCTTGAAAAGGCTCTGGGCAACATCCGCCCTGACCTCGAGGTACGTTCACGCCGTGTTGGTGGCGCAACCTACCAGGTTCCAGTTGAGGTTCGCCCAGGCCGTGCCAACACCTTGGCACTGCGCTGGTTGGTTACCTTCACCCGTCAGCGTCGTGAGAACACCATGATCGAGCGCCTGGCAAACGAGATCTTGGATGCTTCCAACGGTCTTGGTGCATCTGTGAAGCGTCGTGAAGACACTCACAAGATGGCTGAAGCCAACCGCGCATTCGCTCACTACCGCTGGTAATCGAGCAGAAAACTATGACCCGAGCAATAAAACTAATTTCATAGTGATTGCTTGGGTCATAGTTGTGTTATCTCCACTTGCGGCCAAAATTCTCACCCTGGTGGGCAGGGGATTAGCCGCAAACGGGTAATGCGTAGCTCACATTTTTCGGTCTCACGCTGCCAACTTGAACATTTAGTGGCAGAATTGATCGAGACATAATGACAAACCCGCGCTGATTGTCGGATTGTTGCTGGTAAATACGGTGTGATCCACCTTTATCAATAACTTTTGGCACGGCGTACAAGATTTAACGAGTTGGGGTAATAAACGTGGCACAAGAAGTGCTTAAGGACCTGAATAAGGTTCGCAACATCGGCATCATGGCTCACATCGATGCTGGTAAGACCACCACCACCGAGCGTATCCTCTTCTACACCGGTATTAACCGCAAGGTAGGCGAGACCCACGACGGTGCATCCACCACTGACTGGATGGAGCAGGAAAAAGAGCGCGGTATCACCATTACCTCCGCAGCTGTTACCTGTTTCTGGAATGGTAACCAGATCAACATCATTGACACCCCAGGTCACGTTGACTTCACCGTTGAGGTGGAGCGTTCCCTTCGTGTTCTGGACGGCGCTGTCGCAGTTTTCGACGGCAAGGAAGGCGTTGAGCCTCAGTCGGAGCAGGTGTGGCGTCAGGCTGCAAAGTACGACGTTCCTCGTATTTGCTTCGTGAACAAGATGGACAAGATGGGTGCAGACTTCTACTACACCGTTGGCACCATCGTTGACCGCTTGGGCGCAAAGCCTTTGGTTATGCAGCTTCCAATCGGTGCTGAAGACGATTTCGACGGCGTTGTTGACCTGCTCGAGATGAAGGCACTCACCTGGCGCGGCAAGACCGAAATTGGTACCGAGCCAACCGTCGAGGAGATTCCAGCTGACCTGCAAGACAAGGCAGCTGAGTACCGCGAGAAGCTCATCGAAACCGTTGCAGAGTCTGACGAAGAGTTGATGGAGAAGTACTTCGGTGGCGAAGAACTCACCATGGACGAGATCAAGAAGGCCATCCGTAAGATGGTTATCAACTCTGAGATCTACCCTGTTTACTGTGGTACCGCTTACCGCAACAAGGGTGTTCAGCCATTGCTCGACGCAGTTGTTGACTACCTGCCAAACCCACTTGACATCGGTGAAGTTCACGGTCACGCAGTTAACAACGAAGACCAAGAGCTGACCCGTAAGCCAGCTATTGACCAGCCTTTCTCTGGCCTTGCCTTCAAGATTGCTGCTCACCCATTCTTCGGTCAGCTAACCTTTATCCGCGTTTACTCTGGTCGCGTCACCCCAGGTGACGAGGTCTTGAACTCTACCAAGAGTAAGAAAGAGCGCATCGGTAAGCTCTTCCAAATGCACGCCAACAAGGAAAACCCTGTTGAAGAGGCACTGGCAGGTAACATCTACGCTGTTATTGGTCTGAAGGACACCACCACTGGTGACACTCTGTGTGACAAGAGTGACCCAATCATTCTTGAGTCTATGGACTTCCCGGATCCAGTTATCAAGGTTTCCATCGAACCAAAGACCAAGGCTGACCAAGAGAAGCTGGGTACCGCAATTCAGAAACTTGCTGCTGAGGACCCAACCTTCACCGTTGAGCTTGATGATGAGACCGGCCAGACCGTTATCGGCGGTATGGGAGAGCTTCACCTCGACGTTCTGGTTGACCGCATGAAGCGCGAGTTCAAGGTTGAAGCAAACATTGGTAACCCACAGGTTGCTTACCGCGAGACCATCCGCAAGCCTGTCAAGTCCCTGGATTACACCCACAAGAAGCAGACCGGTGGTTCCGGTCAGTTCGCAAAGGTTATCGTCTCCATCGAGCCTTACAACCCAGATCCAGAGACCTTGGAAGAGGGCGAGTCCGCAACCTACAAGTTCGAGAACGCTGTTACCGGTGGTCGTGTTCCAAGGGAGTACATTCCTTCCGTGGACGCAGGTATCCAAGATGCTATGCAGTACGGCTACCTTGCAGGATTCCCATTGGTAAACATCAAGGCAACCCTGGAAGACGGCGCTTACCACGACGTTGACTCCTCTGAAATGGCCTTCAAGCTCGCTGGTTCCCAGGTTCTGAAGGAAGCAGTAGCAAAGGCAAAGCCAGTTCTGCTGGAGCCAGTTATGGCCGTTGAGGTCGTTACCCCTGAGGAGTACATGGGTACCGTTAACGGTGACATTTCCTCCCGCCGTGGCCAGGTTTACGCTATGGAAGACCGTTCCGGTGCGAAGGTCGTTCGCGCCAAGGTTCCACTGTCCGAGATGTTCGGCTACATTGGTGACCTTCGTTCCTCCACCGCAGGTCGCGCAAACTTCTCGATGGTATTCGACTCCTACGCTGAGGTTCCTTCCTCTGTTGCACAGGAGATCATCGAAGAGCGCACCGGTGGCTCTAAGTAGTTAGTACTACTTTTGTGAGTAGGGCAGTTCTGCCAGTTTTGTCCTGCTTACAACGTCGGGGCGGTAGCGGTCACGCTGAGTCAGCACAGTTAGTGTTGGTTGAGCTGGCCGTTACCCTCCCCTTGGATCCGAAAAGATTCAAGACTATATGCGGAAGGCAACGTCCGCTGTAGACTCCCGCGAAGATGGCCTCAAACCGTTTCGGTTTGAAAAATCCGCGGCATAAATCTAGGATCGTGTAACTGGCACGTAAAGAAAGCGTCATATGCGCTTGAGGGTGTAAAACCTTACGCCTTTTGGTGCCTATGATAACTGTCAACCACGTGGCTGCGAACGTCGTAGCCACCATATAGTCCAGGAGGACATACAGTGGCAAAGGAGAAGTTCGAGCGTACGAAGCCGCATGTGAACATCGGCACCATCGGACACGTCGACCACGGCAAGACCACCACCACCGCAGCGATCACCAAGGTACTTGCTGACAAGTACCCTGAGGAGAACACCGCTTTTGCGTTCGACCAGATCGACAAGGCTCCTGAGGAGAAGGAGCGCGGTATTACCATCAACATCTCCCACGTTGAGTACTCCACCCCTAAGCGCCACTACGCACACGTAGACGCTCCGGGCCACGCTGACTACATCAAGAACATGATTACTGGTGCAGCTCAGATGGACGGCGCAATCTTGGTTGTTGCTGCAACTGACGGCCCAATGCCTCAGACCCGTGAGCACGTTCTGCTTGCTCGCCAGGTTGGCGTTCCTTACATCCTTGTTGCACTGAACAAGTGCGACATGGTTGATGACGAAGAGCTCATCGAGCTCGTTGAGATGGAAGTTCGTGAACTTCTTGGTGAGCAGGAGTTCGACGAGGACGCTCCTATCATCCGCATCTCCTCCCTGAAGGCTCTTGAGGGCGAAGAGAAGTGGGTACAGTCCATCGTTGACCTCATGCAGGCATGTGACGACTCCATCCCAGATCCAGTTCGTGAGACCGACAAGCCATTCTTGATGCCAATCGAGGATATCTTCACCATTACCGGTCGCGGTACCGTTGTTACCGGTCGTGTTGAGCGCGGTACTCTGAACGTTAACGAAGACATCGAGATCATCGGTATCAAGGAGAAGTCCCTCTCCACCACCGTTACCGGTATCGAGATGTTCCGTAAGATGATGGACTACACCGAGGCTGGCGACAACTGTGGTCTGCTTCTGCGTGGTACCAAGCGTGAAGAAGTTGAGCGCGGTCAGGTTGCTATTAAGCCAGGCGCTTACACCCCTCACCGCAAGTTCGAGGGCTCCGTCTACGTCCTGAAGAAGGAAGAGGGCGGCCGCCACACCCCATTCATGGACAACTACCGTCCACAGTTCTACTTCCGTACCACCGACGTTACCGGTGTTGTGAAGTTGCCTGAGGGCACCGAGATGGTTATGCCTGGCGACAACGTTGAGATGTCCGTCGAGCTCATCCAGCCAGTTGCTATGGACGAGGGTCTGCGCTTCGCAATCCGCGAAGGCTCCCGAACCGTCGGTGCTGGCCGTGTTACCAAGGTTATCGCTTAATTTTTAGCGCAACTGCGTAGCATAAATCGAAGTCCGTTACTCCCTAGAGAGTAACGGACTTTGTGCATGTTTAAGGACTTTTGGTGATGTATTCATCTCACGAAATGGATAGAGTCCTCGCAAGTATTCGCTCAGCGTGGGAAGGGCAGCCGGACTTGCCGCTGGCAACACTTTTCGCGATGGCCGCCAATGCGGGGATTGGCTGGGGCGCAGCAAATGACATGCTCGTGCAGTTTATGTCGCAGCAGGCTGCTAACTTTGTGCCGCAACTGAGTACTGATGAGCTTGCATTAGGCGGCTCTTATCTTTTGTCATTATCCAATGGCAGGCTAGTCACCGTGACGCCTTTGTATGTAGTCGTTAGACAAGAAGGCGACTTCCAGCCAGTTTTGTGGCGGTGGAGTGGTTTAAGAACTACGCGGCCTGGTGCGATGCTCACGTTGAACGATGAAGACGGTTACAGCCACAATCTGGGCATTGTGCGTCGTATCAGTGCATTGCGGTCTGGCGCGAAAACGCACAGTTGTACTCTCAGCAAACCGGACGAATTCTCAGTAGATAGCCCCGTGCTTAGCGATGACATCGGCAACGATGTATTCGTGTCGCGCTTAACCGATGGTTCCACAGTTGTGGTGGGACGACTAGCCACTGTATGGGCAAAGAAAAGGCGGAGCTTGAACACTGAAACGTTGAGATGGAAGGAAATCGCTTCCTTAACTCCGCTTGTGTTCAAGCTCCGAGATGGCGGGGAGCGGCACTATGCCGATGTAGATAAAGTGATACAGGTAGAGTCCGACTAGCGGTTAAGTAACCCGTGGGTGTGCTGCTATGTAACTTTGTCGTAGTGCAACCGGTACCCGGTGACAATCTTTTGCGTTCCGAGTGTGTCAGGAAAAGCAGCGCGAAAATCCCTTTCAGTCTGCTCCACGAGTGCGCGCAGCGCATCAAGGCTCAAAGTCGGGTCGGCTACTATGTCAAAGGATATAGTGGGCTGACCTTTTTCAACAGAGATCTTCCGGTGGACCTTTGTGATTCCGGGTTGTTGTTCCAAACCGCGGGCAATACCTTGACTGACCGGGGCATAGCTCGTTGTAATCTTGCCTGCTTTAGTGGAAAAGCTTTCAGATTCTACGCTGTTGAACCGAAGCGTGCGGATATTAGAAGCACCCAGCCACAGGCCAAGGAAAAGTGCCACGATACCGAGACCTGCGAGCAAGTACACATACCAAGACTGCTTTGGGATTGCCGCCCATGTGCTGTGGTCTACCCAGCGGGCAGCATTAAGTGCGAAAGATACATCGAAGTACATCAATACAGGCCACAGGCCTAGCAGGATGAGGATGATTCCGAGTTTGATGAAAATAAGGCGGTCAAAAAGTAGCTGCGATTTAGGCACTCTCACCCACCTCCGGTTCTGGTTGAATATCAACTGTAATAGTTGTCTCGGGAACAAGAATCTTCGCTATTGGCTCCACAGCGGAGTTGACGCGCTGGAATAATTCCGGATCTTCCGTATCACCAGTTGCAGATACGAAAAGATTGAGGCCCTTTCTCCTACTTCGAGTTACCTGGGTCTGCACGGTGCTAATTCCAGGAAGTTGGCGTATCGTTGCGCTGCAATGTCGTGCAATATCGACGGGACGAATCCACAACAGGTTGTCATCGATAAGCCCAGGTGCGACGCCGACATGAGTGGTGGGTGCGGGCTTGCAGGCGACGAAGAGAAAGATGAAGCCAACGGCTATAGCGGCAACGCCGCTCCACACCATCCGCATCTCAAAAGTTTGCGTGCCGATGAGTTCAAAAATCTTCGCCAGCCAGGAAATCCCATTGCTTTCAAAGTGCACCCACAAATCGCGAAGTGCAATTCCCGACAGCGCGAGAAGCCCGAAGCTAAGTAGAACTGCCCACCAGCGTACTGCTGGAGATTTTTTATTCATTACCTATTGCCCCTCGTCGCGAAAGCTATCCGATAATTGCGCTTTAGGGTGTTTCACTTCGAGTGTTCGAACCTCGATGTGGCGCAAAGGAAGCGGCTGGGGTGTGAATACTTCTGTGAGAGGGAACTTTCTAACTTCTTCCGCGATAGTGACGCTGCGGATCTGAACCTTGGATTTTACCTGAGGAGATCTAACAACTGTGGCCTTTACCTGGGGAGATTGCACTAGAGTAGGCCGCGTATGAGGCTTGTATGCGGTGAATACAGGTACATTCTGCGCGACATCTTTAGAAACCCGCTCACCCGGAACGACTTCACCAACAGTGACATTAACGCGAGTAGTAGTAAAACCAGTGAACTCAGCTAGGGCAGCGCTTATAGCTGAACGCGTTGAGCTTGCAATCTCTGCCACCGGTGCCGGCCATGACGTGGCAATGGTGGCATCGACAGCAGCAACAGATTTGTCAGTCGCAGATTGCACGATAACCCGTGGAAAACCACGACCGCCTAAACCAGCGAGCTTGGCATCGACATTTACAGTTCCAGGCACAGAACGAATTGCTTGTAGTGCAATCCGTTCCAAAGCTCGAACCGTGATCTCAGTGTGGGCGCGGTCTGTCATTTATCCGCGACTCCGACCGATGATATTCGCCCAAATCTCCACCAAATCAATTCGGTGATCGAAGTGCGCGCCGACCGCGCCGCCGATGCCACCAAAAATAAGAGCTAGGAACAGAAGCGGCCACAGGTTAAAAACGATGGCAAACGCCACCAGTATTCCTACGATAACTCCAAGAAATGTGTAATTCATCAGGAAAAGTCCTTCAATTAATCCAACCAGTACTGTGGCTATTCCGCGTCGGCAATAATGACGTCAACGTGGCGCAGCGCAGGTAGCGTTTCCCGAGCCTTGGCACGGACAGCTGCGGCGACATCAGCCGCAGGAATGTCCGCGTTTAGGTCGAGTACAACGTATGCTGCGATGCCGGTGTCGTCGCGAACACTAAGATGCCTTAACCCTGGCACCCGCAGCCCAGGGAATAATAGGGAAACCTCCCCATAGGTACCTGGATGAAGGCGAACAACGCCGGGTACGTTCGTTAAAGCATCAGCAAGCAATTGAGCTTGCTCCGCAGTGAATCTGAAGTGATCCGTCATGGGCTAGCTGTTGCTGAGTGTGCCGTTGTGAGAACCCGAGTGATCCTGCTGGTCTGCAACCTGTTCTTGAGGCAGGCGGACATCATGAACAACAACGTCAACGCCGCGAACCTCAAGGCCTGTCATGCGCTCGACAGCATTGATAATGTTGCGGCGAATCGCTTCAGCTAACTCATGAATAGCCACCCCATATTCGGCAATAATGGCAATCTCGATGGTGGCTTGGCCTTCGTTGACAACCACGGAGACACCTTGCCGGACGTCCTCACCAGCGCCGAAAGATTCACGAATTGAGCCCAGCATGCGTGCTCCGCCGCCGCCCAAAGCCGCAACACCGGAGACCTCGCGGGCCGCTACACCGGCAATCTTAGAAACGACTGCATTCTCAATAGTTGTCGTGCCGAACTCAGTCTCCAAGTTCTCATTAACAGGACGGGCCGTCGCTGCGTTAACGGAGCTGGAAGCAACGGCCGGTTGAGAGGATTGATTGTTTGTAGATACAGAATTGTTCTCTGACATGAGTTGATGTCCCTTCCTGAAATGCAAAGTCCCTGCGTCTTAGCTAAAAATGCGACTTTATGCGCGAGCTAGACGATGAGATTAATAAACAACCTCAAGCCTACGGAAAAAACTGGTGCGAGAAAGTGTTGCGAAATAAATTAATCAAAAAGTGATCTGCGACATTATTTGGAATTGGGCTTGAACAATGAAGGATAACGTGCTTAAATACAAGGGTTGCTTTAACACAGATTGAGTAAATCTGCTGGTAAGGCAAACATGACACCTTTGTTATGTAGGACTAATTCTTCAAGAATTGACCTATGTGCGAAGGCTGAAATATAGCGGGCGATGTCCACCTTATGAGTAGGGCAACCCGCAATTTCAGACCGGAGAAGGAGCATGGCAAATGAACAGCGGCAGTAAACGTTAGGGCGCTTGTCCCTTTCTTATTGACTTATGCTCATGCCACTTGCGTGTCATGACCAGTCAACAATACTGACGTTTAGCCAGGCTACTTGCCCGGATAACGTTATAGAGAACATCGAGAAGCAATTTCCCACCGCTGCACGCCCCGGATACGCCGGGAATGTGAAAGTGGGGAAGCGAGGAAGAGGATAAGCGTGGCGGGACAAAAAATCCGCATTCGGCTGAAGGCCTACGATCACGAGGCAATCGACGCTTCTGCAAAGAAGATTGTCGAGACCGTCACCCGTACGGGTGCTCGTGTAGTTGGTCCGGTGCCGCTACCAACCGAGAAGAACGTTTACGCCGTTATTCGTTCTCCACACAAGTACAAGGACTCTCGCGAGCACTTCGAGATGCGCACCCACAAGCGCCTCATCGACATTCTCGACCCAACCCCGAAGACCGTTGACGCTCTTATGCGCATCGACCTTCCGGCAAGTGTCGACGTCAACATCCAGTGATCGACGAATAATACTTTTGTGGAGAAAAAATAATGACTAACGAGATCAAGGGCATTCTGGGCAGGAAGCTCGGCATGACTCAGGTCTTCGACGAGGACAACCGCGTTGTACCGGTAACCGTCGTTGAAGCTGGGCCATGTGTAGTTACCCAGATTCGCACCACAGAAACCGATGGCTACAACGCCATCCAGATCGCCTTTGGCGAGATCGACCCACGCAAGGCAAACAAGCCTGCAACCGGCCACTTCAACAAGGCTGGTGTCACCCCACGTCGCCACGTAGCTGAGATTCGCATGGACGACATCTCTGGTTACGAACTTGGCCAGGAAGTTACCGTTGACATCTTCGAAGGCATCACCTTTGTTGACGTAACTGGTACCTCCAAGGGCCACGGCTACGCCGGTGCAATGAAGCGCCACGGCTTCCAGGGCCAGGGCGCTTCCCACGGTAACCAGGCCGCTCACCGCCGTGTTGGTGGTATCGGTGGCGCTGCTACCCCGGGTCGTGTCTTCAAGGGCAAGCGCATGGCTGGCCGTATGGGCCAGGACCGCGTAACCACGCAGAACCTGAAGATTCAAAAGATCGATGCCGAGTCCAACTTGCTGCTCATCAAGGGTGCTATCCCTGGTGTTCGTGGCGGACTCGTCACCGTTAAGACCGCAGTGAAGGGCGGTGCACACGCATGAGCAACCTCAAGCTAGACGTCCAAACCGCTGAAGGTAAAACCAACGGCTCTGTAGAGTTGCCTGCTGAAATCTTTGACACCGAGGCATCAATTGCTTTGATGCACCAGGTTGTCAACGCTCAGCTTGCTGCTGCTCGCCAGGGCACCCACTCGACCAAGACCCGCGGCGAAGTCCGCGGCGGTGGCCGTAAGCCATTCCGCCAGAAGGGTACTGGTCGTGCACGCCAGGGTTCCATCCGTGCTCCGCACTACACCGGCGGTGGCATTGTTCATGGACCTAAGCCACGCGACTACGCACAGCGCACCCCTAAGAAGATGATCAAGGCTGCTCTCTTCGGTGCACTGTCTGACCGTGCTCGCAACGCACGCATCCACGTTATTGAAGACTTGGTGCCAGGCCAGGACCCATCGACGAAGTCTGCAAAGGCTTTCATTGAGCGTCTGACCGACCGTCGTAACGTGCTGCTCGTTGTTGGTCGCGAGGACATCAACGCTCGCCGCAGCGCTAACAACCTGCCTAACGTTCACATCTTGGACGCTGGTCAGCTGAACACCTACGACGTTTTGAAGTCTGATGACGTCGTGTTCTCCGTTGAGGCACTGCACTCCTTCATCGACCGCGCATCTGCTGCCGATGAAGCTAAGGAGGCAAACAATGGCTAAGACTGCTAACCCACGCGACATCATCTTGGCGCCAGTATTGTCTGAAAAGACCTACGGCCTGATGGAACAGAACGTGTACACGTTCTTTGTTGCAACGGATTCCAACAAGTCCCAGATCAAAGATGCCGTAGAGCAGATCTTCGGCGTGAAGGTAGACTCCGTCAACACCGTTAACCGTGCAGGCAAGCGTAAGCGCACCCGCACCGGCTACGGTCAGCGTAAGTCCACCAAGCGCGCCTACGTGACGCTCCGTGAGGGCAGCGACTCCATCGACATCTTCGGCGCCGACGCCTAAGAGAAAGTCGAGAAGTAAGGAACCATTATGGCTATTCGTAAATACAAGCCGACAACTCCGGGTCGCCGTCAGAGCTCCGTTTCCATGTTCGAGGAGATCACTCGCTCGACTCCGGAAAAGTCTCTGCTGCGCCCATTGCCAAAGACTGGTGGTCGTAACAACCACGGCCGTATCACCACCCGCCACATCGGTGGTGGACACAAGCGCCGTTACCGCGTTATCGACTTCCGTCGCCACGACAAGGATGGCATTCCGGCAAAGGTCGCTCACATCGAGTACGACCCAAACCGTACCGCTAACATTGCACTGCTGCACTACCGTGATGGTGAAAAGCGCTACATCATCGCTCCTAAGGGCCTGCAGCAAGGCACCATTGTTGAGGCTGGCGCGAACGCAGACATCAAGGTTGGCAACAACCTTCCACTGCGCAACATCCCAACTGGTACCACCATCCACGCAGTAGAGCTCAAGCCAGGTGCTGGTGCAAAGCTCGCTCGTTCCGCTGGTGCTTCCATTCAGCTTTTGGGTAAGGAAGGCAAGTACGCAGTTTTGCGTATGCCATCCTCCGAAATCCGCCGCGTAGACATCCGTTGCCGCGCTACCGTGGGTGAGGTCGGCAACGCTGACCAGATGAACATCCGCTGGGGTAAGGCTGGACGTATGCGCTGGAAGGGCGTTCGCCCAACCGTCCGTGGTGTTGTAATGAACCCGGTTGACCACCCACACGGTGGTGGTGAAGGTAAGACTTCCGGTGGTCGTCACCCAGTATCCCCTTGGGGTAAGAAAGAGGGACGCACCCGCAACCCTAACCGTTACTCCAACAACATGATCGTGCGCCGTCGTCGCCCGAACAAGAAACGCTAAGAGGAGGTAAACAATGCCACGCAGCCTTAAGAAGGGCCCGTTCGTCGATGAGCACCTCCTCAACAAGGTGGATGCTCAGAACGAAGCCGGCACCAAGCAGGTCATCAAGACCTGGTCTCGCCGCTCGACCATTCTCCCTGACTTCATCGGTCACACTTTCGCCGTCCACGACGGTCGCAAGCACGTGCCAGTGTTCATCGAGGACTCCATGGTCGGCCACAAGCTGGGCGAGTTCGCACCAACCAAGACCTTTAAGGGTCACGTCAAGGAAGACAAGAAGGGACGTCGATAAGCGATGAGTGAAACCATCACCTCCGCATCCGCCACGGCCCGCTACGTTCGCGTTACCCCGATGAAGGCACGCCGCGTCATCGACCTGGTACGCGGTAAGTCCGTCAGCGAAGCCCTGGCCATCCTGAAGTACGCCCCGCAGGGCGCTGCTAAGCCAGTCGCTAAGGTAGTCGCTTCCGCAGCTGCTAACGCCGAGAACAACTTCGGCCTGGATCCGCGCACCCTGGTCATCTCCGAGGCATACGCCAACGAGGGTCCGACCATGCGTCGTTTCCAGCCGCGCGCACAGGGCCGTGCATTCATGATTCGTAAGCGCACCAGCCACATCACCGTGGTGGTCGAGAGCCAGCAGGAAGGGGCCAAGTAATGGGCCAGAAGATCCATCCTCACGGCCTACGTTTGGGCATCACTTCCGACTGGAAGTCCCACTGGTACGCCGATAAGGACTACGCTAACTACGTAGCCGAAG
>JAXFXA010000025.1:0-17072 GCA_034091885.1 Corynebacterium sp.
CCCCATCGAGCTAGAGGGGCCGCGCACTATTCGAGGCAAGAATTTCTATGTTAAACACTCACGCTTAGACAGGGTCGAGATCCGCGATGGAATGCGCGTTGTACACCCACTGAGTGCTGCCCGTGCGGTTCCGCGTGGAACTGAGCGTGCCTTGGAGCGGTTCTATTCCGGACCAGCGGGCAAGAGGAGATTTCTGCGAGACATAGCACGTAGTCGCAGAATCAGTGCCCGTTTACGTTCACTGTTGCAGCGGATTTCCATCGGCGCCGATACTTGGGGTGAGCGAATCCTCGGGCGACAATTGCGGGCATGCGGGCTTACCGTAGAACACAATGTGCGTATGCTGGGATACCGTTTTGATCTGGTGCTCGGAAAATACGGGATTGTGGTGGAGATTGATGGCTGGGAATACCACAAATCCTTAGACAGCTTTATCTGTGACCGCTGGAAAACCTCCAACGCTAGCGCAAGTGGGTTCGTTGTCCTGCGATTTACTGCCGACTGCGTGCAAACGTACCTCGATAAGGTCGTGGACAAAATACTGCAAGCCGTTGCATGGGTGAAAAACGGCCGTCCCCGAGCAGGGTTGCTCAACAACAATCCGCTCCCCGCACACTTATGGCACCAGTACGTGATCTAAATACGTGTTCTATTTGTGCAACGTGTCCTTTTGACACCCGCAATCTGTCTTTCTGACGTGTGCCACCTTTGCTCGTGTTAATGCGCGTCAGCTGTCTTTTTGACTCCCTTCGACTTCCTTCGACGCTTCGCGCTCACCAGGCCGAGCCTTGGCGGTACATACCCCGTTCTCGGTGAGCGGGAAGCGTCAAAGGCGGGGTGTCTTTTGTTTGCAAACGGCCCTGATGACCACTGAGAGGGAATAACTTACATTTCTGGAGTTTTGGGGTTTATCATATAGTGGCTGGACGCATGTGGCGTTGACGCTTGGCGGTCACAGGGACGGACTTCATGGAGGTGTCTCTCAGATTCGGTGAGCGCGAAGGGTCAAAACAAGAAAGGTCAAAACAAAACGCACGTGAACACAGATGGGGGAAGTTGCTAACGAACGATCTGGAGATCACGGAGGTGGCGGTAGAACGTGGACCGCTTGACGGGGCGTTTTGCGGATACGCCGTCTACGCTAACGCGGAGGTTGGGGCCGCCTGCTTGGAGGGCTCGGCCGGAATGAATGGAGGTAGCATCGAGTCGGCCCAGATAGTCTGGGTGCACGCGTGCCTTGTTACAGAAAAAACGGGAGAAAACCCGCGTCAAAAAAGAGCTCTTCAAAGAGCTCATAAAGGAAGGCATAAGCGATTGGGGAGACGCTGGGTCTGAGCCGGTGGGGAGGGCAAACGGAGTGACGGCGCGAGCTGCGGCAATTCCGGGTGCGTCCAGCATGGGAACTAACCGTGCACCACACGATGCATGAATGTCGGGGCGGGTGAGAATAGAGTCATCGACGATTATCTCACCAACAAACTCGGCGGAATCCCACGTGGAGATGGTGGCGGATCCGGCAACGGCAATGGCAGCGTCATTGCGAATAAGCGGCACGGGGCGTACGGGGCCGGTGAGGGCAAGGTGGAGGGCCGAGGGGGCATCGGCAGGCAATGCCCAGTTTTGTGCGGCGGTGCTGTCACCGATAGGTACGTATCCGACTTCGACCCACATGTAATCTGCGCGCATCATCCGTGTGAGAACTGCAGAAAGCGCGGCGTCTGAGCCGACGACGATGACGCGGAAACGGGTTGTTACCTGCTGGGGAGCCAAACGCGGTGTCCCTAAATGGGCGACGTCGGGGCTGGCCGCAATGTCGTCCAAGCTCGGGGTAAGGTCGTGGGGCAGGAGGTGCTGGGCGGTGGCATCGATAAGCTTAAGCTCTTGGCGTGTGGGAATTGCAGAAACCTTAACCACGTCAAAGTCTATGTCAACAGAAGTTTCGGGGAGCGTGGTGTCGCCGCAGAGTAAAACCACAGTACGCATCAAAGCCATGCGTAAAGCCTAACGTGTTGGAGTAGGAAAATCTGCGCAAAATTCATCACATTGTGCTGCCATAGCTGGGTTATCAGCACCGAAGCGGGTAGAGTTGTTGCGTATTTGGCTTTAGTAGGCAGTAGAAACCCGCCACGAGCCGCGATGACAAAACCTTTTTTAAGAAAGTGACGTTTAACCATGGCAGCAATCGTTATTGTCGGCGCCCAGTGGGGCGATGAAGGCAAGGGCAAAGCCACGGATATCCTAGGCGGCCGCGTGGACTATGTGGTTAAGCCGAACGGCGGAAACAATGCAGGCCATACCGTTGTTGTGGGTGGTGAGAAGTATGAGCTGAAGCTTCTACCTGCCGGTATTTTGTCTGAAAACGCTGTGCCAGTGCTGGGCAACGGTGTGGTTATCAACCTCGAGGCTTTATTTGAGGAAATTGATGGGCTTGAAGCGCGCGGTGCTGACGCTTCCCGTCTGCGTATTTCCGCCAACGCGCACTTGGTGGCGCCGTATCACCAGACCCTGGACCGCGTGCAGGAGCGTTTCTTGGGCAAACGCGCCATTGGTACGACCGGCCGCGGTATTGGACCAGCGTATGCGGACAAAGTTGCCCGCGTGGGAATTCGCGTGCAGGACATCTTCGATGAATCTATCCTGCGGCAAAAAATTCAGTCCGCGTTGGACGTTAAGAATCAAATGCTGGTGAAGATGTACAACCGCAAGGCCATTGATCCTGAGCAGATTGTGCAGTACTTCTTGGGCTACCGTGACCGCTTAGAACCAATGGTGTTCGAAGCAGAGCTGGAGCTTAACCGTGCTCTCGACGAGGGCAAGCACGTTCTCATGGAAGGCGGCCAAGCTACCATGCTCGACGTCGATCACGGAACGTACCCCTTCGTGACATCGTCTAACCCAACCGCAGGTGGTGCGTCTGTTGGGTCCGGTATTGGCCCGACCCGTATCACGACGTCACTGGGAATTATCAAGGCGTACACCACCCGCGTTGGCGCAGGCCCTTTCCCTACGGAGCTTTTTGACAAGTGGGGTGAATACCTGCAGGTCACCGGTGGAGAATTCGGCGTGAACACTGGGCGTAAGCGTCGTTGTGGTTGGTATGATTCTGTGATTGCCCGTTATGCTTCCCGCGTTAATGGTTTTACTGATTATTTCTTGACCAAGTTGGATGTTCTTACTGGTATCGGCGAGATTCCTATTTGTGTTGCCTATGATGTCGATGGCAGGCGTTATGATGAGATGCCGTTGACACAGTCGGAGTTCCACCATGCATCGCCAATCTTTGAGACGATGCCCGCGTGGGAGGAAGACATCACTGAGTGTAAGACGTTTGAGGAGTTGCCGCAGAAGGCACAAGACTACGTCCTGCGGTTGGAAGAGCTTTCTGGCACACGTATGTCCTACATCGGAGTGGGTCCGGGCCGCGACCAAACCATTATTCGACACGACGTGTTGGCTGAGAACTAACCACCAACGCCCTGCGTAAATGACCAGTTGAGGAGCCTTGGACTGTGAAGGATATACCAGCTTACATAGGAAGCCCCCTAGGGCCGCACGCTACCCGTGTGTTGGTTCTGGGCGGCGGTGAGCTGGGAAAAGGTCTGGCTAAGTCTTTTCAGAATCTCGGGCTAGAGGTGCATGTTGCAGACCGCTACGAGGGCGCGCCGGCGCAGCAGGTTGCGCATTTTAGCTACACCATTGACTTCGATGACCCGACGGCGGTGTTGGAGCTTGCTCATCAGGTCAAGCCGCATTACATCGTGCCGGAGATTGAGAATATTTCTTCGGAAGCTTTGCAGGTCTTGGCCAGTGACACCCCGGCGATGGTCGTTCCTACTGCGCGGGCTTGTGACCTGACAAGCGACCGCAAGAAGCAGCGGGAGACGGCGGAGTCTTTAGGTTTGCCCACGTCAGCGTATCGTTTCGTGGAGTCTTTTGCTGCGCTCGAGGAGGCTGTGGCAGAGCTAGACGTGCCGTGCATCATTAAGCCAGACGCGCAGACTTCCGGGCGTGGCCACGTATTGGTCAAGGATAAAGAGCAGCTTGCCGATGCCTGGATGGCCATTACTCGCGGTACCGACCAGCGCGTGGTGGTGGAACAGTTTGTGGATTTCGACTATGAAGTCACGATTTTGGCAGTGCGGTCGATTGACCCTGCTACCGGCGAGCTGGCCACTTGGTTTAGTGAGGTCATTGGCTATGAACATCAACAGGGCAACCTCGTTGAGTCGTGGCAACCAGCTCCGATGAGCCCACGAGCTTTTGAGAATGCTCGTTCAGTCGCCGCCCGTATTTCCAATGAACTTGGTGGGCGCGGAGTCTATGCCGTGGAGTTGTTTGTGGCCGGCGATGACGTTTATTTTTCCTCGGTGACTCCGCGACCTTCAGATAAGGCCATGCTGACGGTGTATACGCAGCGTTACTCGCAGTATGACCTGCATGCGCGCGCTATCTTGGGTTTGCCTATCGATGTCACCCTGATTTCTCCTGGTGCCGCCTGCGTCTTGCACGCTAGTGAGTATTTGGATGAGGTTGCCTTTTATGGCCTAGAAGATGCCATGCGGATGGCAGAAACAGACGTGCGTATCTTTGGTAAGACCTCAGCGTATCCGGGCCGGCGTATGGGTCTGGTCGGTGCCACAGCGAATGACATTGCTGAAGCGCGTGACCGTGCAGCTCTTGCGCATTCCCGCATTAGAGTGGGAGCTGTTCCTGCTGAAGAACAGCCTACTCCTGAGCCCGAGCGCGCTCCCGTGTCCGCTATCGAAAGTGTGGACACCTCAGTGCGGGGGTGAGGATACGCTGTGCGACCCCTTTACCCCGAACTTGACAATCTCATTACCTGGCGCCGAGCTCTGAGTCTTATTCAGCGTCTCGTTGTGGACCGGCGTGGGAAACCATGTCATCCCACTCCACAATCTTGATGCGTTCGCGCTCGTGTGGTTCACCAGCTGCACGCTCTGCAGCGTCCAGTCGGTGCCAACCTTCCCAAGTGGTCACAGCGATGTCGCGTGAATCAAGAAGCGCGAGAATATCTTCCGGATCGCGCTTAGCGGCGGCGGTGAGTTTGCCGGCCTTGTAATCATCGACAAGCATGGTGATGGTGTCTTTAGCATCGGACTTGGTATTACCAATGAGGCCAATAGGTCCACGTTTAATCCAACCTGTGGTGTAAAGACCCTCAATAGGCTCACCATCGACGCTATCGAGGACGTGGCCGCCATCATTAGGCATGACCGCATTGACCTCATCGAAAGGAACGCCCTCAACGTGTTGTGGGTGGTAACCAATGGTGCGGTAGATAGCTTGAACTGGCCAGTCCGTGAACTTGCCTGTACCAGTGACGTTGCCGGTGCCGTCTAGCTGAGTGCGCTCAGTGCGAATGGCCGTTACCTGGCCGTTTTCACCAATAATTTCCACGGGGCTTTCAAAGAAGTGGATGTAGAGTTTGTGAGGGGCGTCGCCAGGCTCACGCATGGCATAAGACTCCAAGGTTTGGCACACCAAGTCAGTGGACTTGGCTGCGCGGCGGGCTTCCACACTAGCCTCGTCGTAGTCAATATCTTCTGGATCGACAATGACGTCAATCGACGCCGATTCATCCAGTTCCTTTAGCTCCTTAGGAGTGTATTTTGCCTGCGCTGGACCGCGGCGACCAAAGACGTGAACTTCCTTAGCCTGGTTGTTCTTGAGAGTCTGGTAAACATTATCCGGAATTTCTGTCACCAGCAGTTCGTCTGCGCTCTTAGCCAAAATTCGCGAGACATCTAGTGACACGTTACCAACGCCGATGACCGCGACGGATTCTGCAGAAACGTCCCAGTCGCGGGTGAAAAGAGGATTGCCGTCATAAAAACCGACAAAGTCTGCACCACCAAAGTTGCCCTCGAGCTCAGAACCCGGAATGTCCATTGCCTTATCTTTGGTGGCGCCGGTGGCAAAGACAATCGCGTCATAGTATTCGCGCAGCTCATCGATGGTGACATCGCGACCGATCTCGATGTTGCCGAGGAAACGAATCTCCTCTTTCTCCATCACATTGTGCAGTGACTGCACAATTCCCTTAATGCGAGGGTGGTCTGGAGCCACACCGTAGCGAATCAACCCGAACGGGGTAGGCATCTTCTCAAAGAGGTCAATCTGAACGTTGAGCTCAGACTTCACCAATAAATCAGATGCGTAAATGCCGGCTGGCCCAGAGCCGATGACGGCAATACGTGCTGGCGTGGAAGCATCGGTCGTGCTCATTGCTAAAGACGTCCCCTTTTTATGTTGCGAAGTGCATGCCCTTGTGGTGCACCGAAAATCTATGGAGAGGGCACAGGTTATGGCCTGCCAAGATTTAACCAGCCTACTAGGTTGCTGGCAAGGGCGGAATCGATACTGAGTGTGAGTACCGGTTTGAGTGCCAAGAATAAATATAACCGCAGCTATTGTGGCCCGTTCCATTGAATGAAATTATCTACTTTTCACAATGCGGGAAAGTTCGCAGTGACCACCGAAATGCGTAAAAACTCACAATTGCAGTTTTTGTACGGAAACTGATGAGAAATTCTGGCGCGTGTTGAGTAATATCGTAAAGGTTCATGGGGCCTGCCCCGCAACGAAAAGCAATTGAGCTTTACGTTACTCCTGTATGCAGGCACATTGTGTGGAAAACTCCGGCGGTGTGTTCTGGTGTGGGAGTGCATGCAAGCGCACGAAAGGATGATTTACCTCATCATGTCGAATTCCCGTTCCGTACTCGTTAGTGTTATCGGACGTGCTGCCAATGACCTGGATTTCCAGGCACTAGCTCAGAAGCTAGACGCACGTCTTATTTCTTTGGATGAGTTCACCCCTCGCGTTGCGGAAATTGTGCAGGCACAGCCGCTCGCTGAAGGTCCTGCCGTTATCGTAGGCTCTGGTGACAGCCACTTTGATGCTGTTGTTGCAGCTGCCCTGGGTGCTGCTGTTGTATTCGTCGCAGACGATCCAAAGTCCACGACCGCTATGCTCGCACAGCGTCACGCACGTGACGTATCTGCAACGATTGCTGGTGTCTACACGCCTGAGCAGCTTGCCGATGGCTCCCAGATCCTCACCGATCTCCCCGCAGAGACCCGCCCAGTAATGTCTGCGCCAGTTTTCGAGCAGCAGCTGCTCACCCAGGCCAAGGCCGCTGGTGCACACATCGTTATGCCAGAAGGCGAAGATGATCGCATCTTGCTGGCAGCTGGCCAGCTTCTGCAAAAGAACATCTGCAAGATCACCATCTTGGGTGACCCTAAGGATATTGAGACTCGCGCCAAGGAACTTGGTGTGGACCTGACCGACGCCAACATTGTTGACTACACCACCTCTCCTTTGCTGGATGAGTTCGCTGAGGAATTCGCAGAACTGCGTAAGTCCAAGGGCGTTACCGTTGAGCAGGCACGCGAGACCATGAAGGACATCTCCTACTTTGCAACCATGATGGTGCACAAGGGTCTTGCAGACGGCATGGTTTCCGGTGCCGCTCACACCACTGCACACACCATCAAGCCTTCCTTCCAGATCATCAAGACGGCACCAGGTACCTCCGTTGTATCCTCCATCTTCTTGATGGTTATGCGCGACCGCCTGTGGGCATTCGGTGACTGCGCAGTTAACCCGAACCCAACTGCAGAACAGCTTGGTGAAATCGCAGTAGTATCTGCACGCACCGCAGCCCAGTTTGGAATCGATCCAAAGGTCGCCATGCTGTCGTACTCCACCGGCACCTCCGGCAGCGGCCCAGACGTTGACCGCGCAGCTCAAGCAGTTGAAGCCGCCCGCAACATCGACTCCTCCGTCGTTGTTGACGGACCACTACAGTTCGACGCTGCTTGTGACCCAGGTGTAGCCAAGAAGAAGATGCCAGAAAGCCCAGTTGCTGGTCAGGCTACCGTCTTCGTGTTCCCAGACCTCGAAGCTGGAAACATTGGCTACAAGACGGCACAGCGCACCGGCGGTGCTTTGGCTATTGGTCCAATCTTGCAGGGCCTCAACAAGCCAGTGAACGACCTTTCGCGTGGCGCCACCGTTCCAGATATTGTAAACACCGTAGCAATCACCGCTATCCAAGCAGGAAAGTAAAAATATATGTACGCACTCGTCATTAACTCTGGTTCTTCCTCCGTTAAGTTCCAGGTTGTAAACCCAAACGCAAGCGCTACTGACACCCCACTAGTCTCCGGTCTGGTTGAACAGATTGGTGAGCCAATGGGTGCTGTCAACGTCTCCATTGACGGCAAAGACAAGATCCGCGAAGAGTTCGAAATCCCTAACCACACCGCTGGTTTGAAGCGCGCTCTGGAAATCATGTCTGAAAACGGCGTTGGACCAGGCCAGGTTGAAATCGTTGCCGTAGGTCACCGCGTTGTTCACGGTGGTCGCTTGTTCTCCGAGCCAGTGGTTATCACCAAGGAGATTGAGGCACAGATCGAGGAGCTCATTCCTCTCGCACCTTTGCACAACCCAGCAAACCTGGATGGCATCCGCGTGGCTCAGTCCATCTTGCCGGACATTCCTCACGTTGCTGTATTCGACACCGCATTCTTCAACGGCATGCCACAGTCTGCAGCTTTGTACGCAATTGACCGCGAAGTTGCTGAGAAGTACAACGTTCGTCGCTACGGCTTCCACGGTACCTCTCACGAATTCGTATCCGGTCAGGTTCCAGAACTTCTGGGTAAGGACGCTGCTGAAGTTAACCAAATTACGCTGCACTTGGGCAACGGCGCATCGGCAGCTGCTGTGCGTGCAGGTGAGGCAATTGACACCTCCATGGGTCTGACCCCATTGGCAGGTCTGGTCATGGGTACCCGTTCCGGTGACGTTGACCCAGGCATCATCTTCCACCTTGCTCGCCAGGCTGACATGAACATCGACGAGTTGGACACCCTGTTGAACAAGCAGTCCGGTGTTAAGGGCCTGTGTGGCGTCAACGACTTCCGTGTCCTGCGCGACAAGATCGATGAGAACGACGCTGACGCAACCTTGGCATATGAGGTATACATCACCCAGCTGCGCCGCTTCATCGGTTCTTACATGATTGCGCTCGGCCGCGTAGATGCTATCTCCTTCACCGCTGGTGTTGGTGAGAACGACAACTACGTTCGTGAAGACGCTTTGGCTGGCCTGGAGATGTACGGCATCAAGATCGATGCTGAGAAGAACGCAATCCGCGCTTCTGAGCCACGCCTCATCTCCACCGAGGATTCCGCTATCAAGGTATTCGTTGTTCCTACCAACGAAGAGCTCGCAATTGCACAAAAGGCTGCTGCTCTGGCAGAACAGGCTTAATGCAAGGAAAGCACTTCTGATGTAACAATCAGTTGTGACCGCGAGGATCCGCGCTGTATAGTGCGCATCCTCGCGGTTTTCTTTTTGCGCAAAATGGTGAAAATGTCATCTCAATGAGCGCTTCGAGCGGTTTGCCACGTGCGCATATCTGGCGGTGACACTTCGCGCTCACCGAATCAGGGGCGGTAGCAACCGTGTGCCGTTTCGGTGAGCGCGAAGTGTCATAAGTCCTTAAAAGCAACAAGAAACTCCCACGCGCTGGGTGGTGACCGCGGAGCAGGGGGCTGTTCAGGCTAAAACCAGGTGAAGGGTCTGACTTGGTTGGCAAGATCTACTAATGCGTATCGGTGGCGGCTGAACGGGGCTTGGCGGGCGAGGGTACGCAGGGTATCAGCAAGTCCGTACCGGAGTCCGCGTTGTGTAAATGAGTACTCAAACAGGTCGTTGGGGGAAGCAGCTTCTTCGAGGTCAGCAGCGCGTAGGAAACTGAGACCTGCAGAAATTACTGCGACTTTGATCTGCAGAAAACGCGGCTCGTTGGTGGGGATTTCTTCCAGGCGTCGGGCGGCGCGGCGGATACGTGATTCGCTGAGGTCCGTGGTGATGAGCTGCACGATTGTGGTCAGTCGTGCCATACGTTGGTGGCGTGAGGCGTTGGGGACTTTATCGAGCGTTGCTACTGCCATGTCGATTTGTTCCTCAGCCCGTAGCTGACGGGCCAGACCAAAAGCGGAGGAGACTGTGGTGGGATTGGTGGCCCACACAACGCTGTAGAGGCGGAGCGAATTAAATCGTAATCGGGCCGGGATGTTGGTGATATGCCGCCAGATGGTGGGGTCGCTGAAATACGCACCGTCTAGTTCGTACAGGTTAGAGGTGATATTGGCGCTGGCGCGGGCGAGAGCCGGATTGATAAGTGGTTCTTCTGCAAGTCCGAGTTTTTGCAGGAGCAGCTCGTTGACGGCGGCTAGGGCGAGTTTGGGGGCGGGCTCGCCGGGGAGGATGGAAAGGACTTCGGCGAAGTGTCGCTGAGCTTGTTCGAAGTTTTCCAACAAAAGGTGGGTGACTCCGGAATACCACTGGTAGCGCCAGTTTTCGGTGAGAGAGGCGTTAAGGGACTGTAACCAGTCGCTGGCTTGGGCGGTGTAGCCTAAGTCAATCATGGCGCGGACGATTCCGAAGGGGATTTCCGCGGATTCTTCGTATTCGGCGGTTTGCATCGCTTGGCGGAGAGTTTCCAGGGCTTCTTGAGGCTCGGTATATGAATAACCTTGTAAGAGAGCAGCGCCGACATCGGTGCGGTCAAGTAGGGGTGTGGGTAGAGCGGAGACTACTTCGGGGGCGGTGATGCGTACGGTGCGCTCGATGCCATCGATAAGCTGATCGGTGCGGAAAACCAGGTGCTTGGTACCAAACGTGCTTCGGGCAGGAGAGAAAAGAGAGTGCTGTGCTGGGTGTTGGATCCCGTCGCGAACGGCGATGATTTCTCGCAGGACACCGTAGAGCTGTGTGCGGAGCTCAGCTATATCTTTGAAGCGATGAGCAGGGTCGGGGTTGGTTGCGCGTTGGAGAAGTCGGTAGTAGGAAATGTGGCGGCGCAACCGTGGTTGCTGTGTGGGCGTTGGAATACCGGGCTCGTAAACCCCGTCTTTTTGGGGCATATCTAGGGTCAATACCGCAAGTGTACGGCCGATTGTGTAAATGTCACTGGCTACGGAAGGGCCCTCAGTGGCAACTTCAGGCGCTTGGAAACCTTTGGTGCCGTAGATGAATCCGTATGCGCCAATGCCAGATACTGCGCCGAGGTCGATGAGCTTGACTTGGTCTTCGGTGACAATGATGTTGTCTGGCTTGAGGTCGTTGTACACCACGCCGCGCGAGTGCAAATAGTCTAGGGCAGGCAGCAGCTCAAGGACATAGGCGATGGCTATGTCGAAGGGGAGCCGGTGGTTGGGCTGTTCGTTGCGGCGCTTGCGCAGGGAGGGCCCGCCTACATACTCCATGACGATGAACCCGCCGGGCACGCGCGGGTCATCAATGAAGTTGAAGATTTTTACAATTCCGGGGTGCGTGATGTCAGCGAGGAATTCGCGTTCAGCTTCTGCAGCAGCGGTTTCGTCTTGGGATTTATGCGCCTGCATTCCCTTCAGCACTACCACGCGGCCGGACACAAAATGGTCATTGGCCAGGTAAATCCAGCCCATGCCGCCGTGGGCGATGACGCCGAGGATTTCATATTGGCCGGCGAGCATATCACCGGGGCGAAGCTGCGGTGGAAGGATCTGTTTTTCAGATACGACTTTGTCTACGTCGATGAGGGCGTCTTGAGGGAGGGTAGGCACGACGTAGGGCAGGTGCACCATGCCGTCAGCAACTTCACGGTCAGTTCGTGTGGCGCCACGCAATTCGCGGAAGGTATCTAGTGCTTTGCGCCGAGATATCTGTGACGTGTCGTGCATGGTGGAGCGGCGCTCGGCGCGCTGGTCGCGCAGTTGTCCGAGGTCGCGGATGAGAGCGGCGACGTTGTCAGAGTCTGTTCCAAGGTCGAAGGCAGCGTCGCTGTTGCCCACGGCGGTGTCTTCGTCATCATCGTCAGCAAAGGGGTCAAATGCGACCGCTTGAGTGGCGGATTCTTTGATGTCTGCGTTGCTGATTTCTTCTTCGCGGTGGTCGCTGTTCATGGGGTCCTCCCTTCAATGCTCGGTTCTTCGTCTTCTGCAAAATACAGCGGGGCGGGTAATGAACGCGGGGCGAGGTACGCGCCAAACCAGGAATTAAAGAGGTTATTCCAGGTTCCATCGGCAAAGATTCGCTCTAAGGTGGCATTGACTTGGCGGATTAGTCCGCGGGTATCGGCGCGGTCGTCGGGTTTGCGCACTCCTACGCCGTAATAGGCGGTGCCAAGGACCTCGCCCACGATCTCTGTGTACGGGTCTTGTTCTGCCATGCCAGAGAGCAAGGTATCACCAACCATGATGACGTCGGCTTGGCCGAGTTGTAGTGCCATTTGGCAATCGCCCCAGGAGCGGGTGACAAGGAGGTTTGCGGCGGGTGCAAGGGTGGCAGCTTTATTGAGGGCAGCAGAGCTTTCCGATGCACATATTGTCCGTCCCGCAGTCTCCTGTACCGAGGTTATCCCTGAGCTGGTCAGAGCGAGCATACGGGTATCTGCTTGGAGATAGGGGATGGAAAAAGCGGCGTCTTTTTCTAGATCTGGGCTAATAGCCATGGAGCGGATGACAAGGTCCACGCGCCCGGATTCTAGGGCGGGGATTCTGTCGCTGGATTCCAAGAAACGAAAGTCAATGTGGTTGGGGTCGCCGAAGATATCACGAGCAATTTCGTGTGCAATATCTACTTCGAAGCCCTGGATCTCGCCGGTGGCGGGGTCGCGGTAGGAGGAGAGATTGAGAGATTGATCTACGCCAACGATGAGGCGGCCGCGGCCGACGATGTGTGGGATTCGCTCGGCTGGAGTGGCGGAATCGGGCCGGTACGATTTGACGGTGGGTGTCCCAGTGGAAAGAGGCTGGGGTTCTAAGCGCCCGGCAGGAATCCAATGGGAACCTGCTGGTAGAGGCGGGCCGGCAATATCGGCTGTGCGTTGATTCGGGGTGGTGGAGAGTTCTTGGTCAGCAGAGTCAGTGCTGCGAAGAGCGAGGGAGGATGTGTCACAACCGCTGAGGAGCGTAGCGCAGGCTATGAGAGAAAGCGTTAGTGCGGTGATTGTACGGTAGGTCATCACAGGTACTCCTGGAGGCGGGGTCGGATGCCTAACCACACGGCAACGATTGCGGCGATGGTGATGAGGAAAACCGCTGAAGCCAAAAGTGAAATGGCTGCTAATCCATTGGTAATAAATGAGCGCATGGTTTCACGTGAATCGGCGATAAGACGAAGAAGTGAGCCATCCAGGGTATTAAAAGCAGCAGCTGACGTTTGGGGTTCATCAGGGGTGGGGTAGTGTTCGGTGGCTTGGAACAGGGCGTCTTCATAGCGACCAGCGCGCAAGGATGCCATAAAGATTGAGTGGGTGCGTGACCAGTCGAATAAAGCGGTGCGTGCAGCCTTCACCGTCTGTTCCGTTGCCGTAGAGGTCCGGCCGACGATGGCATCGGAGGCCTCAAAATCATCGAGGGCTGAGCTGATGGTGGAGGTGACTTCATCGAAAGGTACTGCGGTATCGGAAGCATTGTGGCGCTGTACCAGTGCTAGCGTCTCACTCGTGCGTGCTTGTTGTCCGGCGATGCGGGCGTTGGTCAACGACGCCCATGGGCGGGCGGCCTCTTCGAATCCCTGGGATCCAGCCGTCCACATGGCGAGGTTGGCAATCAAAACCCACAGCGTAGCCAGTGTCAAAAGACCAGTCGCGGTGAGGAAGCCGCGGTTAAAGCGTCGGCGCGTCAGTCGCCACAACCACCATTGCGCAATGATGAGAAAACCCACGGCGGCAACGAGCCCTGACAAAGGAACCCACAGCGGTGATGTAAGCTCGCGCTGCTGGGCAGATACTTTGGAAGAACTAACGGCAAATAATTCAGCGGCGGCGGGAAGGATTTCCTCGCGCATCAGTGCAGAAGCGTTGGACATATAGGCCGCGGCCACAGGATTAGACGCGCGGTAGTTAGCGCGCGCAGATTCCACCAGCCCTGTGTAAACAGGTAATTGTCGTTGAATGGTGGTGATGAGTTCACGTGAGTGGTTATCCTCAGCACCTTGTAACGCCTGAACTGCAGAGATAGCGGCGCGGTCGATGGCCTCGTTGTAGTTTTTCCGGTCTGGTTCGGATTTCTCACCGCCTTGAATCATGCTGGTGGCGGCGATGGTGTCTGCTAGTGAAAGTGATGAGTAGAGATTGTGGGCGTGGCTCGCGGTGGGTTCTGTCACCGCCAACAATTGGTTGAGGTTATCTTGCCTGCTCGCGGTGGAATTCGACATGGATATTCCGGCGGCGGCGATAGCAATGGTCAAGATGACTGTGGCAGCAAAAAGCTTGCCGGGAGTCGTTGAGCTAAATGCCCACAGCCTGCGCAATAAGCGCGCTGGGCCAGCGAATGTGGAATATGCCAACCGCGTCGTGGGGGTGAAGATTGGGTCGGTGACTTCGGTGACATCATCGAGCCAGTGATCTTTGCTTTGAGAAAGATCGATGCCGCTAGCTTCATCCGCGGTGAGGCCCTTGCTTGCCGATGCCCCCACGGCTTCCCCATCCGCGTTTGCCGCGAGTTGTTCTGGAGCAACGTCATACTTGGGGTCGCGAGCGATACCGATACCCGTTGGTGAGTTCGTGGCAGGTGGAGTGCGAAAACGTGCGGGATTATCCTCGACCGCAGGTTTTTGTGCTCCTGTCATTGCCTTAGAGTATCCCAAGGAGTGTGTGCTCTGCCACCTTTTTCGGCTGAAAAACACTATAACGGGTGTGAAAATTGTGATGGAAGGGATTTTTGGGGGCAGTACTTCCCATAGTGCCGAAATTGCGTACCATAAGTTCCATGACCAAGCGTTACGATCCTTCGACACATCATCCCGACCAGCCCCAGGCGGATGAGACTTCCGGTGACGGCTGGGCGGCCGGCCCTGATGGGGCGCGGATGTGGGGAAGGCACGGCGCTGCAGGGCTGTTTCTCGTCGCAGAAGATTCCCTCCAGGGGGAGCCTGCGGTGCTAATGCAACACCGTGCCGAATGGACCAATTTCGGTGGTACCTGGGGAATTCCTGGTGGCGCCCGTGATTTACATGAAACCGTCGAGGAAGCTGCCTTGCGTGAAACGGTTGAGGAGTGCGGTATTGACCCAGATGACGTGGACGTCATCGCCTCTTATATAACATCCGGTCCCTTCCCTCCTTATAAAGAGCTGCCCGGCGGCTGGACATATTCCACCGTCATTGCGCGGACCCGCAGCGGTAAAGAGCTAGATACTACTGCTAATAATGAATCTGCTGAACTGCGGTGGGTGGCATTGAGCAAAGTGCAACAGCTCAACCTGTTGGGGCCGTTTGCAGAGGCGTTGCCGGGGATCATCGGCAAGCTAGAAGCGCAGCGCTGATCGCGGAAAACAAGAAACGATGTCAATTTTATGGCAACGTATGGGGCATGATTGAAGTTTCTGGACTGACCAAGCAGTATAAGTCGGTTCGCGCGGTTGACGATGTAACCTTCCAGGTTAAACCAGGAGTGGTAACAGGTTTCCTCGGGCCAAATGGTGCGGGCAAATCTACAACCATGCGAATGATTGTTGGCCTTGACGCACCGACTGCGGGGCACGCTCGAGTATGCGGGAAGAAATATCGTGACCTAGACAACCCGCTGCGCACGGTGGGATGCCTGCTTGATGCCAAAGCTGTTCACCCTAACCGTTCGGCGGAAAACCACCTCAAAGCATTGGCATATGCCAACGGCATCCCTGCTAGCAGGGTAAGTGAGGTTTTAGAGCTCGTCGGCTTGGCATCGGTGGCTAAGAAGAAAGCCGGTGGGTTTTCTCTCGGAATGGGGCAGCGCTTGGGCTTAGCCGCTGCCTTGCTGGGAGATCCGGAAGTTCTCATCCTCGATGAACCTGTCAATGGCCTAGATCCAGAAGGAATCCGCTGGGTGCGCGGGCTTGTGCGCGCCGCTGCCGCGGAGGGCAAGACGGTACTTATTTCCTCACACCTATTGTCAGAAATGGCTCTGACCGCAGACCACCTTATTGTTATCGGTCGCGGGCATCTTATTGCGGACCAACCAACAGAAGAGTTCGTACAACAGCATTCCACCGCGCAGACCATTGTGCGCACGCCATACTTAACTGAACTTGCTGCAGCACTGGATGAAGAAGATATCCAATGCACCACGGCCCAAGATGGTTTGGGTCGCCCAACGTTGGTAGTTCTCAACCAGTCCACTGACTTTGTAGGCAACCTTTCCTACTCAGTCGGTGTGCCATTGACAGAATTGACGGAAAAGAAGGCTTCTTTGGAAGAAGCCTTTATGGGGCTCACGGGTGAATCGGTGCAATACCACTCCACACAAGCAGCCCATTCTGATCGCGTTTCTGACCACGTCACCGCGCCAGCAACGGCAACGCCAGCGGAAGGAAAACACACTGATGCTTAATTCTCTGTACAATTCGCTGCGTTCAGAATGGACCAAGCTGAGAAGCACTCGGTCTTTTTATTGGACCACTGCGCTGTTTTTAATCCTGGCACTGGGGTGGCCTTACCTTATGGTCACCATGATTGCGGATCTTACCGGCGCCGAGCTCCTTGCTCAGGAGCCGATGATGCTCTTTACACCTATTCAAATGCTGGCGATGCCTGTCCTGGCTATTCAGGGCATCATGATTGTCACCACGGAATACCGCTATAAAGCGCAGATGAACACCTATCTGGCAACAAATAAGCGTTGGCAGGCGGCGTTAGTAAAGGCCTGTATGTACGCGGCAATTGCTGCACTTTTGGTGTTTATCGCGTGCATCGTTGTGCTGTGGATGGCGGGTTCTCTTGGCAACGACAATGACTTGGTGCAGCGAATCTTGTGGGTATTCCCGCTGGGCATGGCTCTACTCGTGTTCTTTGGACAAGGGTTAGGGCTGTTGTTGCGCCAAACTGCTGGCGTGGTGGCCTTGACATTGATCTTGTACCTAGGTCTAGGCAATTTGGTCATGTTCATTCCCAAGATCGGTGAAGACTTAGTCAATTACATGCCTTTTACTGCGTTGAATAATTTCCTCCTGAACACTCCTTCTGCCTCAGCTCCGTGGGAAGGAGTTGCCGGTTTCGGTTGGATATTC
>JAXFXA010000026.1:0-26442 GCA_034091885.1 Corynebacterium sp.
GCGATGTGACCGTGCCGATTTCTGGTACAGGAACATTCTCGCCGCCATTAATAAATGGCAGGTTATTTTCATGCAATGCGTGCAGCAAAAGCTTTACACCAATGAACGCCAGGATTATTCCTAGGCCATAAGACAGATACACCAGCTTGTCCAACAGTCCATCGAGCAAGAAGTACATTTGGCGCAAGCCCATCAAAGAGAAGGCGTTCGTTGTAAACACCAGGTACGGCTCGGTAGTAATGCCGTAAATCGCTGGAATAGAATCAAACGCGAACATGACATCGATAAAACCAATTGCAATCAGCGCAACAAAAAGTGGTGTGAGCGCTAGTTTGTCCTTCTTAGGACCAGTTTCCGCGCGGTGCGTAAGCTTATCACCGTGGTAGCGCGGCGTAACGTGAATTACCTTCCGCAGGACCTTAATAATGACCATGTCATTAGGGTTGGTTTCTGGGGCGTCACGAACTTCATCAATAATGAGTTTGATTGCGGTGTACAACAGGAAGATTGCAAACAGGTAGAACACATCGGACCATGCCTGAATAATTGCAGCACCCAACAAGATAAATGCGAAACGGAACACCAGCGCCAAGACGATACCGATAAGCAACACCTTCTGCTGGTAACGGCGTGGAATCTTAAACGCACCCATAATCAGGGCAAATACGAATAGGTTGTCAACAGACAATGCCTTTTCAGTTACATAGCCGGTGTAGTACTGCATCGCGTGCTCATGGTCCCACAGCCACCAGACGATGAGACCGAATACTAATGCGAGGGCAACATAGAATGCTGTCCAAAAGCCAGATTCTTTGAGGCTCGGCTCGTGCGGAGTGCGCACATGCGAGTAAAAATCGAATATAAAAAAGCCGAGTATGGCGACAATCGTGATGACCCACACAAATAAAGGAACGCCCATAAAATTTAACCTCCGGTCAATTGGCATGAGTAAAGTGACCGGAGGTCTCCCCCGCCTCCTTGGTAAAGGTGGAGGCTGGCACGACCGGGAGCATGGCGCTACCGTGTTGACGATCTGTGCCGATTAGTGGGGTACTCCCCTCCAAGACCTTTCAAATAGTACACGAAGTTATTCACCTTGCCACCCTGGGTGAACCCGAATCATCAAAAACGGATAATAGAAAATTTCTAGAACGCACCCGACGTCGGGTTATAAGTGGCTTGAACGGTGCGTGTATCGGCTGGGTTCTGGTCAGAGGATTCGAAACCAAAGTCATCTGAGTTTTCTTCCTTCGGTGCCTCGGCCGGATCCGCACCCTTTATCATCCAAATAATGGTCTCTAATTCCTCAGGTTTCACCAGTACCTCTCGAGCCTTTGATCCTTCGGACGGACCTACAACTCCTCGCGACTCCATAAGATCCATCAAGCGGCCAGCCTTGGCAAAACCGATACGCAGCTTGCGTTGCAACATGGAGGTGGAACCAAGTTGAGAGGTGACAACTAGATCAACGGCGGCCAACAAGTCATCGAGATCCTTGCCAATTTCCTCATCAATATCGCGCTTGGCTTCAGCAGCCTTGTCCTCAGTTACTCCCTCGGTGTAATTAGGCTGGGCTTGCAGCTTCGCAGCATCCACCACTGCTTGGACTTCTTCATCAGATACGAATGCGCCCTGCATACGTACTGGCCGCCCACCTTGGGGAATGAATAGGCCGTCACCCATACCGATGAGCTTTTCTGCACCTGCTTGGTCCAAAATGACGCGGGAATCAGTAAGCGATGAGGTGGCAAAGGCTAATCGGGAAGGCACGTTGGTCTTGATCAAGCCAGTGACCACGTCCACAGACGGACGCTGCGTTGCCAGAACTAAATGGATACCAGCAGCGCGTGCTTTTTGGGTGATGCGCACAATGGAATCTTCAATTTCCTTCGGTGCGGTCATCATTAAGTCCGCAAGCTCGTCCACAACACAGACGATGAACGGATACGGGCGCATTTCTCGCTGAGATCCAGGAGGTGCCTGTAGCTCACCGGTGACAACTTTGCGGTTGAAATCCTTAATGTGGCGAACACGCGCGGATTTCATATCCATGTAGCGTTGTTCCATCTCTTCGACGAGCCATTGCAGCGCTGCAGCCGCTTTCTTCGGTTGAGTGATGATTGGCGTAATGAGGTGTGGAATACCCTCGTACGGCGTAAGTTCAACCATCTTGGGATCAACCAAAATCAAGCGAACATCATCTGGTGTAGCACGCGTGAGCAAGGAAACCAACATGGAATTAACAAATGCTGACTTACCTGAGCCGGTGGCACCTGCCACGAGCAAGTGCGGCATCTTCTGAATTGAGGCAGAGATAAATTCACCCTCAATGTCTTTACCTAGGCCAACCAGCATGGGGTCACCATCGTTACGCGTATTGGGAGCATCGAGCACCTCGCGCAATCGCACCATCTCGCGGTCAGGGTTGGGAACCTCAATACCGACTGCTGATTTACCGGGGATTGGCGTAAGCAAACGAACGTTTTCAGTAGCCACGGCGTAGGCCAAGTTGGACTGCAGGTTGGTAATTTTGGAGACTTTCACGCCTGGGCCAAGTTCAATTTCATAGCGAGTCACTGTGGGTCCACGGCTAAAACCAACTACCTGCGCATCGACCTTGAATTCATGGAATACATCAGTGATCGCTTCGATGATGCGATCATTGTCTTCCGTTCGTTCCAGCGCGGGAGCACCTGGTGCCAACAAGCTTGTCGATGGCAACTCATAATCCGACTCACCAAGAGGTTGTGGTGCAGCCGTAGTGGTGGCGCCAGCTGAAGCCTCAGTTTCTTTGTCATTGAGGTTCTCCGCTGCAGTGACTGGTTTACCTGTCACTGGATCAACGCCGCTGCGGGCGATGATCGCCTGCCTCATCGCTTCCTGTGAGCTTTCGACGACATCGTCAGAAGTGTAGACGGGGGCTGAGCTGATTGACGGCTCAATGGAATCGTCTTCTTCATTGGCTATGCTGACCGTTTCTTCATACAGATCGTCGTTGGTTCCAGCAGACGGTCGAACAACAGGGAATGAACGCGTATCGACGTCGTCTGATTCGCACGGGACCACCGGAGTCGTGACTGCACCGCGAGCAGCAGAGTCTGTGGAGATTGCGGTGGTAAAACTCGAGGAGTCGGCGGATGCGCGGTCCAATACCTGGGTGGGCGAATCTTCTTCCACTGCGGAGTCATGTAATGACGAAGCCGCAGTAGTCACGGGATACGCATCCATTGGAGAGCGCGAGATTACCCGAGGCACCATACCAGTGCTACGTCGCCGCTTAGCAGCAATATCATCAATTGCCGAGCTTGCCTCGCTATAGGGATCCTCATCTAGCTCAGTATCTTCGGCTGCTGGTGTCATCGTATTACTAATAACGGACTTTACGTACCCGACAAACTCACGGATGGTGATTCCCGTTGCTAGTAAAGCACCATAGATGATGACGAGGAACAAGAGCGGAATTGCAACATAGGAGCTAAAACCGGCAGCAAGTACACCACCAGTCCATGCACCGAGGGCACCACCGGCGCTAAGTCTATCGACCCACTCAGCAGGATTGCCGGCGAAGAGGTGAATTTGCCCGAGCATTGCGATGACAATAAGTGCCGCTCCACCGATGGTTCGCGTGGGAATTCCTTCCTCCCAGTCAAGCCAGTCAAGCATTAGGGCTAGACCTAAGCCGATCAACGCAACGGGTGCGATATATGCACCCGCTCCCACGGCAAGATGAATCGAAGTGGCAATTGCAGCTCCGACTGGCCCTGCAATATTGAGCCAAACTGAAGCACCTATAATCGCAGCCAAACCGAATAGGATCAGTCCGACGCCGTCAGGATTTCCCAGCCGAATACGCGGAGCGCTACCACTGCGTTGGCGCGATTGTGCAGAATCATCATCAAGGTCATCTTCGCCCGCCTTATCCACATCAAAATCGCTTTGATCTGTGACATCGGCAGCCTTGCTCGTTATCGAGGACTTACGCTTACGTCGGCTAGCACGCGGCGGCTCATCAGTAGAAATGTCGTCATACTCCCTTGCGTTGCGATAATTTTCGACGTAGTTCGACTCATATTCTTCGTCGTCAATCGGACGAAGATTGGCTATTCCATTGCCGACTGAGCGCGACATTGTGCCCATACCACGCGCCGTAGCCCGAAAGGCAGAAGAAAGTCCTTTACCCACGGCACCAAAAGCACTACCAGTACGGTGCACATCGCGGCCGGATGGTGAAACCGCCAAGCGCGTCTCACCCGCACTGGTGCGAGCGCGCCTCGGCCGCGAGTTTTTGGCGGCAGATCCACGAGAGCTCGACCTGCGAGGAGAATGCGAAGCGTTTTTGGCAGACATGGATGTAACTTTAATCGCTTCCACCCCGTCCGTCACATCTGCCACACGGGATTCGAGCGAAGAATTACAAAACTATTGAGGCAGAATTACGCCCACTCCTAGCGACGTCCACAACGCTCGTTCTTAGAATGAACGACGCCGAATCCGTGATGCTCCCGCTTCGTGTGTATCCCCAGAAATGACCACCTGCGCAACATCGCGACCAAATAGCCACAGCAGCAGCTCCCCTACTTGTCCACTAATGCAGACGACATCGTTGCCACACATACTTACGCCGCGCTTTTCAACGGCAACTACGCGGTCAAAGCCATCTGGATAGATCACTATAGGGCTTTCCGATGCCCCCAAAACCCATCGCGCCAATAATCGCAGCGCCGCGTACAATTCTTTCTTTGCCGCTGCCGATAATTCCAAAGGTGCGGTGCCTGAAGCTACTCGACGCACATCTTCTAAATGGACAAAGTGTTCTACGGCGTTGACCTTGGCATCGATAAGCCGATGCGACAACGGCGGCCCTGCTGCCCACTCCCCTACTACTTCATCGAATTGTCGCGCTCTCTGCCGAACACTTGTATCCCGCAAATAACCTCTGAGCAGAGGAATAACCATGCCAGCTGCTGCCAGAGGCTTGTTTTCGCGTATCCATAAATGCACAGCAAGATCACGCGTGGTCCACCCATCACACAAGGTGGGAGCATCGGGACCTAATTCAAAAAGCAAGCGAGCAAGTTGTTGGCGCCAAGTCGCAGAAAAAGACATGTCCCCAGCATAGTTCGACTCAATCGACTATGCCGAGGACACAACTAGAACCAAGGTAGTTAGAGTAAATCGGCCTTTTTATAGAGATTCGCGGGCTGCTTCGACTTCCTCATCACCAGCTACCAAAACCTCACCTGAGGTTGGAATAATAGTTGGCAAAATTACCGGCTCACGCTTGTACTTGGAATCCATAAGCTTGGAGACCTTGCGACGTAACTTCTGCACCATGCGGTAGGTGTCATTTTCACCTTCCGCCACTAGGTCAATCATGGTGTTTTCTACCAATTGAGCAACCTCAGGTACGACCTCACGGTCATCGTCGCTGAAACCTGTGGTAGCAACGGTTGGATGCTCCAACAGGCGTGACGTGCGGTTATCGATCACGCAAGTAATCGATACCACGCCGCCTGTTCCTAGGTTCGTGCGGTCTGCCAGTGTGTCGGCATCCACATTGCCCATGTTCAAGCCATCAACATAGAGGTTACCTACAGTCAGCTGGCCCACAACCTGAGCGCGACCCTTTGCCAAGTCAACCACAACACCATTTTGGGCAAGAACTACGCGGTCTCGGTCAACGCCGGTGGATACTGCAAGTTCTTTGTTCGCACGCAAGTGTCGCCATTCACCGTGAACGGGCATGGCGTTCTTCGGACGCGCTGCATTGTAAAGGAACAGCAACTCACCGCCGTAACCGTGGCCCGAAGCGTGGACCTTGGCCTCTTTATTCGTGATAACTTCAGCACCGATTTGCGACAGCATGTTCATAACGCCAAAGACGGCCTCCTCATTACCAGGAATGAGAGAAGACGAGAACACGATCATGTCGCCATCGCGAACAGTGATCTGTCGATGCTCACGGCGAGCCATTCGAGATAGCGCTGCCATTGGCTCACCTTGTGTACCAGTGGTAATCAAAACCACCTTGTGCGGAGCCATCTTCGCAGCTTCATCGATAGGCACGATAGTTCCACGAGGAACCTTCAAAAATCCCATCTTCTCTGCGATTTCCATGTTGCGCATCATCGAACGACCGTTAAAGGCAACCTTGCGGCCAGCAGCGACCGCGGCATCGATAGCCGCTTGCACGCGGTAAACATTGGATGCGAAGCTGGCGATGATAACCCGCTGCTTCGCACCGGCCACCAAGCGCTTAAATGTCGCTGGGATGTCACCCTCGGAGGAAGACACGCCAGGAATGTTAGCATTCGTGGAATCACACAGCATAAGGTCAACACCTTCATCGCCGTAGCGAGAAAGCGCAGGCAGATCCGTTGGACGACCATCCAATGGGGTCTGGTCCAGCTTGATGTCACCTGTGTGGATAATATTTCCAGCTGGCGTGCCTAACATGATGCCCAATGCATCGGGCACAGAGTGGTTGACAGCCCAGAAACGACAGCGGAAAGGTCCAAACTTAACGTCGGACTTCTCATTGACCTCAATAAACTTTGGACGCTGGCGGTGTTCCTTACACTTGGCAGCGATCAAAGCGATGGTAAACCTCGACGCAACAATCGGGATATCGCCGCGCAGCTTCAATAGCCACGGGATAGCGCCGATGTGGTCCTCGTGTGCGTGAGTAACAACGAGGGCCTCAATCTTGTCCAACTTATTTTCAATCGGACCAAAATCAGGCAAAATCAAGTCAACGCCTGGTTCTCCCGAAGATGGGAATAAGACACCACAGTCAATGACTAGGAGCTTTCCGTCATATTCGAAGACGGTCATGTTACGACCGATCTCAGAAATACCGCCCAAAGCATATAAACGCAAAGAGCCCTTAGCTTGCTTCGGTGGTGAAGGCAGACGCTTGGTCAGATCCGCACCTTGCATGGATTTAGGAACATTTCGGCGATCTCGACCGCGGCGATTGTTTCTATTACCGCCCTGGGAACCGTCGCCGTGTCCATTGCCACCAGCGTTGTTCCCACCACGCCCGCGACCACGCGAATTGCGTCCACGCCCGCGTCGCGGTCCGCCAGGTTGATTACCGCCCTGATTACCGTCAGCAGCCGGATCGGAATTTCCAGCGTCACGGTCAGTACCGCGTACAGCATCATCAGGTGTCGCAGCGGACTGCGCGGCAGCATCAGGAGCCTGAAAAACAGGCGACGCTACCTCATTAGCAGCGGAATCAAGATTCTCCGTCGGTGGACCCGCTTTGCGAGTCACCTTCCGAGAGCGGTTACGGGGTTCATTCATACTTAAAGGACTCCAGCCTTTTCTAGATCATTACGGAGTTCCTCGCGCTGCTTATCATCACAACCTGTGATGGGAAGGCGCGGGTCTCCTACATTTATGCCCTGAAGTCGCAGGGCTTCTTTCGACAATGTCACTCCGCCTAAGCGCTCTTGAGCTTGGGTGAGTGGAAGCAAAGTTTCAACATTAATCTTCTGCGCGCGCTTAATATCGCCCTCATCAAAGGCTTCCCACAACTGAGCCAAAGCTTGCGGTGCGAGATGGCCAACCACCGAAATAAATCCAGAAGCGCCCAAAGAAAGCCATGGGAGGTTTAAGGTATCATCGCCGGAATACCATGCGAGTCCTGTTTCTTTCATCAGCAACGCTGACTCCGCCAAGTTACCCTTGGCGTCTTTCACAGCGGCAATGGTGGGGAGCTCAGCGAGTTTGCGCAGAGTATCAGATGCAATTGGAATGCCTGACCGTCCTGGAATGTCATAGACACAAATAGGTAGATCGGTAGCATTCGCAATAGCCGCAAAGTGCTGGTACACGCCAGCCTGAGAAGGCTTGGAGTAATACGGGGTGACAATGAGCAAGCTATCCGCGCCCACTTCGGCGTAGAGGCGTGCAAGCTCAACGGAAGCACGGGTGTTATTCGTTCCCGCGCCCGCGCAAATCTTCGCGCGGTCACCCACTTCGTCTTTTACGGCTTTGAGCAATTCCAGCTTCTCTTCAACCGTGGTCGTGGGAGATTCGCCGGTGGTTCCGGAAACAATGATGGAATCAATGCCGGAATCCACCAGGTGGGTGGCAAGGCTACGAGCTGCAGCTACGTCGAGGTTGCCATCGTGGTCAAACGGAGTGACCATTGCGACACCGACGCGGCCGAAAGTCTCGACACCTGTCCTTGCTGTCATACCTGTGCTCATGAGTTACAAGATTACCCGCTTCACCCTATTAATTGCATATCCCCCACTATTACGACGGGATTTTTCTGGGTGTGTGCACTAAGCGTAAGGCGACGATGCCATCTCGGAACCATCGGCAAGCGTGGTGATATGGAAATCATCGAAAAGCACTGGGGCTCGGTTTTGCAGTTGGCGAAGACATGCAATTGCAACGCGGCGAATTTCCTCGTCTGCATGTTCAGTGGCGCGCACACCAATAAAATGACGCCAAGCGCGGAAATTTCCGGTTACAACAATCCGAGACTCTGTCGCATTGGGGAGAATTGCACGCGCTGCCTGCCTAGCTTGCTTTTTCCGCAACAGCGCATTGGGTTCATCGTCAAGCTTTTCTTCCAACACGCGCAATAATTCCTCGTAGACAAAACGGGTCTCATCGGCAGCTTCCAAAAGCAACCTCGTTAACTGCTCATCCTGCGCGATTGCATCTGGAACCACGACTGCCGCTGCATCTGGATGCACAAATCTTTGCGACAGCTGCGAAAAGGAGAAGTGCCGGTGACGAACTAATTCGTGGCAGGCAGAGCGAGAAATTCCGCGTATATACATCGTGGCCGACGCGTGCTCAAATAACGCCTCGTGCCCAACTTCCAAAATATGCCGGAGATAGGACTCGTTAGCACTCGTCCGCGGATTAGGCTTGGAAAACGAATCATAACAAGCCCGACCAGCGAATTCGACTAAAGCTTCTGCATCCGTTGCGGCCTCATCCCGCACCCATTGTGGTTGGAGCGGTTGAAAAAACTGCGTTGCTGCGATGAGTTGAACATCGAGGGTTACTCGTTCAGCCATTTGTTGTCCCTAGAGTCCCAAAAATCCCTCAAGGCCATAAGTGAGCCCCTTATGCTGGGCAATTTCGCGTACGCCCACCAAGACACCTGGAGTAAATGAACTACGGTCGTAGGAATCCTGACGGATGGTTAGCGATTGGCCTTCCGCACCAAAAATAACTTCTTCATGGGCAACCATGCCGCGGGTACGAACTGCATGGACAGGAACGCCGTCTACAACTGCACCACGCGCGCCTTCAAGACTTTGCTCGGTCGCATCAGGCATCGGGCCCATACCTGCTTCTGCACGCGCCTTGGCAATACCCTGCGCTGTGTGAATTGCTGTACCTGACGGTGCATCCAGCTTGGTTGGGTGGTGGTACTCAACTACCTCCGCAGTTTCAAAGTACTTAGCGGCCTGACGTGCAAAAACCATTGTTAGTACCGCAGAAATAGCAAAGTTGGGAGCAATGAGAACATTGCCTGCTCCCTCTTGCTCAGTCCAAGCCTGAACCTGTGCAAGGCGCTCATCATCAAAGCCTGTTGTGCCCACCACACAGTGGATTCCCTCTGCAATGCAGTATTCGAGATTCCCCATTACCGAGTTGGGCTGAGTGAAGTCAACGATTACCTCCGCACCATTGATTTTCAACAGTTCCAAGGAGTCGTCGCGGTCAAGAGTTGCAACCAACTCCAAATCGTCCGCGGCTTCAACACCTGCAACAATAGCTTGACCAACTCGGCCCTTAGCACCTAAAATGCCAACCTTAATTGCCATAATCTAATCCCTTCCACGAGAAGTTTTGAGTGTTAATGAATGCCCCGATATTAGCCCGAGAAGGTAATAGCATAGACATCTATATGCGAAAGTTATATGCGATAGTACGTGCGCACAACAGCACGCGTTTTCCCTTTATAAGTTTCTTAGTCACTGTGTCTCTTAGATTACCCCGACTCATCTCACAGTCAGACTAAGACTAACTAGTGTGGCCGGTAAGCTGACAATATGCGCATCTACATTGCTTCCATTTTTGTCGATGATGTTTCTAAAGCCCACGACTTTTACGTCAACACCTTTAACCCCACTAAGTGACTTCATTTTCGCGTAACCTGGAATTATGCGTACAGTCAACTCTGTTTCTTACCGCGTACTATGTGGTGCTGCATTAACTGCAAGTACATTCGCCTTAGTGGCTTGTTCGCCTCCCAGTGAACAAGACAGCACCGCAGTTGCCACCACGGTAACTTCCACAGTATCCCCATCAGCTACCGTAACCACAGAGCAATCACCCGCCCCTGTGTCGGCTACCTCCGCCCAAGAGCAACAACTGCAGCCAATGGGCACCTTCACCACCGCAGAGGCTACCGTGGCTCCCCAAACCGGAACGGATCTCATCCCTACCGGCATTCGGGTACACGAACACCCCACATTTACGCGCGTCGTTATCGACCTATCTGGCTCAGGCAAACCTGGCTGGTTCGCCACCCTCACAGACCAGCCCCTACAACAAGCATCTGGCCATGAGATTATTTACAACGGAACCACCGCGTTAGACATAAACGTCGATGGCACACCGTGGCCTTCTACTCCCGAGCGGCAAAAGGCTTTTCTTGACATCGGAAAAACTACGGGTGCGGGAATCGTTACAGAAATCAACTACGCCGGTTCCTTCGAGGCCCAATCCCAATTTGTCATCGGCCTCCAACAGCCTGCCAAGTATTCCATCACTTACTTGGAAAACCCTAGCCGCGTAGTTATCGACATAGCAGCCCGCTAAGCGAGCCGAATGCATTTAGCATTTGCTTTCAGACGGGACAATCACTCACCGCATCAATGGCACTAGGCGCCTGTACCTAAACTTTTGGGTTTTAGATACAGGCGCCTAGATCGTTAGTGCTAGTTCTCTACAGCCAGCTTTGTGCTGAGACGAAAACTAATCTTCCACTGGCACCAAGGAAATCTTTCCGCGGTTGTCAATGTCAGCAATTTCAACCTGAATCTTGTCGCCCACATTGATAACATCTTCCACGTTTTCAATGCGTTCATCGCCACCAAGGTTGGAAATGTGGATGAGGCCATCGCGACCAGGGGTGATGGAGACAAACGCACCAAAAGCTACCGTCTTAACGACGGTTCCAAGGAAGCGCTCGCCCACCTTTGGCAACTGTGGGTTGGCAATTGCGTTAATCTTTTCCAACGCGGCATCGGCAGCCTCGCCGGTCAGCGCTGAAACATACACGGTGCCGTCGTCTTCAATGGAGACATTGGCGCCGGTTTCCTCAGTGATCGTGTTGATGGTCTTACCCTTCGGGCCGATAAGCTCACCAATCTTGGATACGGGGATGGAAACAGAGGTAATCTTCGGAGCCAAGATGCTCATTTCATCTGGCGAATCAATAACCTCAGCCATCGTGGCCAAAATGGTGTTGCGAGCATCACGGGCTTGTTCCAGAGCATTTGCTAGAACCTCAGAAGGAATTCCATCCAACTTAGTGTCCAACTGCAAAGCAGTGATGTAGTCAATAGTACCAGCGACCTTAAAGTCCATGTCGCCGAAGGCATCCTCCGCACCCAAAATGTCAGTCAAAGCAACGAAGGTCTCTTCCCCGTCGACTTCACCCGACACCAGCCCCATAGCGATACCGGCAACAGGAGCCTTCAGAGGAACGCCGGCGTTGTACAACGATAACGTCGATGCGCACACAGACCCCATAGACGTCGAGCCATTAGAACCCAAGGCTTCAGATACTTGGCGGATGGCGTAAGGAAAATCTTCGCGATTAGGAATAACAGGAAGAAGTGCACGCTCAGCCAAAGCTCCATGGCCAATCTCACGACGCTTTGGAGAGCCTACTCGGCCGGTCTCACCTGTGGAATATGGTGGGAAGTTGTAATGGTGGATGTAGCGCTTAGACTCAGCAGGAGTCAAGGCATCAATGGTTTGTTCCATCTTCAGCATATCGAGCGTGGTCACACCAAGAATCTGAGTCTCACCACGTTCGAACAATGCAGAGCCATGTGCGCGCGGAATCAATGCAACTTCCACGCCAAGATCACGGATATCGGTAACTCCGCGACCGTCAATGCGGAAACCTTCAGCCAAGATCTTCTCACGAACGATCTGCTTCATCACCGCGTTATATGCCGCCCGGATTTGCTTGGAAGCATCTTCATCCTCGAACTTGTCTAGAAGCTGCTCCTCTACTTCTTCCATGTGCTCGTTGGTTGCCTCATCACGCTCTTGCTTACCTGCAATGGTGAGCAACTTCGCCAGCTTCTTCGCAGACTTCTTTTCGACGGCTTCGAAAATCTCATCAGCATAAGGTGGGAACAGCGGGAATTCCTGAGTCTCTTTCGCTGCACGCTCGGCCAAGCCAGCCTGCGCCTCACACAAGGTCTTGATGTAAGGCTTCGCAGCTTCCAAACCTGCTGCGACAGTAGCTTCCTGCGGCGCGGGTGCGCCCGCAGCCACGCGCTCGTGAACCTGGTTTCCTGCCCCGGCTTCAACCATCATGATCGCAACATCATCAACTTGGTTACGGCCCTGTTTGCGAGTAACAATTCGACCAGCAACAACCATCTCAAACAGTGCACGCTCATGTTGTTCACCATTGGGGAAAGCTACCCACTGACCTTCTGGATGTTTATCATCGGCAAGCAAAGCCATACGGACGCCGCCGACAGCTCCGGAGACAGGCAGTCCAGAAATCTGAGTCGCTGCCGATGCACCGTTGATAGCCACGACATCATAGAACTCATTCGGATCCATGGACAACACTGTGACGACGACCTGTACCTCGTTGCGCAGTCCTTTAACAAACGTTGGGCGCAGTGGGCGGTCAATCAAGCGACAGGCAAGAATTGCCTCAGTAGACGGGCGACCCTCACGACGGAAGAAAGAACCAGGAATCTTACCGGCCGCATACATACGTTCTTCAACGTCTACTGTCAGAGGGAAGAAATCAAAGCCTTCACGTGGCTGTTTCGATGCTGTCACCGTAGACAGCAGCATGGTGTCCTCATCGAGGTAGGTGGTCACAGAACCATCTGCTTGACGAGCCAGCTGACCGGTTTCGAACACGATGGTACGCGTTCCAAAGTCACCGTTATCTAGCGTGGCTGTTGCCTCAACGATGCCTAGCTCTTCATCAATGGCGTACCCCACGGTGTTTTTGGGGGCATGATGCGCAGCCTTGTTATTGCGCGATTGAGTTTTCCTGACGCTTTTGCGAGCAGTCATATACTTAGTATTCTCCTTCATTTAAGTTCCAGCAATCATCGGTGCCGCCGGATACTTCAACACCACCGCATCTAATCGCGGCGACCTTATGCAACGTCGTGTCATAAGAAAGTTACGGAACTGCCTCATGACGAAATCGACCGTAAAAAGTTGTGGTTCGAACCGAAGCATTATTCACACAACGTGAAAAACGCTACAACGTGCACAAGTTTAACAAAACTGCTGATGCTTCGCTCATTCTCAAGGTCATCCCGAACAGGTGTCAGGTGTAGTGCCACCGCAACATAGCTCACAATACATAAAAACCGCACACGCTAGTGCGTGTGCGGTTTTAAAATGCCCGTGAAAAAGACTTCCTATCGGCGCAGGCCAAGACGTGCAATCAAGTCACGGTAACGGTCAACGTTGTTAGAAGCCAAGTACTTCAGCAGGCCACGACGACGACCAACCAGCAACAACAGACCACGACGGGAGTGGTGATCGTGCTTGTGGAACTTCAGGTGCTCAGTCAGGGTGTTGATTCGGGAGGTCAACAAAGCAACCTGTGCTTCAGGAGAACCGGTGTCGGTCTCATGTAGACCGAATTCCTTCAAAATTTCAGACTTCTGCTCAGTGGTCAATGCCATGAGTTTATCTCCTCAAATATTTCAGTCCGCATAAAAAAGTTTTTTACCACTCGACAACTGCTGCGAACCACAGTCATCAAGCCAACGAGAGACCTTACCAGTTCCTAGTCTTTACCACCAAGTTGACTCCCGTTTAAGGCCTTCGCTTTCCTGTGTCAGCGCAGCCCTATGTCAGCGCAGCAGAAAATAGCTCTCGGGGCTCCACCCCTGTGTCAAGGAATCACGGTGCAAAACGTCGCGAGCTCGCGCAACATCGTTATGCATGGTTTCTAAAAGCTCGTCAATGGAATTGAATTTCTCCATAGTACGTAGGTGGTCTACGAATTCCACAGTGGCAACATGGCCGTACAAGTCAGCATCGCGATCAAGAACGAAAGATTCTACTGAGCGTTTCTCATCGCCAAAGGTAGGGTTGGTGCCCACTGAAATAGCAGCAGCATACCGGATTCCGGGCTCCATATTTCCCTCGATGGGAACGCCCGTTTCCTGGACGGTCAGCCAACCGGCGTAGACACCATCGGCAGGCAACGCAACCTCGTCTGGGAAATATTGATTCGCAGTAGGAAATCCCAATTCTTTTCCACCGCGACCAGCGCCGCGCACGATGGGACCAGTGACCGCGAAACTGCGCCCCAGCGCCCAGTTGGCGCGAGCAACATTGGCTGTACTTAGCATCTTCCGAATATTGGTTGAGGAAATGTCGATGCCTTCATCGCTAAGCAAAGCAATAATGTCTACTCCAAAGCGACCTGCCCCTAGGGACTGCAGCGTCGAGGCTGTGCCTGCGGCATCGGCACCGAAAGTGAAATTGGCCCCCACAACCACATGAGCGGCATGCAGCGTATCTAGCAACAAATAATCTACGTATTCGGCAGGATTAAGTCCTTGCAAGTCTTTGGTGAAATCGATGACCAAGACTGCATCAATCCCAAGCTGTCGTGCCACATCGATGCGTTGTTCCAGCGTTGTTAGTGCCAGCGGTGCACGCTGTGGCAAAAAGACGGAAACTGGGTGGGGCTCAAACGTGACCATCACCGAGCGAAGGCCTGATTCATTAGCCTTTTCCACAGTGGCATGGATCAGCTTTTGATGCCCGCGGTGTACACCGTCAAACACACCAATGGTGACCACGCTAGGTGCGAGGTCTTGGGGCACTTCCGCAATTCCATACCAAATATCCACCTGTCTCATGCTAGTTCATGTGTTCTGAGCAAGGCGACATCGGCTGTACCGCTCCACCGAGGTCTGCAAAGAAAATATCAATCCCCCATCCGCGCGACTGTTACTACCAGCTATGATTATCGGTCATGGGTACAACACAGAACCAGACAACGGGCTTGGGCGGTTTAGTTATTGTTGATAAACCTGCCGGGATGACGTCCCACGACGTGGTTTCACGAGTTCGCCGCGAGTTTGGTACTCGCAAAGTGGGCCACGCGGGCACGCTCGACCCCATGGCCACGGGAGTTTTGGTGTTGGGTATTGAGCGCGGCACCAAATTCCTTGCTCATTTGGTCGCTGCGACCAAACAATACGAAGCTACTATTCGCCTCGGCGCAGCAACGACAACTGATGACCGCGAGGGCGATATCATCTCAACTGCCGATACCTCCGCTGTCACCGCAGAGCACATCGCTCAAGGGGTTGCCAGTCTGACCGGAACCATCATGCAAGTCCCGTCTTCAGTAAGCGCCATCAAGATCGACGGAAAGCGCGCTTACCAGCGAGTACGCGATGGTGAGGAATTTATTATTCCCGCCCGCGAAGTCCATGTCTCCCGCTTTGATATCCAAGAAATACGACCAGAACCTTTAGAGCTCGATGTGGTTGTGGATTGTTCTACAGGTACATATATTCGCTCGCTCGGCCGCGACTTGGGCGATTTCCTCGGCGTGGGCGGGCATCTCACCGCTTTACGTCGCACTGAGGTGGGGCCATTTACGCTTGCCGATGCCTCCCCCCTCGATTCCCTCACCCTCTCCCTCACCCTCGACCAGGCACTGACTCGCTGCTACCCCACCCTCGCGGTCACAGCAGAAGAATCCGCAGCTTTGGCAATGGGCAAGTGGCTTGAGCCACGGGGGCTCAAAGGCACACACGCGGCAGTAGATCCCGAGGGAAAGGCTGTTGCACTTGTGCGAGAAAAAGGAAAACGCCTATCAACCGTTTTCGTTGCTCACCCGTCAACGCTTTAAGGATTCACCATGGCGGCACCGGCACAATCTGAGTGCGTGATGACGGTGGATACAATCACATAACCATCGCGTACTGTCCAGCGCCCAGTAATAAACGGCACGGGAGTCGGCCGAACCAACAGGTAAGAAATCAATGTGCCATCACTGCGCACATCAATTTCAGCTTCATGGAAATCCAGCCAACGATAGGTCAACGGAAACCACGCTTTATACGTTGCCTCTTTGGCACAGAATAACAACCGATCCGCAAAATCAAGCCCAGATGCCTGCATACGGGCTACGCGGTCCACTTCACCGGCACGGGCTATTTGGTGAAATACTCCTTCTGGCAACGGCTCAGCTATTTCAGCATCTAATCCTAGAGAACACACTTCTTCCGTGGGAGCAACGACGGCAGCCCGCAACCCTGTCGTATGAGTTAATGATCCTGTAAATCCTTCTGGCCATAAAGGCATGCCCCGTTCACCGCGCAAAATCGGTTCTTCCCCGGTGTAGCCCAGTTCCGTCAAAGCTTGGTGGGCACACCAACGAGCGTCCCCAAACTCAGCTTTGCGGACATTTACTGCGTTAAATACCAGGGTCTTTTCTAAAGGATGGAGGTTATTGAAGTTGACGGTGTCGGGATGCGTGACATCAGTGCGGACATAACAAAATCGCGCTTGAGGTGGAAATAGTTCAGTATCGATCATTGACATGTTTACTTCCTTTCCACACTCAGAACTGGATAAGGCCACAATCTGCCGGTAGCATCCCACCCGCACCACTCGCGTGGGTATCCCAGCGATACTTCTATGTGCTTGACGCCATCAATTTCTTCTACCGCTGGCATGTGTAAGTGTCCATAAATGACGGCTTGGGCATTGTACCGAGTAGGCCACGAACGCGTGTGCCGTGTGCCGCACCACAAGGCTACTTCTGCCCACCGCATCTTCTTGGTCGGCTCTTGCACTAGTGGCCAGTGATTGATCAAAACAGTCGGGCCACTTATTTTTGATAAGCGTTTGATGGAATAGGCCAAACGGTCCCAACACCATGCGCGGACATCAACAAACGGAGCAATAGTAAACTCGTCAGACATCATGATGCTCTTTGCTTTGGCTGATTCCAAAGCCTGTTCAACGGTCATGTTGGCAGATCGAAATGAATAGTCGTAGAGAGTAAAAAGCGGAACCACCGTCACACCGTGAAATACAGGATATGGATCTTCGGGAGTAACGACTCCTAACGCACGACATCCAGCGACAAGATCGTCGTATTTTTCTCTTCCGGTGTATTTATCCGTTGAGCGCGAAAACAGCTCGTGATTGCCAGGCACCCAAATGACGGTATGGAATTTTTGCTTTAGTGTGCCCAAAACGTCGAGGACCAAGTCAGTCCGCTCAGCGACATCGCCAGCAACGATGAGCCAGTCCGAGGGGTGAGCAGGGGTAATTTCTTCTATGCGCGGTCCATTTGCTTTAACAGCTGCGTGTAGATCAGAAACAGCCCACAAAGTCTGGGTTATCTTCTTTGTCATTTCTGTTCTCCGCACCTAATTCACGCTACAACTACCCAACAATAGCCCACTTCATTGAGTTGAAGCGAAGATAACCTGCTGCAGCACGCGCGCAGATAAAGACGGCTAGGCCAGTCCAAACCCCTGGAAGTCCCCAGCCGAAGAAGTAGGCCAACCAGATACCGGGCAAGAATCCCAGCAGGGCGGACACAACAGTCACGGTACGCAAAAAGGCAGCATCACCAGCGCCAAGCAACACGCCATCTAGGGCGAACAAAACGCCACCGACTATGACGAGTCCAACCATAATCCACCACGGTATGTGCATTTGCGCGTGGACAGATTCATCCGCAGTAAAGATGCGCGGTATTATTGCAGCTCCACCGGCCAAAACTACAGCGAGCACTAGAGCAAAAACGGTGGAGTATCCCACAATCTTCTTTCCAGTTTCACGCGCATTCTTAATTGATCCCCCACCCAGCGCAGCACCGACCAGTGTTTGAGCAGCGATAGCAAGTGCGTCAAGCGCCAATACAAGAAAATTCCACAGTTGCAGCATTACTTGATGCGCTGCCAAAGCGGAGGTGCCAAAGCGCGCAGCAACTGCAGCAGCAGATACGAACGTGACTTGAAAACTCAGTGAGCGCACAATGAGGTCACGCCCCAACAGCAATTGCTTGCCGATGATTCCAAAGTCCACCTTCCACGAGCCCTTATGCTGAACAAACAGCTCAGATAGAAATAGTGCACTGACAATACTCATTCCCAGCACATTGGCCCATGCCGAACCAACCAGACCCCACCAGGAAACAAAAAAGGGGATGGCGATAGCACCTGGGATGACACCACTCAACGTGAATCGAAGAGTCTTTACAGTGTCTTGCACACCGCGCAACCAACCGTTTCCCGCCATAATTGTCAACGCTACTGGAATTGCTAGGGCCGCCACTTTCAGCCATTGGGCCGTCAACGCTGCTGTTTGCGCATTACCTGTCATCCACATCGCAAGTGTATCTGCCCCTGACCACATCCCAATGGCGAGGACCATGCCTACTCCGATAGCCACATAAGTAGCCTGCAAGCCCTCCCCGACTGCCTCCGCGCGTCGTCCGGCCCCAAAATGTCGCGCGGCGCGTGAAGTAGTGCCATAAGACAGAAACGTCAATTGTGTCGTTACTACAGACTGAATAGTCGCAGCAGCTCCCAGTGCTGCGAGTTCTTGTGAACCCAAACGCCCCACCACCGCTGTATCGAGCAAAAGATACAGCGGCATTGCAGCCAAAACGCCCAAAGCGGGCAACGCCAAACGAAGGATCGAACGCGCATTGACATTATCGGGATGGGCAGCGTTGTGAACAGACATAACTTCGAGCGAGGAGACCTTTGCTAAAGAGTACTTACTACTGCGACTAATTCATCAACAATCTCCGGCAGGGATCCTGTTGTCAAATAACCAGCGGCAGGAATATGTCCACCTCCGCCTAACAAAGTAGCAATATCCGCACAGTTTATGGCAGAAGAGCGCAACGACGTTGCCCAATAACCAGGAGCTTGCTCTTTAAATACAACTCCCATGTCTGTTCCCCGCAATGCCCGCACATAATCGACCAAAAACTCCACAGCATGGTCAGAATAATGCGCAATCACATCGTGGTCTGCCACCAAAATCGCCAGCTTAAATCGACCCGCGTCAACCAATGAAACTTGAGCGAGAACACGCCCCAGCATCTGCAGGTCATCAGCCGTCAATGAATCTAACAAATCCACGGCAATCTGTTTCGGGTCTAAACCAAAGTGTAAAAGCTCCTCAGCTAGCCGATGCATCTTCGGCTGACCCCAGCGAAAACTACCAGTATCAGTAACAAGCCCCGCATACAAGGCATGGGCAATGTTTCTGTCCAACGGAACCTTTAGCGCTTCTAAAAGCGAATAAAGCACCACCGTTGTGGACTCAGCCTCGTAGTCCATTAAGTTGATACTTCCGAAGCCGGCATTTGAGGCATGGTGGTCAATGCAGATGACGCGGCCGGCATCGGCAAGCTTGGCAATTTCTGTAGCAACCGAACCTGTACGGCTAAGGTCGCCGCAATCGACTGTGACGTAGAGGTCATACCCCTGCGGAAGGGTGCCGATTACCTCGATTTCCTCAGCTCCCGGAATGGAAAACAAAGCCTCAGGAATAGGATGCCGCTGGCCCACCACGCCCACAGCATCCTTTCCCATCCGCTCCAACCCCATCCGCAATGCAGAAACAGAACCAATGGCATCCGCATCTGGGCGAACATGCCCAATGACGCACACTGAGTTCGCCGCAGTTAGCGTCTTTACAACTTCCTGCATTGCACCACAACGTACGGAGTCCCTCATTTAGGTCTCGTTCTTATACGGATTTGCATCGCCAGCTGGTGTGGCACCTTCCTTTAGCTTTGCCAATTCTTCATCGCGGGCTCGGGCCCGAGATAGCAATTCCTCCATATGCGCAGAGGACTCCGGAACAGTATCGAGCTCAAAACTCAACGTTGGGGTGAATCGAACCTGCAATTGGTCACCTACGATCTTGCGCAACTGTCCGCGTGCGCGACCGAGAGCTTCGGCTGCGGCATCAAGATCAGGTTCGGCGTCAATATCGGATCCGCGCACGGTGTAGTACACAGTTGCATCGTGCAAATCACCAGTGACCCGAGTATCTGTAATGGTCACGAACTCTAGACGACGATCCTTAATTTCCCGCTCAATTGCATTGGCAACAATTGTCTGAATGCGCTTTGCCATACGGGCCGCGCGAGCATGATCAGCCATGAAAACCACCTTCGGTATCGGGAAACACTACAGTCCACACTACACACCCCGTGAGAGTGGTACCGCGTGGACCAACATGAAACCTCTAGTGTACCCGCCCAAAACAAACTGCACCCCTAGCAAGTCCGTCGTGGGGACGGAACTTACACGGGGTGCAGCCAAGTGTTAGCACGCTGTCAAAGCGGTGTTACTTAGTTACCTATTATGTACGAGGAACCTCGACCTCTTCGTAGGCCTGGATGATGTCGCCGACCTGAATATCTGGGTAGGACAAAACCATACCGCATTCATAACCAGCAGAAATCTCGGTGACGTCATTCTTTTCCTGACGCAAGGACTCAATCTTTGCATCGGAGACGATGACGTTGCCGTCGCGAACAAGGCGAACCTTGCCATTGCGCTTGACCTTGCCTTCTGTGACCATACAGCCGGCGATGGTACCAATTGCGGAGGACTTGAACAGGGCGCGGATTTCCGCAGCGCCAGTATCGCGCTCCTCGTAGATTGGCTTGAGCATGCCCTTAAGTGCAGCTTCAACTTCCTCAATCGCACGGTAGATGACGGTGTAGTAGCGAATATCTACACCCTCAGCATTAGCTTCCTCAGTTGCCTTGCCTTCAGAACGAACATTGAAGGCAATGATGACTGCGTCAGAAGCTGCAGCCAAAGTGACGTTAGTCTGCGTAACCGCACCGACACCGCGGTCAATGATGTTGAGCTGTACCTCATCATCGACCTGGATGTCGAGCAATGCGTCTTCCAGTGCTTCCACGGAACCAGCATTGTCACCCTTAAGAATCAGGTTAAGAGTTGAAGTCTCCTTCAAGACTGCATCCAGATCCTCGAGGGAAACGCGCTTGCGGGCCTTAGCCTGCATTGCAGAACGCTTACGTGCATCACGCTGTGCAGCAATCTGACGTGCAACGCGGTCATCTTCCACAACCAACAGGTTGTCGCCAGCACCTGGGACACCATTGAGGCCCTGTACCTGTACTGGGCGAGATGGACCAGCTTCTTCCACGTCATGTCCGAATTCATCCAACATACGACGAACGCGTCCGAAGGAACCACCGACGACAATGGAGTCACCAACACGCAAAGTACCGCGCTGAACGATAACAGTGGCCACTGGACCGCGACCGCGGTCCAAGTGAGCTTCGATAGAAACACCTTGAGCGTCCATATCGGGGTTGGCGGTCAGTTCCAAAGAGGCATCAGCAGTCAAAACAACTGCCTCCAAAAGCTCGTCAATGTTTTGACCAGCCTTTGCGGAAATGTCAACGAACATGGTGTCGCCACCGTATTCTTCTGGAACCAAACCATACTCAGTCAGCTGACCACGGATCTTGTCCGGCTGGGCCTCTGGCTTATCAATCTTGTTCACTGCAACGACAACTGGAATACCAGCAGCCTTCGCGTGGTTGATAGCTTCAACTGTCTGTGGCATAACGCCGTCATCGGCGGCGACAACCAAAATGGCCAAGTCGGTGGATTTTGCACCACGAGCACGCATTGCCGTGAAGGCCTCGTGACCCGGAGTATCCAGGAAGGTGATGACACGAGGTCCATCTTCCAGTTCAACCTTGGTCTGGTAAGCACCAATTCCCTGGGTAATGCCGCCTGCTTCGCCAGCAGCCTCATTCGTCTTTCGGATGGTATCCAGCAAACGAGTCTTACCGTGATCGACGTGACCCATAACGGTAACAACTGGAGGACGCTTAGCAAGATCAGACTCGTCGCCCTCATCCTCACCAAATTGCAGATCGAACGACTCTAGCAGCTCACGGTCTTCATCTTCAGGGGAAACAACTTCCACCTCGTAGTTGATTTCCGCACCGAGCAACTGCAACGTTTCCTCAGAAACAGAGGCAGTAGCGGTCACCATTTCACCGAGGTTGAACAGTGCCTGTACCAATGCTGCTGGATCTGCACCAATCTTCTCTGCGAAATCAGACAAGGAAGCACCACGGCGCAAACGTACTTTATCGCCGCCGCCGTCTGGCAGACGCACGCCGCCAACTACGTTTGGTGCGCGCAACTCCTCGTACTCATTGCGCTTTTGACGCTTGGACTTCTTACCGCGTCGTGGAGCACCACCTGGGCGCCCGAACGCACCAGCAGTACCACCGCGGCGTCCGCCACGACCACCGCCGCCACCGCGGAATCCGCCGCCACCGGCACCTGGGCCGGACTGGCCTGGACCACCTGGGCGTCCGCCACGACCACGTCCACCACCTGTAGGTGCTTTCTGTGGCATTGCAGCTGGGTTTGGATGTGAAGGCATCATCGCTGGGCTTGGGCGGCGTCCACCAGATTGTGGCTTGGAATCGCGCTGATCGCGACCCTCTTTTTGTCCACCCTTGCCTGGGCGTGGACCCTTGCCGCCACCGGGACGTGGCGCCGGACGATCGCTGCCACCCGAAGAAAATGGGTTGTTAGCAACGCGGCGGGACCCACCAGGTTTAGGCATGGAACGTGGTGATGGCTTTGCCTCACCAGCAGCACCAGGCTTCTTTGCCGCTGCTGGCTTAGGTGCAGCAGGTTTTGGTGCACTTGGCTTCGCCTTGGTCTCAGTTGCTGCAGGCTGACGCTGTGCAGGCTCTGATTTAGCAGGCTTTGGCTTTGCTGCCTGCGTTTCAGGTGCCTTTGGTGCCGCAGGCTTCGGAGCTGCTGGCTTAGGCGCAGCAGGCTTCGGTGCGGCAGACTGAGCAGGTGCTGCTGCCTTCTCCTCGGAATTGGCGGCAGTATCAGCACCATAATGTGCGCGCATCTTCTTTACCACCGGCGGTTCGATGGTAGACGAGGCGGTTTTTACAAACTCACCTTGCTCTTTGAGCGCAGCAAGTAATTCTTTACTAGTTACTCCGAGCTGTTTTGCCAGCTCATGAACGCGTAGCTTTCCGGCCACTTGTCTCCTCTTGGTTTACCTAGAGGCGACAAGGCGCCCCTAGGAGTTGTTTTGGACTTTCATCGCTGATGCTTCATCGTTGTGTACTCATCAGTGTTCGGTCTTCCTTACAATTCTCGTAGGTCATAGCAATATGATCACGTACCTGACCTGTATCCACGGGTGCGGACACGCGAAGCGCACGGGCGAATGCCCTGCGATTCTCCGCCAGCTCATAGGCGGCAAGAGTAGGAGTTATCCACGCACCACGTCCGGCTAGCCGCCGGCGCGGGTCTGGAATAACTTTTCCATCTTGACCTGCCACAACGCGCAACAACTGCGATTCAGGCAGACGCTTACGCGTAGCGATGCAGGTACGAAGCCGGGACATACCCAACTCCTTTCCGCTACATCTGGGCTGTTGACTATCCTACGCTACTTCTTCCCAAAGGTGTTATTGCGCAGTTTTGACTTCGGCTGCTTTAGGCCTCAGCATCAGAATGGATGTCAATCTTCCATCCAGTAAGACGTGCAGCCAATCGTGCATTTTGTCCTTCTTTACCGATTGCCAGTGATAACTGATAATCCGGAACAATAACGCGTGCGAACTGTGCCTCTGCGTCAAGAATATCTACGCTTACTACTTTGGACGGGGCGAGCGAGTTACCGACATAAACCTTGGGGTCTTCATTGAAATCGATGATGTCGATTTTCTCTCCACCCAGCGCTTGCATTACGTTGGTCACGCGCTGGCCGCGCGGGCCGATACATGCGCCCTTGGCATTAACACCTTTGACCTTGCCAGCCACGGAGATCTTTGAGCGGTGGCCGGCTTCACGAGCAATTGCAACGATTTCGACGGCGCCGTCGAGGATCTCTGGGACTTCGCGCTCAAACAATCCGCGAACCAATTCAGGGTGGGTGCGCGAAAGCATAACTTGCACGCGGGCACCGTCTTTTTGGACCCCTACCACGTAGGCGCGAACACGGGTACCGTGCGGAAGTTTCTCACCGGGGATCTGCTCTGCTGGCAACAGGATTCCGTCCTGAGCTTTGCCTTCGGCTACCTCATACTCCGTACCCAGTTGCACGACGATGATACCGCGGGCGTTAGCATACGCATCACGTTGCACAATGCCGGTAACAACAGTACCTTGCAAGTCTGCATAGGAATCATAGGCACGATCTGCCTCTGCTTCGCGGAGACGCTTAACAATTGCATCTCGAACAGCATGAGCGCCTACGCGGCTAAAGCCTGCTGGGGTGTCATCGAATTCGCTGAGAACGTTTCCTTCTTCGTCGAATTCCGTTACCACCACTGATACGGCGCCCGTAGCGGAGTCAATGTCTACGCGTGCTTTGTGGTTGGGTTCAATGTTTCCATCCCGAAACTCCGTATACGCGTGTAGCAGCGCTCCGGCGATTGCAAAAAGCAGCTCGCGAACGGGAACCCCGCGTTCTTGTTCGATAGCGCGTAAGGCGTTGATATCAATATTCACTTGTTCACCCTTAGAAAAACATCCAACGTCGTACAAAAATAAAACTATTGCGCAGCTAATTCTGCAGCGCTTGCAAAGTCGTATCCAACAATTTCTTTTTGTGTTGCTGGCACTTCTGCAAATTCAATTTCTACCATTGCAGGGGCAATATTAGCCAATTCCTTCACCTCGACCTGCGGTGTACCTTTAGCCTGCATTACCGCGATGACGCGCGTTTCATCATCGCTAAGCGCGCCTAAACGGAAAGATTCTGCTTTATCCCCGCCCTGCGTATGAGGAACAACCAGACGGCCTCGATTACGACGGAAATGACGTGGATGCGTCAAAGGCAAATCAACCCCAGGTGTGGAAATTTCCAGCGTGTAGCCTGCCCCAAAATTAAGCTCTCCTGCTTCTTCAGCAGCATCGAAAGCAGCACCAACTGTTCGGGATAGATTTTCCAAATCATCAGACGACGGACGTTTATCGCCATCTACGCTAATGATGACCTGGGATTTTTTGCCCGCCTTAGTGGTCTTAATATCTTCCACGTCTAGTCCCAGCTGGGCGGCGAGCGGATGAACGACATCGAAAAGCGTTTGTTCACTTGGGAAAGCCATGTAGTCCACTTTAGCGGGAACCGAGTAAGGTCTGTGTCGTGAACCGCCGAAGTAATTTTTCTCCCCGCAAGCGACTGGCCACATGTTCGGCATTAATTGCCTGCGCTATGTCATTTGTCCCTGTTTTGTCCAGCTGTGCGGTGGTCGATCACTTTGGCCCCCGCCCTAATAAGACGCTGACTACTTTGGCTTTTAGCGCGAGCTTTGATGCAGACAACACCGACAAGCCGCACGTCTCTGCATTGCGAAAGACACAATCAGAGCAATTATTTGCCGAGGTCGAGCGCCTGTGTGGAACCTATCCAGACGGAACTTCTCCTGCGAGTTGCACTATTTCCACTCCAATTCAGGATGAGCCAGAAACTGACCCTACGACGCAGATTGCTGCTTCATTGCAGGAGCTTATCGATGCCATCGATCAAGCCCCTGCTGAATCTCGCCCACTCCTCATCGAGCAGGCTATTGACCTAGCCGCCGTTATTGATCCGGACGGCACATACAACCATCTCCTGGAAGAAGTCGACGAGGCCACCGCCGCACTTGAGGTAGATGACAAACTTCGCGGACAAGCAGAAGAATTGCTGAAACAAGAGTACGCGACTATCTACGCCTTCGACGTCGCGGAATCGTTCGGTGCGTATGTGGATAACTCTCCCCATGAGATGGCTGCTCTGCAGCTCTCGGCTTTGTTAGGGGATTCCGCGCCGCCGGCCCCAGTCGCCTACACCAGCGACTGGCCTACTAGCGATACTGCTGATGAGTTTGCCGCACATGCTCGCGCTGCTCATCGCGCAGCGTATGTTGAAGCAGCGGCTGCATCATCTAATGACACGTGGCGGGAGTGGATTATTCGCACCGCCGCCACTGCGTCCTAGATACCTCTTAGTTGCCGCGGACCAGTTTTACTAGCTGGTCAACAGCTTCAGCGGCAGGAACTTCCAGCGTCTCTCCCCCGCGGATTCGCAGCTCAATGATGCCGTCTTTGAAAGAGCGACCCAGAATGGCCACGAAAGGCATTCCAAGGAGCTCAGCATCTTTGAACTTCACGCCTGGGGATACCTTGGGGCGGTCATCGA
>JAXFXA010000027.1:0-15517 GCA_034091885.1 Corynebacterium sp.
GGCAATTTGGTCATGTTCATTCCCAAGATCGGTGAAGACTTAGTCAATTACATGCCTTTTACTGCGTTGAATAATTTCCTCCTGAACACTCCTTCTGCCTCAGCTCCGTGGGAAGGAGTTGCCGGTTTCGGTTGGATATTCACAGCTTGGTCGTTGGGGTTGTGGTTCCTTGGGGTTATTGCGTTGGAAAAGCGAGATGTCTAGCTGAGGCGGCCAACGTGCCAGCTTCAAACAATTAGTTGTCTTAATGAGAGATTCTTGCGCAGGGGTTTAAGTTCAAGCTTTAAGTGATAGGGTGGTGGCGTGAATCCTGCACTGTTGTTTTCTTTGGCGTTATTGTCCGCATCGGGTCCATTGGCCACGGACATGTATCTGCCTGTACTTCCGAGCATTGTGCAAGAGTTCTCAGTGACTGAATCTTTGGTGCAGTTGACGTTAACCGGCTTTTTCATTGGCATGGGTGCAGGTCAGCTCATCATTGGTCCGATATCTGACATCGTGGGTAGACAAAAGCTGCTCATTGCAGGCGCACTATTGGCGCTGTTGGCGTCAGTTCTGGCGGCTGTTGCCCCCACGATCGGTGTGTTGATCATTGCCCGTGCGTTGCAAGGGCTCGGCGGTGGAGCGTGTGCTGTTTTGGCGCGAGCCGTAGTCCCCGACTTACAAGCCGGCAATGAGGCCGCAAAGACATTTGCTACCTTGATGGCAATCAATTCTCTGGCGCCGGCTATCGCGCCGATCATTGGTGGCTTGCTTGCAGATCCGATTGGCTGGCGTGGCATTTATTGGGTCTTGGTGGGCATTCATGCCGTGCAATTGCTAGTGGTCATAATGGTCATTCCTGAAACTGGTCATTCCACCCGTGACCAAGGCCATGTCTTTAGACAGGTGATAGGCAATTATGGTGCGGTGCTGACCAACCACCGTGTGTGGGGCTACATCATTGCCATGGCCTTCGGCTTTACTACGATGTTTTGCTATATCTCTGCCTCATCGTTTGTATTCCAAGACCAGTTTGATTTTTCTGCACGTGCGTTTTCACTCTTTTTCGCAGTGAATGCATCGGGGCTTTTTGTCACCAGCATGGTGTCCCGTCACATCGTGTCCAAAGTTGGTGCCGCTGCACTTTTGCGCGTAGGCATACTCGTGTCTTTGGGGGCGGCAAGTGCGCTACTCATAGGCACGGTGTTGCACGCGCCGTTACCGGTGTTGCTTCTCAATCTGTTTATTTGTGTGGCACCTACTGCGCTGATTATGGGAAACTCCACGGCCTTAGCAACGTCAATCATGAGGGAACGCGCCGGATCGGTCACTGCCATTATGGGGTGCGCGCAGGCGGGTATTGCCGGTGCCGCCAGCCCCTTGATGGGCCTGGGAGGCAACCCTTTGCTGACGATGTCTGGTGGAATGGTCGTATGCGCCCTTATAGCCACAGCGGGAATGGCGTATGCGCGTAGGGTTAATCCACCTACTGGAGGGCAGATGTCAGCCGCATGACGTTATCGATGTATCGGCGGAATAGGGAACGCTCATTCCACTCATCGAGTGTCAGCTCGTGGCAGACATTACGGTAGTTATCTGCAAGCTGGTTAAACTGTGTGATCAGATTGCCTTGGGCAATGAGCATAGTGGCTTCATAGTTGAGGCCAAAAGAGCGCATGTCTAAGTTGGAGCTGCCGAATGCGGCCAGAGGTGAAGACGGCAGGCGGTGAGTTTGTTCCACACCGTCGCCGCGAGTTTCTTCTGCAATAGTGTCTAAGGAATACTCAGGGTCGCCCTCGGGGTCAGCGAGTACGAACTTAGAGTGCAAAACAAAAGGCTCGGGAAATTGATAAATGTGCACGCCGGCTTCCAACAGTGACTGATAGTAGGAAGACTGCGCGTGATTGACCACAAATTGGTCTGCTTTCGCAGAGACAAAAAGTTCAACGCGTACCCCGCGATAACATGCGGTGGTCACGGCTTCTTGCAGGGATTCATCGGGGACAAAATACGGCGAGCAGATAACGAGCTTCTGCTTTGCGTGATGAACCACAGAATTAAACATGCGTAAGTTCGGTTCCGTGGAATACCCTGGGCCGGACGGAACCATTTGCAGGTAGTTGGAATCCGGGGTGGATCCTTCGTCTGCAAACTCCGCGCTTATGCTCAAACGCTCGTCTGATTCGGTGTACCAGTCAACTGCGAAAATCGATTGCAAGGAAGCGACAATAGGCCCAGAAAGCTCCACCATGTAGTCCACCCAATAGCGGTTTGAGGTTCTGTATTGCCGTTTGATCATATTGAGGGAACCAATGAACCCGACTTTCCCGTCAATCACCATAAGTTTACGGTGATTGCGCAGGTCAGGGCGGCGGAACCTGAAGCGGTGGAGTTGGATGGGAAGCATTAATCGCCAGTCCACATCGATCGCTGTGAGGCGGCGTCCCAGTGACCAATAGCCGCGATATTTAATGCTGCCAATCTGATCGAAGAGCAGTTTTACTTCCACACCACGTTCGCGGGCGCGCTTTAAGGCTTGGAAGAAAGGATCAGTTATGTCATCCCAGCTTAGAATATAGATTTCGCAGTAGACATATTCCTCGGCGGCATCGATAGCCTTAGCCATTGCCGCAATGCACTGTTCGTAATCGGCATGGATACCTAAGTTATGGCCAACGATGGCAGGAAAGCCGCTGAGTTTGCGATTAAGACGAATAATTGACTCAATCTCCGGTTCTAGCCGTTCAAAGGGGTGGTCCGGAACGGAGGAGTGAATATCCTCGATGGCATCGTGCGCCTCTTTGTGGATCCGGTGCCGGCGCCGATTGATTTGTGGCGAGCCCATCAATAGGAACAACGGCAGCCCTACGAGGGGCAACACCAAAATTGCCAACAACCACGCAGTTGAACTGGAGGGGCGGCGGCCTTCGGGGACAAAACCAACAGCGATGATTTTGATTGCATAATCGATGATCAAAAAGACCAGCTGCCACACGGACAGATCGATGGAGAGGTTCATCGTCGTTGCACTATCTATCGCACGGAATCAAAATCAGGGAGATCAAAATCGGCCCATAATAACACGTGGTCCGAAGTGCCTTTTTCCCCACGCTCGGCGAGGTCAAGGCCGGCAGCAGTGACTTTCGATGCCAATGGTCCGCTAGCCATCTCAAAATCGATACGCATACCTTCGCCTTTTTGATAACGAAAGCCCTTGTAGTCGAAGTAAGTAAACCGTTGAGACTTCGTGAATTGGCGGGTGACTTCCGTCAGTCCGGCTTCTTCGAGCATCTGGAAAGCAGCTCGTTCCGGTTCGGTGACATGGGTTTTACCGCGAAAGAGTTCCAAATCCCACACATCTTCATCACGCGGGGCGATATTGAAATCACCCGTGGCGAGGAATTTACTACAGTTTTTCGTTTCAGCGTAACGGGCGAAGGAATACAAAAACTCCAGCTTGTAGGTAAAGTGACGCGAGGTTATCTCGCGGCCATTGGGGACATAGAGTGACCAGATTTCCACGCCCCGTACAACGATTCCCAAGGCGCGGGCTTCTGTGGACTGCTCGACTGTTTCATCGTTGTGATAACCGGGTTGACCAGGAAAGCCGGTAAAGACATCTGCTGGTTTTTCGCGGCTGATGATAGCCACGCCGTTCCATTGATTGAGGCCATGAAAGGTGACGTGGAAACCAGCATCTTCGAAGATTGCGTGAGGGAACTTATCATCAGCAACCTTGGTTTCTTGCAGGCACAAAACATCGAGGTTGTGCCTGTTCATGGCTGCTAGCGCACGCTCGCCACGCGTGCGCACCGAGTTAATGTTCCACGTCGCAATTCGCATAGCCTACACACTACTCGTCCCGTGAAAGTTTTTACCCGTGGTAGGTGGCAAAGCGGTGGCGGTGGTGTTCTATGAAACCAATTTTTTCATAGAGCATCTGTGCAGCATCGTTGCCCTCTGCAACCTGCAGGTAAGCATGATCCGCACGGAGTACAGGCGCGAGTATTTCTCCGTTCCCATCTGCTTCCAGACCTGCTGCCCAGCGCAAGACGTGCGTGCATAAAGTTCCACCCAGACCCTGCCGGCGGGAATCCTTGCTGACCTTGACTGAAGCTAGTCCCAGCCAGCGCGAGCCATCGCCAGCGGTGGTGATGCTGGCGCGCACAATGGCAGCGAAATCATTGACAGAAAAATATCGCAGCACATTGGTCTCTGGGTCTGAGTGCAGTGGCAGACGGTTTAAATCTGAGTCAGGTGCCCCATTGAGCTCCACCCATTCCGGACACGGAGTATCGGATGATGCGAGAGTTACGGGATCTGACAAACCGGAGTCTAAATCACTTAGGTCATCAAGGCTGCGGGTCATGACGAGTTTTTCTTCCCCAAACCGCAGGCTAGGAAGCTTTACTGCACTTTTGGCAATGCGCTCAGGAATCAACAGCAAAGTGGGAAGGGAGTGTGATGCATAGAATTCGGCTATTTCCTCAATGGGCACGGGGTTAAACCCTGCGTTGGGGCCCAAAGGGACTGCTGAATTGGTGCGGTGTGTCTCACCGTCGCCTGCGCGCATGAACCAGCCACCGTCACTGGTCCAGCGTTCGTGCTGTCCGGGGTATGCACTCGCGGAAACTTCCTCCACGTGGCGGATTTCTGAGTTGCGGATCGTGCGTGGAGAAAGCTTTTTCACAATGTGGATGATCTCAGCGGGAATCTCCACTTCAGCAGCAGCAGAAGGGAATCCACCCACCCGTTGTGGACGCACGGTCAGTGGCTCCAGTGCAGTGACGTGGCCAATAATGTCACTGAAGTGGCCGTCAGCAAGTTTGCGGCGGACAATGATGCGGTCCCCGGTTGTGATGTCATCGGAGCGAAAAATTCTACTCATCGTCGTACTCGTCATCGTGGCCGAAGGGATCTACATCTACACCTGGCATCCACGTTTGACCGGGAACAGTCCAGCCATTGGCTTTAATAGCCTTTTTTGCGGCACGTTTATTGCGCCCGATGAGGGTATCGGTATAGACAATGCCGTCGAGGTGGCCAACTTCGTGTTGGAGACAACGGGCAAAAAAGCCGGTGCCTTCGATTTCGACTTCCTCGCCTTTTTCATTGAGACCCGTGACCTTGGCCCAATCGGCACGGCCGGTGGGGAAACCCTCGCCAGGGACGGATAGACAGCCTTCTTCGTCGGAGCCGTCATCGGCAGGCATGGTTTCTGGAATTGCGGAGGTTTCGAGCACCGGGTTGATAACACACCCTTTGTGTATTACGCCGTCATCATCGGGGCAGTCATAGACAAAGAGTCTCTTGGCAACACCAATTTGATTGGCTGCTAGGCCTACGCCGTGGGCCACTTCCATGGTCTCAAACATGTCCGCAATGAGTGTTTGCAACTCAGGGGAGTCAATGGGTTCAGTGACCTTTTCGGTGGGGTTATGCAGCACGGGGTCGCCGTGAATAACAATGGGGCGGATAGTCATGCCTTACAGTTTAAGCATGATGCTTCCTGAATCCGATCGTCTGCTTCTAGATTTTGAGGCTCGCGCCCCGCGCTCCATTGCCCTTAAGGAAGCTGCTATTCGTGCGGAGCTGGGATTATCACCAGTGCGCTATTTTCAAAGGCTTAATCAGATTATTGAAACTAAGGCCGCGCTGGCGCATAACCCCGTGTTGGTCAATAGGCTGTTGCGTCGGCGGGCGGAGCGTGATCGTGCTCGTAGGCTTGAGTGAGCCAGCGGCGCGCCGTAGTTGCCAATAGCGCGGCGGGGGTAGCTTCCGCGTTAGTGTTAATGATGTGACTAATGAGACTAATGGTTCCAGTTTTGACAACGAACGTGCCGCGGAAGCCGGACAAGGGGGCAGCCCCGTGTCGGCATCGGCAAGCACTTTGCCTCTGCGCGGACTAGCTATGGTGCTCATCGCTGTGGCGGTCATGTTCGGGCTCTGGGCGCTCTACGCCTTTACTCAAGGCCAAGACGGCCGCAATGTGGCGCAGTCTACCTCTGCGACCTCGGATAACACTGTTGGCGAACCTGCCGCAGTAGATTCTCCGCAGCCTGCGAACGCCGATGCACAGCCTGGCAACGAGGCAGGTAATGCCGCTACCGATGCGGCTGGCGCGGAAAACTCCGAGGAAGCCAATGCTGAAAACCATGCTTCACCTGCACCGGGAGCACCGCAGCCAGTTGTAGTCAATGTGCTCAATAACTCCATGGTTCCCAACTTGGCTGCAGATGTTTCCGACCGTTTACGCGCGGAAGGCCACACGCTAGGTGAGGTGGGCAATTTTGCGGATGAAATCTTGCCAGAAAACACAGTTTTCTTCCCCGCTGGAAATGCTGAGGCCGAAGCGCTAGCGCGCAAGCTTGCCGATGAATTCCACGGCGTCGCCCGCGAAGCCACCCCTGCGCTGCCAGAGCACACCCGCGGCGGTGTGACTGTAGTTTTAACGCAAGGCTAGCGCCTAATTTGTGGCGAGCAGCGCGTGGCTACATTTAAATACCCAGCGAAGTAGGCCAGCTTAGTACCTTGCTGGGTACACTGATGGGGTGCCTTTCGTTGAAGAAAAATTTGCCCGATCGGAGCGCCCCACGCTCGGCGTCGAGTGGGAAGTAGCTCTCGTAGATCCGAAGACACGGGATCTGGTCCCGCGCGCCCAAGATATTTTGGGTATAGTTGCCGAACGCGCGCCCGAGGTGCACCTCGAAGGAGAATTTCTCCAAAACACCGTGGAGATTGTCACGGGTGTGTGTGACACCGTGCCCGAGGCAATCGCCGAATTGCACGCCGGAGTCACTCAAGTCTCACACGCAGCTGAAACTCTTGGCCTGCGAGTATGGTCTTCCGGTGGGCACCCCTTCTCCGATTTCAGGGAAAACCCCGTGGCGGAGAAGGGCACTTATAACGAAATCATTAATCGCACCCAGTACTGGGGACAGCAGATGCTGCTGTGGGGAACACATGTCCACGTCGGCATCTCCCACGAGGACCGCGTGTGGCCCATCATCAATGCTCTGCTCACCAAGTATCCCCACCTTCTAGCCCTGTCCGCGTCCTCACCAGGATGGGAAAGCATTGATACCGGCTATGCCTCCAACCGCACCATGCTGTACCAGCAATTGCCCACAGCCGGATTGCCGTATCAATTTGCCACTTGGCAAGATTGGCAAGATTACATGCGGGACCAGACCATTTCTGGTGTCATCAACCACACTGGCTCCATGCATTTTGATATCCGCCCAGCCGCCAAGTGGGGCACAGTAGAAGTTCGGGTCTGCGACGCGGTATCCAATTTGCGCGAAATGTCTGCCATTGTGGCGTTGACCCATTGTTTGGTTGTTCATTTTGACCGCATGATTGATGAAGGAAAAGAACTTCCTACTCTTCAGCCGTGGCACGTGGCAGAAAACAAATGGCGCGGTGCCCGCTACGGGTTGGATGCCGAGGTCATTGTCTCCCGTGACACCAAAGAGCGCTGGGTCAAAGACGAACTTGCAGATCTTGTTGAACAACTTGAACCACTGGCCCTGGAACTAGGCTGTGACCAAGAGCTGCGGTTGGTTCTAGAAATTATTGATCGCGGCGCTGGTTATCAACGGCAGCGAAGCAAATACCAGCAAACGTCCTCGTGGGAAGCTGTTGTGGATATGACCTGCGACGAGCTCCAGCAATTGCGCCCGCTTCATTGCGAATAGTGTTCTGAAAGCACCTAACCGCGTAGCTTGCGCCGCGCTGCCAGACCGTGTCGTGGATCGCGACGGCCGTTTGGGCTCGCGGCATGCTGACCTGTGGCATGGTGAGGAACTAAGGTTCCAATGATGCCGTATGCCGCCAGATAAAGCACACCTGCGCCCGTGAACCATAAATCATGGGTAGGCAGGGCCTTGATGGACTCATAAAGCTCTACAGGTAACACGACCCGAGCAATAAACGGTAGGCATACTAATACGCCTGGCCAAAATGATAAAAACCCAACAAGCTGTCTTCCTGCCAGTCCCAAGCGGGGGCTGAGTAAAGCGTGTAGCTTTTCATTGCTCCACAAGATAACCGCGAGCGCTAGAGGTGCAACCCACATCCAATGGTGGAACCACGAAAACGGAGAAACCAAGCAGGAAGAAATACCCGCCATGGACATGGCCACGGTGGCATTCCCGCGGCGTAACGCAACAAGCACGGCTAGCACAGTAAGTGCAAAGATAAAGATGACCATGAGCAGCCACGGCCACCCGCCGGAGATGTCAAAGTTGCGCTCTAGAATAGAACGAAGCGATTGTGCACCGGGGTTGGAGTGTTCACCGACACGTGAGGAATTAAACATCGCATCGGTCCAAAATGTCTTGGCATCAGGAACAACCCACCAGCCGATGGCAACTGTTGCCAAGAATGTTAGAACCGAACCTAGCGCAGCGCCCAGCCGTTTTTGCAGCAATAGCACCAACCCCAAGTACGCCGGAGTGAGTTTTAATCCCGCGGCCAAACCAATACCAATACCCGGTAGACGGTGACGGGGAAGAAAGTCCAAGGCCACCAACAGCATTAAAAATACGTTGATTTGTCCGAAGTGCAATGTGCCTTGGAAAGGATAAAACGCGGTGGTTGCAATAGTTAACGCGATAGAAATTAGCCAGGCCAGGGGGGTGAGTCGGTAGCCGCGTTCGCGAAAAACAAGGACGTACACTAAAGCCAGCGCGACTGCTGTGCCCACTTGCCACAAGGTCAATATCCAGTTCTTGCTCAAATCAGCAAGGAAAGTAAACACGACTCCGGCAAATGGAGGGTAGGTAAAGGGAAGATCGCCGATATAGGGGGCGTCATAAAGCAAACCTCCCTGTGCGACCTCAGCACCGGCTAAAGCATAAATATTGAGGTCAATGGGGATCTCCCACACCAGTGCATGCCGTCCGGGGAATTGAAAGATGCGATAGATCATCCACGCTGCAAAAACAGCAGCGGTGAGGAAAAGAGCGGTTGCACCACTAAGACGTTTTGCAGACACAGATACTGTTCTTTCCTCACACCGAAGCCGAAGCCCGCCACAACCTGCACGTACGGTTCAAGACACTGTTGGAAAATCGAACGCGGGAGGCGGAGCATTTGCCGGTCAATGTATCACAAAAATAACCAGCTCCCGCGGTTGCGCGCCGCACGAGCTGGAATGTGAAAAAGAATATCGTTATGACGTGGAGATTTTCTATTTGGAATCTTTTGGTTCGCGGCGACGCATCGCCGGTGTAGCAGGAAAGTCGTTGCGGGACATATGATCATCGGGAGCATAAAGACCCTCACGGCGGGCAATACGGGACATACGCTGCGCCGTAACAGGGCTGGTCATCAGCGCAAAGAGAACCAGCAGCAGCAAAATGCCCAAATCGCCGCGCTCGGCCACGCCAAAATCCTCCGCACCGGTCATTCGGATTGCCGCACCAGCGATACTGAACACTAGGCCGATAGTTTGTGGCTTCGTAATGAAGTGCACGCGCACCATCGTGTCACCGAAACGCGCCACACCGATAGCGGCAGAAAGCACCAAGCACGAGCCGGTCAGAATCAGGATGAGGGAGAATAAATCAGCAAAAAGCTCGTAGGTCATACGTTGTCCCTCTTTCTAAATCTGGTGACAGAAACCGTGGAAATAAAGCCGAGCAACGCCACAACCAGCATGGCATTAGATACCGTCGTGTCCAATGACCAACAGATATACACTGCCATGGCGCATTGGAACATAGCGATGAAACCGTCAAAGCCAATAAGACGATCCATGGAATTAGGGCCAGCTAGAATTCGCCAGGTCGTTATTAAAAAGGCGATGACAATCATGCCTGCGGCGACAGCCAGGAATGAATTATAAAGTGCGTCATCCATTAGGCGCGCCTCCTTTCAAAGATATCGATCATACGGCGCTCTAGTACCGTGAATGCGCGCAGCTCTCGCTTGATATCTGCATCCGTGGTGGCATTGAGAACATGGACGGTCAGGGTGCGGTTAGCAATATCAATATCTGTCACCGTACCTCCGGGCTGGAGGTTGTACAGGACAACGGCAAAAGATAAAATCAATTCATTTTCAACGCGCATCGGCGCGGTCAAAATTGCGTTCTTAGGCTTTTCACCAGGGCGGATTGCAATCCATGACACCCGAATTGATGCCCACAGTAATTCACCGGCCCAAATGACCATGTATTGTGCCAATCGCAACCAAGATACGCGCATGCCTCCTAGGGGCATGGCGGGAAGTGGAAGCAAAAACACAATGGCGCAGCCAACTAAGATTCCGCTAATGACATTGGCCCAGGTCACTTCACCCATGAGAAGGCACCACATCACCATAAGCCAGATAATGAATGAAGCGCGGAAGCGATTGCGCACACCAGCAGCAAAACTATTCATTGGCTAGTTCCTCTCACTTCCAGAAATTGCGGACACATCGTTATTGTCAGCCACCTGATTTCGCTCGAGAATCGCAGTCGGTTCCGCAGAGGACGATGCCGCCGAGGTAGGAGTCGGTGCAGCGGACTCAGAAGAAGACGCAGGGGTTTCAAGTTCCGAAGCAGGGGTGGCATCGTGAATCGCTGGCACCGGTTCAGGAAGCTGATGACGGCGACTCTCAATCGAGTCCTCAGTGACATAGCGGTCTTCCTGATCTAGATGCCGCGTTGGGTTATCAGCGCGGTCGCCCAACACCGCGTACTGGTAAATGGTCTTATCCTGCACAGATTCAGCAGAACGCGAGGTAACACCGGAAATAGGACCAGCGAGGAAAGAAATGGACACTGAACAGGTAACAAGCAAAGCTGTTGCACCAAACATGCCGAAGGGGAGTCGGCCCACATCTTTACGCTCAGAAAGGGCAATCTCGTCGGTGACATCGGCAAGCACTGCGGGGCGCGCCATAGCGATATCTCCCTCGGGGGCATCTGCGCGGTCTCTTAAGAAGCCCTTGGCCCAGACGATCACCATGACATACAAGGTCAGCAGGGAAGTGACCACTGCACCGCCGATGAGCACCCAAGCAATCCACGAACCGTCATTGGCGCCTGCCTGTAGCAGCATGATTTTGCCTAGGAAGCCGGAAAACGGCGGGATACCACCCAAGTTAATGGCGGGGATCAGATACAACAGAGCAATGACCGGTGCTGTGTACATCATTGAGCCGAGGCGGCGCAGGGAAGATGTCCCGGCTTGGCGCTCAATCAGACCTACTACCAAGAACAATGCGGTTTGCACCAAAATGTGGTGGACGGCGTAGAAAATGGCGCCGGCAAGGCCTTGTGCCGTGCCCAAGGCAACGCCAAAGACCATGTAACCGATGTGGCTGACCAGCGTAAAGGAGAGCAAACGCTTGATATCAGTCTGCGCCATTGCGCCTAAGATACCCACCAACATTGTGGCCAGGGCCACCCACATGAGCAGGGTGTCTAAGGAGCCATCGGTAAAGATGAGGGAACGGGTGCGGATAATGGCGTACACACCGACCTTGGTGAGCAAGCCCGCAAAGACTGCGGTCACCAGCGAAGGCGCGGTGGGGTAGGAGTCCGGCAGCCACGCATCCAGCGGGACAACCGCGGCTTTGATACCAAAGGCAATCAGCAACACACCAAAGATGGCGGTGGCGGTACCTTCCGGAATATCGGCCATACGCATGCCTACCTGCGCCATATTGACCGTGCCCACGGCGGCATACATGAGGCCCAAACCGAGCAGGAAAACCATGGAAGAGATCATGGAGACCATGACATATCCCACACCTGCACGCACGCGGGCTGGCGATGCCCCCAAGGTCAAAAGCACATACGAGGCCACGAGGAAGATCTCAAAGCCGACGTAGAGATTGAAGAAGTCACCGGCCAAGAATGAGACATTCACACCCATGGTCAGCAACATGTAAGTAGGCAGGAATACCGTTACTGGTCCTTCATCGCCGTCACCGTCGCGCACACCCTGGGAAATGGCGTACCACATCACCGAAAACAGCACGATGGAGGAGGTAAACAGCATAATGGTGGACAGTCGGTCTGCCACCAAGGTAATACCTACCGGAGCATCCCAGCCACCAACCTGCAGAGTCTGAATACCTTCTAGGTCTGCCACCAAAATCAGCGTCAGGTTCACCAGTGCTGAGCACGCCAACATGATAAACGCGGTGGCAGACTGCACTCGTGGCGTCTTGGACAACATGAGCGTCAATGCCGCCGCAAACGCTGGAATCAAAATAGGCAGCGGAATAAGGAACACAATATAAGGCGCGATAAGCTCCACAAAGGGGCGGATAAAATCACTCATCCTTAGCCCCCTTCACTGGCTCTTCAAAGAACTGCGGGCCGAAGGTATCGCCCTCTTTAGTCATACGTCCCGTGGTCGGGTCAGACGATGCGTCGTGGTCTGGCGCCTGGGAAGGGCGCCAAGCGATGGTTGCCACAGCGGTATCCTCAATGTCATCTTCAATGACGTCGTCTGTGCGGTAACGGTACTGGCGGTAGGCAAGAGTGAGAATGAAAGCGGTCATCGCCATGGCAATAACAATCGCAGTCAGTATCATTGCCTGAGCCAGCGGGTCAGCGATGACGTCACCGTGTTGCTCAGATTCCCGCCCAATAATTGGTGGTGAACCGGCGGAACCTCCCGCTTGCAAAATGATGAGGTTGACGGAGTTACCAATCAGCAAAAGTCCCAGCATCATTTTGGTCATGGCGCGGTCAAGAATGAGGTACACACCCGCCGCCATGAGAACACCCGAGGCAAGGAGATACATGAGGTTGGCTTCCATTTACTTCTCCTTTCCATCAGTTGTTCGATCTCGATTTTCCTGGTCAATGCCGTGGTGAGGCGATTTCTTAGGAGTAGAAGGGCTTGACTCAGCTCGAACTTGTTGAGCTTTTTCCGCAATGCTTTCCGATGCCCCCTTGTTCGTAGCCGGTTGCCCGTGCTTTACCTTGACACCACTTTCAGTAGGGGCTGGCTTTCCAGTTTCCTTCGCAGTGGAGTTAGCTGACACACCCACGGGTGCGAGTTTGCGATCACTACCAGTGCCCAGTGCACGCGGGTGAAGGTTGCGGGCATTGTTTTTTGCCTGCTCTTGGCGTTCGCGTTGCTTACGCTGCAAGGACCGAGCGCGGTCGCGGGCGCGCTGCTTACGGATTTCTTCTTCCTCATCCAACCTTCCGCCGAGCGAGTTGAGGATATACAAGGTTAGACCCACAACGATGAGGTAGACGCCGAGGTCAAAAACCAGTGCTGATGGTGTAGAGACTCCGCCAATAAGGGGCAGCTCAATTTTGTTGTAGGCCGATGCCAGTGGCGGTAGCCCGAAGAGCATGGGGGTCAGTGCTGAACCAGCAGAGAGGAAAAGCCCCAGACCCATTACGCGCCCGCCGTCTAAGGGCAGAGCTTCTTCTAATTCGGCGCGACCACCAGCAAGGTAACGCAGCGTGAAGGCCAGTGCGGCAACCAAACCGCCAGCAAATCCACCACCGGGTGCATTATGGCCGGAGAAGAAGAAATACATGGAAAGCGCCATCATTGACGGGAAGAGGACGCGGGTAGAGACATCAATCATTAAGGAACGGTTGAGCTGCTGCTCAGATTCCACACCGGAAGCAAGCCAACGCCGACCAGTGACTCGCAACGTGGGACGCCGGGAAGAACGCGTAAATGATTGGGTGCGGTAAATCAGTGATGCAACGCCCAATGCGGCGATGACCAGCACCGAGATTTCGCCAAAGGTATCCCACGCACGCAGGTCTACCAACAAGACATTGACGGTGTTGGCGCCGTGACCGATTTCTTCTGCCAACGCAGGCATGAACTGCGAAATGGGCACCGCAGTACGCGCATTGATGGCAAACAGCGCCACAATTACCGTGGTCACGCCGACTGCTACTGCTAGCCACGCGCGCAGACGGTTGAGTTTCGGCTCACCGCGCCATTCGGTATTTGGCGGCATCTTGCGCAAAATGAGCATGAAGAGCACCATGATGAGCGTTTCGATGAGCAATTGCGTCAGCGCCAAGTCGGGTGCTCCGTGGAGAGCAAAGATAAAAGCTAACCCGTAGCCGGTGACGCCGACGATGATGACACCGGATAAACGGTTATGAGTTAATGGCGCGGCGACGGCAGCGCACATAATGACAAAGGCGATAAAGAACTGCCAAACATTTTCTGCAACGATAACGCGGACGTTTGTAATATCACCGAAGATCAGTCCGGTTGTAGACAACAGGATCAAGCTGATGAAGATGGTGGTCAGATTCAGCTGCAACGAACCGCGCTGGGTACTGGACGTAATAATCAGAGAGAGATTACGCAAGGATTCCAGTAACTTATCCCAGACATCGTCAGCGTTGCCCAGTGCGGGTACTTCGCCGTGCAGTTTAGCCACCGCTTTGTGCTGCCAGTGCATGGCAGCACCGGCTGCCACGATGAATGCAGACAGTGCCAAGGGCAGGTTAAACCCATGCCACAGTGCCAAATACGCTGACTTATCAGGGCCAAAGACTACGTCTAAGTGTTGGTTGAAACCATTGGACATTAACTTGGGCTGCAGACCAAAGAAAATGGTCAAAGCGGTAAGAAGTGCTGGTGAAATCCACAGCAGTGGGCCGATGGGGTGCATCTTTTCCACAGCATGTGACGTTTCCCCATCCTTGGTGCCAAACGCCCCCCAGAGGAAACGCAGCGTGTAGGCCATGGTCAAGACTGAACCAGCGATGACACCGACCAAAATCATTTGCCGCGGCATTCCCACTAACAGTTCTTCGTGCAGAATAGCTTCTAAGACTGCTTCTTTAGAGACAAAACCGAAAAGCGGGGGAATGCCGGCCATCGACAGTCCAGAGACAATAGCCAAGGTATACACGAATGGTGATTTCTTACCTAGTCCCGACAATTTCGTAATATCACGGGTACCCGTGGAATGGTCAATCGCGCCCACAATCATAAACAACGTGGCCTTAAACAGGGAGTGCGCAAACGTCATGGCCAGACCAGCCATCATGGCTTCGCGGGAGCCGATGGAAACAATAGTGGTGATGAAACCAAGCTGGGAGACAGTTCCATAGGCCAAGACAAGTTTAAGGTCGCGCTGTTTCAGCGCCATCCAGCCACCGAGCAACATGGTGAACAGGCCCATAGGAATGACGACGAGGTGCCAGGTTGCTACCTCATTAAATTCCGGAGCAAGGCGCGCGACGAGGTAAATACCAGCCTTCACCATCGCTGCGGAGTGCAGATATGCAGACACTGGCGTGGGCGCCGCCATTGCGCCAGGCAGCCAAAAATGCAGCGGAGCAATAGCAGACTTAGACAAAGCACCAGCCAGAATCAGAACAATGGCAGCGGTGATATATGGAGTCTCAGCCCACCCAGTAAAGCTGGCCAGCTGGCTCATGTGCCAGGTACCGGTCTGGCGGCCCAATAAAATAATGCCCACCAACATGGACAATCCGCCGGCGACGGTAATCATGAATGCCTGGGTGGCAGAGCGCCGCGAGGACGCGCGCTCACCGTAGTAAGACACCAAAAGGAATGACAACAGCGAG
>JAXFXA010000028.1:0-5263 GCA_034091885.1 Corynebacterium sp.
GTGGTAGCCCGGATTGAAAGTGACGACCAGAATTTTCGGATTTCGCAGATCTCCCATGAATGGCTGCGGCACTGCGGGAAAAACAATTTCCGGATTCTCTTTGTGTTGAGGGCCGTTAACTATATTGCGTAGTCCTTGAAGGGCTCCGCTTTCTTTCCCCGAATCCTCGAGTTGTTGCAAGACCTCCACGTCCCGGGGATGTATGAACTTATCCTTGTCACAGTTCTGGAGATCGGTCAGGATGTTCTTAACATTTTCACCTGGGAGGAACTCACCCCAGAACTTGTAGATTTGATTGACGCTTTCCTGCAAATCGATGGCAGGATTTTCCTGCTTTACGTCGCTCGATGTGGTTTTACTCATGAAAGTCTCCAATCCAGATACTTGAAGGGGAATAGTGTTTTCAATCGTAACCGCGTGACTGGACATTCGCTTTCGTAATCGAAAACACCGACCGAAAACATGCCCAAGGGATGCTTTCCAGCTAAAGAGACACCGCTAATCAGGAACACTTCCTGCTACTTACACCGCTACTTTTTATTCCGAGATCTAAAAAACCGCCTACCACCGTATTTAACGTGGTAGGCGGGTATTTTGTGGGGCCACCGGGGCTCGAACCCGGGACCAGCGGATTATGAGTCCGCGGCTCTAACCGACTGAGCTATAGCCCCGCACACTAAAGCGTGCTCGATTCATTATATAGGTCTTGTGAAAGGAACATGATTTCACCCCCACCAAGGCGGTCGCACGGCTACACTGCAGGTCATGGACGTGAATTTCTCCGCAGCTTTTGGCGAACAGAAAAATGGGCATTCTAATTCCACCGCCGGTTCGGAGCGTAGCCCGGCTAATGGTCGCGCTTTGATCGTGGTCGATGTGCAAAATGACTTTTGCCCAGGCGGTGCCCTGGCCACCGCGCAGGGCGCAGAGGTTGCACGAAGGATTGCTGATTTCATTGCTGCAGAGGATACTCGGGCACGCTATGCAGCGATTGTTGCCACGAAGGATTGGCATATTGATCCCGGCGCGCACTTTTCCGTTTCGCCGGATTATGTGGACTCGTGGCCGGTGCACTGTGTTGCGGGTTCGTCGGGGGCAAAGCTCCACCCCGCGTTGCAGGATGGTGCGGCGCAGTATTTTGACGAGGTATTCCACAAGGGCGAGTACGCTGCGGCTTACTCAGGGTTCGAGGGCCATGCGCTTAGCGATGCTTCCTTGCCCCTCGCCCAGTGGCTGCGCGGGCGCACCATTACAGAGGTCGATGTAGTGGGTATTGCCACGGATCATTGTGTGTTCGCGACTGCAAAAGATGCCATTGTGGAAGGTTTTGAGGTTCGGGTCCTGCCAGAATTGTGTGCGGCGGTTGATGATGCCCGCGCGCAGGAGAAGTTGGCGGAGCTAACCACACTGGGCGCCACGGTCAAACTTTAGTTTGATTAAATTTACGGTCTAAAGTTTGAGCTTTTTCTGTTTTTAGCGGCGCCTGGGACGCTAACCCATGCACAATGGAGGGCATGACTTTCACGGACAGTGCCTCCCGCCCACAAAGCAGGAAACAAACAAACCGGAAGCCCACACCGCGCCGGGGCAAAAAACGTTCCCGCCGCAGTCCAGGTTGGGTACCCAACCAGCACGGGGCATGGTTTATGGTGATCGTCCCGCCACTTGTGGGGCTTGCCCTAGCACCCGCATGGTCCTCGGTTCCCATCATTTTGGCCTGGTGGCTGGGTTATTTTGCTTTCTTTGCTGCCAGTGTCTGGTTGCGCAGCAGGATGAATAAGCGTCACCTTCCGCCACTGGCTGTGTACGGAACAGGTGCGGTGATTGCGGCTGTGGTTGCACTGGTCACCGCGTGGCCGCTCATCACGTGGGGGGCTCTGTATGCGCCGCTAGTTGCTATAGCGGTCTATGAAGCATGGAAACGCCGCCCTCGGTCGTTGCTTTCGGGGTGGTCAACGGTACTGGCAGCCTCGCTGATGACGCCGACGCTCGTGTCGGCATCGCCAAGCGCATCGATTCTTGCACAAGGGACGACTCCTGGCGCGGTGTCTGCGGCCACGCTTGATTCCTGGGCCATTGCTCTTATTTTTGCGCTGTACTTTGGTGGTTCGATTTTCTACGTCAAAACACTCATTCGTGATTTTGGCAACCGAGCACGATTCCTACAATCCGTGATTTTTCATGGTGCGTGCACGGGGGCTGCAGTGGTCGCAACGGTTTTCTATAGGGATTGGTGGGCGGTGACTTTGGTAAGCATCGTCATGCTAGCCCGCGCTTGGGCGCTGCCGCGCTATGCCCAACGCACTGGACGTCGCATCAAACCTGGGGTTGTTGGAATGATCGATATGGTGGTTGCGCTTCTGGTGCTTGCGGCAGCACTTATTGCTGTGAGGTAGTCACGAAGTTTAGTCCTTTAAACTGGGCTGATTCGTTTCCATGCCCGACCGCGAGCGTTTGTCGGGTGCGCGGGTTACATTGGAACGTATGAATTTGCAGTACTTCCTTTTCCGTCTTTGGGACATTGTCATCAACCACGGCATCCCGCTTACTGCGCTGTTGCTTCTCGCTATTACGGTGCCGCGTATTTCGCGCATCATCATCCGTATTATCGGGGAACGTTTTGATGAAGATGAGGAAGCAACAAAGACACGCCTAGCGCTTTTGGGCGCGTTGATGTACGTGCTGCAGGTGGCTGCATATTTCATCATTGCGGTGTTTGCGCTGTCTAACTTGGGTGTGCCGCCGCTTGGTGCAGCAATTCCGGCAACGGTGGTCTCGGCGGCTATTGGTTTTGGCGCGCAGAACATCATCGGTGACTTTTTGGCGGGTTTTTTCATAATCTCGGAAAAGCAGTTCGGCGTGGGTGACTACGTCAGTTTTGATGGGCCTTCAGACACTGTGGAGGGCACGGTGGTGGCGTTGACGCTGCGCACTACGAAGATTCGCACGCCGCGCGGTGAGGTCGTGATGATTCCGAACGGCTCCGCAGGTGTGGTGACTAACTTCTCCCAGGATTGGTCACGAGCGGTGGTTGACCTGGCAATTCCACTCCAGCCAGGTGAGACTCTGGCTAGCTTGCATGATCGCGTTGAGGAAACGTCCAAGAAGGCGGTCCAAGATCCATCGATTGCCGGGGATATAGCCGGCGAGGTGGAGGTTCTTCCTGCCACCGGATTGGTTGCGCCGACCGCTGCCAGCCAGCCATGGCAGGTCACTTTCCGCACGCTCGTGGTGGTTAACCCGGCGCGCCAGTGGGCGGTTGAGCGCGGAATTCGGGCCGCTTTGGTGGACACCTTTTGGGATCACTTTGAGCTTCCAGAAAACTCAGTTTTCATGGTTCCGCAGGAAACGCCCCCGCCTGCCGATGCCCCCACGAAGCTTATCCTTTCCGCCCAGCACGCCGCCGTGCGCGAGGCCGAAAAAGATGCAGAGCTTGCCGATGCCCCCACGGCTTCCTCCCCTGGCGCCACCGCACTATCAGAGTCTGTAGCTGCAGGCACCAAGGCTTCGCAACCAGAAACAGATGTGCCGATTGTAAGTAAATCCAGCGCTGATCATTCAGATGCATGGCAGTCAGCCGAAGCGCGTGCGGCAGCGGAAAAAGATGCCAGCATCGAAGATGAGCTCGCGCCCAATTCCAAAGATGACGGCCCTGGTACACCTGCAACTACTTCTACATTGGACGCGACCGAAGAGTCCTCCAACTCGATGTCCGCAGACGGTACCTCGGATAAAAGCTCCCGCCGTGGTTTTTGGCGTGATGACTCTTACGACAGTCAGTGGAAGCGCGCACTGAGCTTCAATGGCCGTGTCCGCCCATCGACAACTGGTTTGTTTATTGGGCTCCTTGTCACCGGGCTTTTGTATTTAGCCACCTCCAATCCTGAGAACGGCACGGCCGGGTTCCTCAACCCCGCATACTGGCAAAAGTCAAGCACCACTGTCACCAGCACGGCTCCTAGCACTCCCGATGTCACCGAGCCTGCCCAGTCACCACCCCAACCGGAGCCAACTCACCCGCCGCTTACCCCTAGCGAAGACTCGTTGAGCACTCCAACAAATGAGTCCGAGCCACTTAACAATGCCACTCCAGACCCCACGGACACCCCTGCGCCCGATGGCGCTGTTCCTTCCCCGACAGTTTCAACCAATCCGTCCGCGCCTGCAGCCCCCGTTCCCAACCCCAATGGCACAACAGGCACAAACAATGGCGCTAACCCCACCCCCGCTCCTACCGGCACCAATGGCGCTACATCAAACCTCAACGGGACCAATGGAACGGGCAATGCGGGGAATACTCCCCGATATTCAAAGAACACACTAAGTTCTCAGTACAAGGTTTCGTTCATAAGCTAGGACGGAGCTAACACTGAGGTCAAGGGAGTTACTTCAATGCCAAGGGTTTAAAATCGAGGAGCTGGCCCTTAGCACCTCTCGTTATCCAGAACCGCTTATAATCGTGCGAAATTATATGGGTTCGAGTTTTCTCTATTCCTTCGAACTGAGAGAACTCGCGGTTGAGAATGTCAGCTAGGTGGCGCCTACTGCGTGCTGCACCAGTGATGTGAATATCTGAGTTTCCGGCTACCTGTGCAACCAGGCGCGATGAATAATGCGCAGTGATTTTCTCAAGGACTGATTCTGTATGTTGAGGCTCCGTGTCGATCTCCGCAACGAATGCCGTGCCGTATCCAATGTCATGCAGTGGAACTTCAATGCGCGGCCGATACCAGCCTTTTTCCGCTACTCGATCAATGAGTCTCTGCGCTGAGTGCGCAGATTTACTAATCATTGTGGCAATCTCACTAGCTGCTATGCGGCAATTTTGTTGCAGCAAACTGACGACTTTCTTTTCCAATTCACCCGGAACATCGCCCGATTGTTCAAAATCGTCGTAACAAATTTCAGACCTAGGGGTATTTTGAAAAATTCGGGTTACAGCTTCTTCCCGTTCTGAGTCCAAATTGTGAGGTCGCCAGGCGGAAGCTTTTAGGCCAATCTGGAGTGCAGGGGCAACAATCATGTCGGAAACCCGATTTGAACCTTGAATCTCATCAATAGCTCTGATCGTCTCGCTAAAGCTGGCAGCATGTATCGCCACATATAGATGATAATTTCCGAGAAGCCCTGCTACATGTTGAGTTTCAGGTCGCGCACACAGTTTCTCAATAAAGTCATGATCGGCTGGGCTCCGTAGCACTATGAAGCAATAAGCCGGATAAGTCGACGAGTAAAGTCTCCACGGAACTTCCCCCACAAATTT
>JAXFXA010000029.1:0-20058 GCA_034091885.1 Corynebacterium sp.
GCGCTGATGGTACTGCACCCGGGAGGGTGTGGGAGAGTAAGACACCGCCGACATACAAACAAAACACAACCAAATAAAACACAGGAAAACAGGACCAGCACACACCAAGCCGGTCCTGTTTTTCCCGATCCACCCACAAACCACACACCGTAGAATCACTACGGTGCATTTTTGATCTATAGGTCTGATTTCTTAAATTCCCCATAATGTAATAGACTGGGTGGTATGGTTTTAATAAACCAAATTGTCTTTAGCTAAGTCTGTAGCGTTTCTGCATGACCTAGCTATTTAGAGTTAAGGAATTTTTGTGTCTGGTATTTCTGTGCGTTTTTCGGCGCGTGCGCAGGCAATTGTTATTGCGGCGCTTTCGGTACTTGCCCTTTTAGTTTTGACAGCTTGTGGTTCCCAAGGTAGCTCCAGTGCGCCTTCGCGTTCGGAAGCTGGCACCCAAGAGAAGTCGGCATCAGTAGCCGGTGTTCGTAGCCTAGATGAGATTAAGGATTCTGGCACAGTTCGTATTGGTGTGTTCTCCGACAAGGCTCCTTTTGGATTCGTTGATTCTAATGGTGAGTTTGCTGGTTACGATGTTGAGTATGGGCGTCGTATTGCTGAGGATTTGGGTGTTACTCCTGAGTTTGTTACTACTGAGGCTGCTTCCCGTGTGGAGTTTGTTGACACGGGCAAAGTCGATGTCCTCTTGGCGAATTTCACTGTTACTCCTGAGCGTCAGGAAAAAGTTGATTTTGCTAACCCTTATATGAAGGTTGCTTTGGGTGCTGTAACTCCTGACTCCGCACCTATCAATGATCCCGCTGACCTTGTAGGTAAGAAGGTTATTGTTGTCAAGGGTACGACTGCAGAGTCCTACTTGGAAGCGAAATATCCTGAGGTCGACCTAGTTAAGTTCGAGCAGTACACCGAGGCATCGAATGCGCTTATCGATGGCCGCGCAGATGCTTGGGTGACAGACAATACTGAGGCTCTAGCTTTCGCCAATGCGTCGGAGGGCTTTAGCGCTACGATCCCAACCATGGGAGACATTGACACTATTGCTCCTGCGGTGAAGAAGGGCAATACTGCTTTGTTGGACTGGTTAAATGAGCACCAAGTGGAGTTGGCAAAAGAAGAGTTCTTCCACAAGGACTTCGATAAGACTCTCAAGCCAGTCTACGGCGACGGCATCGCAGCAGACGACCTCGTAGTCGAAGGCGGACAGCTTTAATAATCATGGATTTTCAGGTTGTTCGTGACAACCTCCCGGTCTATGCGGAAGCGGCAGTTCTCACGCTGAGGATTGCCGCTTTGGGCATTTGCTTTGCATTTTTAGTCGGGTTGTTGTGTGCAGGAATTAAGTTGTTCCGTGTGCCGGTTTTGATGAATATCGTCAATATTTACATTGAAATCTCACGGAACACACCGTTGCTCGTGCAGCTGTTCTTTCTCTACTTCGGCTTACCCAAAGCCGGGATTGTCTTAGAATCAGAGACGTGCGCTATCGTTGGCTTAGCATTTTTGGGCGGAAGCTATATGGCGGAGGCTTTGCGGTCTGGTCTTGAGTCCGTCCATAGTATTCAAACGCAGACGTCGTTAAGTCTTGGCATGAGTAGGCTGCAATCATTGCGTCACATTGTGCTTCCACAAGCTCTCGCTATCGCTGCACCGGCTCTCACCGCTAACGTCATATTTTTGATCAAGGAGACATCAGTTGTAGGCGTGGTTGCCCTGCCTGAGCTGGTATTCGTTGCGAAAGAACAAATAGGGTCTGCCTACGAGACTCGTGAGGCATTGTTTTTGCTGGTGACGTTCTATCTAATTATTTTGTTACCGGTATCTCTTATCGCCGGCTACGTAGAACGGAGGTACCGTCAGCATGTTTTCGGATCTTAATATCCTCTTTGAAGGAGGAAACTTCTGGCGTTTGCTTTCCGGCTTATGGACGTCAATGCAGATCGCATTGTTTTCAATGGTGCTTTCCGTCATCCTAGGGGCCGTGCTAGGAATTATTATGACGAGCACGAGTAAGACAGTGTTCATTGTCAGCCAAGCCTATTTGCAGTTCATTCGTATCATGCCGCAACTGGTGTTGCTCTTTTTGGTCTATTTTGATCTCACACGCGGCTTTGGAATTAGCCTAGACGCGAAAGTGGCCGCCATCTTGGTGTTTACCCTGTGGGGTACCGCGGAGATGGGGGATTTGGTGCGCTCAGCTTTGCAATCCATTCCTCGGCATCAGTACGAGTCGGCGCGGGCACTTGGTATTGAAGGCAGAGAGATGTTTGTCCACATTATTGTGCCGCAGGCTATTCGTGGCTTGTTGCCCGCGACCATCAACTTGACCAACCGCATGATCATGACAACATCGTTAGTTGTTTTGATTGGTGTCGTTGAGGTTTTGAAGGTAGCGCAGCAGATTATTGACGCCAACCGTTTCACTTATCCCGGCGCCGCCTTGTGGGTGTACGGGGTAGTCTTTATCCTCTACTTTGCGGTGTGTTTTCCCATCGCTTGGGGTTCTCGAAAACTTGAAAGCAGGTGGAAACTCTCATGAGCACACTCCCTACAACTAACCAAGCGCTTATTGAGTTGCGCGGTGTGCAAAAAATCTACCCTGACGGCTACCAAGCCCTCCACGATATCAATCTCTCCGTCAAGCGGGGCGAGGTTGCCTCCATTATCGGACCCTCCGGTTGTGGAAAGTCCACTCTTCTACGCACTATCAATGGACTTGAAGAAATCCAGGGTGGCACCATAAATCTAGACGGAAACGTTATTGCCGGAGCCGCTGCGCGAAAGAGCAAGTCTGCGTGGAAAGATGTCCGCACACAAGTGGGAATGGTCTTCCAGAACTATGAGCTGTTTCCGCATCTTAGCGTGATGAAGAATCTGCTAATCGGACCAAAGGTGGTCAGCCATGTCGATCCTGCCGAGGCACAGCCGCGTGCTATGGAACTTCTCAAGCGCGTTGGGCTCGAGCATAAAGCTGATGCCAAGCCTCGGGAGCTCTCCGGTGGCCAGAAGCAGAGGGTAGCAATTGTTCGCGCGCTTATGATGCAGCCAAAAGCATTGCTTCTCGATGAAATTACGGCATCGCTGGATCCCGAAATCGTGCGCGAGGTCCTGGACGTGGTCATGGGGCTAGCCAAGGAAGGCATGACAATGTTGGTTGTCACCCATGAAATGAGTTTTGCTCGTGCTGTCAGTGATCGCATCATCTTCATGGATGCCGGCCGAATCGTAGAAATTGATGAGCCGGAGCGTTTCTTTGATAATCCTCAGACCGAACGAGCACAGCGTTTTCTCAATACGCTGGTTTTCTAGGCTTGGATTTATCGGGCTAGGGGAGCCAGTGAATACGATTTACGCCGTCTAGCCGCTAGGATTAATCCCGTATGTTTTTCACAGTATGTGTAGAAAGAGCGTTGAATGTCTGAAGGTAACTATGGCGGCCGTCGAACTAGTGGGGGAAGGGCTAGTGGCGGGAGAGATCGCAAAGGCGGCCGCGACCAAGGACGGCGTAGGGACGACAAGCGTGGGGGTGGTCGCTCATTTGACCGCCGGCGTGATGAGGAGAAGAAGCGGTCCTCTTCGCCGCAACGTTCAGGGTTCCGCGAGGAGCGTCTTAACAAGCGTCTAAGTGAGCCGGATTTGCCCGGTGACCTCGACATCAATGACTTGGACCGGTTAGTTCTCCAAGATCTTCGGGTGCTGTCGAAGGATAACGCGGAGACCGTTGCCAAGCACATGATTATGTCCGCTCAGTGGATGGATGATGATCCACAGCTGGCGCTACGCCATGCCCGTGCTGCTAAGGATAGGGCGGGACGCGTGTCTGTAGTACGTGAATTAGCAGGTATTGCTGCTTACCATGCAGGTGAATGGAAAGAGGCTCTCAGCGAATTGCGCGCCGCCCGCCGTATGTCTGGTGGTCCTGGCATGTTAGCTGTGATGGCAGACTGCGAACGCGGTCTCGGGCGTCCTGAGAAGGCAATTGAGATCGCCCGCGGTGAAGAGGTACGCCAGCTGGATTCCGATTCATTAGTTGAGCTCGCGATTGTGGTCGCTGGTGCGCGACAAGATTTGGGTCAGAATGAATCGGCAGTTGTGACCTTGCAGAGAGTCAATCCCAATAAGGACGATCGAGGATTGACGGCGATGCGTTTGTCATATGCTTATGCACATGCGCTTGCAGAAGCAGGACGCACGGATGAGGCTAAAGAGTGGTTTGCTCATACTGCTTCTTTAGACACTGAGGAGCTTACCGATGCTAAGGAGCGCCTGGAGGAGCTATGAGTCTCATCGCTGACTATGACGCCTTGCTTTTAGACCTCGACGGGACCGTGTGGGAAGGCGGTCGCGCGATTCCCGGTGCTGTCGAAGCTATTATTAACGCCCCTGTGCAGGCGCTGTATGTCACCAATAATGCATCGCGGGCTCCTGAGACAGTCGCCGGAATGCTGGCAGAGATCGGATTAGCAACTTCCGCGAGCCAGATTGTAACCTCCGCACAAGCTGCCGTAGCACTAGCCGCACAGCATGTTCCAGTCGGGTCCAAAGTCCTTGTCATTGGCGCGGATTCTTTTCGAGACCTCGCCCGTAAGCAAGGATTTACGGTCGTGGATTCTGCAGATAATGAACCTGCTGCGGTGTTGCAGGGGTTCTCACCAGATATTGGGTGGGCGCAGCTGACCGAAGCAGCTTTGGCTCTTCGAGCTGGTGCGAAGTATATCGTCTCCAATTTAGATACGTCGTTGCCCACGGAGCGAGGATTTGCTGTCGGTAACGGTTCTTTAGTTGCAGCTGTACAGACTGCGACTGGCATCGAACCTATTTCTGCTGGTAAACCTGGATCGGCAATGTTTCTTCAAGCAGCGAGTGAAGCGGGTGCTTCGCGACCATTGGCGGTAGGAGACCGGCTAGATACTGATATCGCTGGTGGAAATGCTGCTTCGATGGATACGCTGCACGTCATGACGGGCGTGTCTTTGGAGATGGCTCTTATAGAAGCGCCTCTAGAGCACCGTCCTACCTACTTGGCACAATCAATGGGCGATATTTTCGCACCTAAGGAACAATTGCGCCCTAGCGCTCAAGGAGGATTTACAGCCCGTGTGGATGGTCCAGACATTCTCCTAGATAAGGGTGATGACGACGCAACCTCAATGCAAGCTCTACGAACGGTTGCAGAAGTAGCGTGGGCTATGCCTCATCCTCCTCGCTACATTCAACCGGTTTCGCCTGCCGCGGAGCGTATCGTACAAGGCTGGCGCTAGGATGTCACAGCCCAAACCGCGTGATCCGGACTCTATAACAACTACGCCCGCGTACATCGATCAAGCTATCGTTGATATCTTCGCTGCACCTGAGCTCGAAGCAGCTGAGTCTTTAGCGAAGTATGCTCAACGACTCGACGATGCACACGAGGTCCTACGTCAAGCACTTCAGGAGAGTTAATGGCCCCCCAACGCCGTAGATTAGACGCTGAACTTGTGCGTCGTAAGATTGCCCGGTCTCGGGAATCCGCAGTTGAGATGATCAAGGACGGGCGCGTATTCGTCGGTGGTTTCAAGGCAACCAAACCTGCAACCATTGTTGAGCCTGAGGTATCCATCCGCGTCGAAGGCGGCGAAGCTGACGAATGGGCCTCGCGCGGTGCCCATAAACTGTTGGGTGCATTAGAGGCATTCGATGTCGATCTAGAAGGTCTGCGGGTGCTTGACGCGGGGGCATCGACAGGCGGATTTACTGATGTCTGCTTAGCAAAAGGTGCGAGAGAAGTTCTCGCTGTTGATGTGGGTTATGGACAGTTGCTTTGGCGGTTGCAAAACGACCCCCGTGTGACAGTTCTTGACCGGACCAATATCCGCCATATCACCGTTGAGCATACGAATGGCTTATGTGACGCTATGGTGGGCGACCTGTCATTTATCTCCTTGAAACTGACGCTGCCGGCTATGGTCGAGGTGATGCGTGAGGGAGCAGTGATGCTGCCTATGGTAAAACCACAGTTTGAGGTCGGAAAGGACCGCATTGGAGCATCTGGAGTGGTGCGGAGTCACGAACTTCGCGCGGAAGTGGTCGCAGACATAGCGCGCTTTGCGCTCAAAATGGGCTTAAGCTGTCGCGGTGTAGTGGCCTCGCCCTTGCCTGGCCCCAGCGGAAACGTGGAATATTTTTTGTGGCTGGTCAAGGACAATGGAACCAGCAGCGCTTCAGAACATGAAGTCTTAGCAATGATTGATAAGGCAGTACAGGAGGGGCCACAGTGACTTCGGGGGTTAATTCTCAACCGGCAACCAAACGCCGGATACTGCTTGTTCCCCATACTGGTAGGGAAGGCAACCTTCGCGATGCTGAACGAGCTGCCGAGCTTTTGCTAGAAGCAGGCATCGATGTCCGCATCGCAGTGCGCGAGTCAGTGGTGGAGTCTCGCACTTTGTCCACGCTGCCCCGAGTTGAACACACCCTAGGCGCGGCGCGTGGCTGTGAACTCGTCCTTGTTATGGGCGGAGATGGTACATTTTTGCGCGCTGCGGATTTGGCTCATTGCGTGGAGGTACCGGTTCTCGGTATCAATTTGGGCCACGTTGGTTTCTTGGCTGAGGGCGAGCGCGAGTCGCTGGAGTCAGCAATACACTGCGTTATCGATCGTAGTTATCACGTCGAAGACCGCATGACCATCGATTGTTCTGTGTTTGATTCTGACGGACAGGAAATTGGCAGAGGTTGGGCTCTCAACGAACTCAGCATGGAAAGCTTGAACCGTTCGGGGGTCCTTGATGCCATTCTGGAAGTAGACGGACGTCCCGTAATGGCTTTTGGTTGCGATGGAGTACTCGTATCTACTCCCACTGGGTCCACAGCTTATGCTTTTTCAGCAGGGGGACCAGTGTTATGGCCTGAGCTCGATGCTATTTTGGTAGTGCCCAATAATGCACATGCATTATTTACCAAACCCCTTGTTGTGTCACCAAGTTCAACTGTGGCCGTTGAATCTGCTTCTGCAACGTCGCCGGCAGTGGTTATTTTGGACGGGTTTAGGCACATCGATATGCCGCCGGGTTCTCGCATCGAGGTTACACGTGGTGCTAAATCCATCAAGTGGGTGCGTCTTGACGACGAACCATTTACTGATCGCCTGGTTACTAAATTGCACCTGCCCGTTGAGGGCTGGCGCGGACCTCAGCGTTAGAGAATTCATGCCACAAGACGGTTTCCAGAAAGTGAGAGTCACAACGTGCTAGCCGATATCAGCATCAGGAATCTCGGCGTTATTGCCTCCGCGGATGTCGAGTTGGGACCGGGGCTGACGGTATTGACCGGTGAGACTGGTGCCGGAAAGACTATGGTGGTCACGGGTCTCCGTTTGTTAGCTGGTGGACGCGCTGATGCTTCACGAGTTCGGGGCGGGGCGTCAAAGGCGATTGTTGACGGAACGTTTGACACAGCCAACCTGCATTCGGAGGCGAAAACAGCTGTTGAAGAACTCGTGACAGAAATTGATGGAAGCGTTGATAACGAGGACGAGGTTATAGTTTCCCGCTCAGTTTCGGCTTCTGGTCGTTCGCATGCGCACCTGGCAGGAAGAAAAGTCCCCGCTGCAAAGCTGCAGTCATTCGCTGAGTTAGTTCTCACAGTTCATGGACAAAATGACCAACTTCGCCTTCTCGGCACAACTCAGCAGAGAGAAGCGTTGGATCGATCTGATCCGGCTATTTATGAGATAGCGGAAGGATATTCCGCGGCCTTTTCGGAGTGGAAGAAACTAGCAAAGGATCTCAAGCGCCGGACGCAATCTAGCCGTGAACTCGCGCAAGAAATTGATCGCTTGCAGTTTGGTATCGCTGAGATCAATGACGTCGACCCGCAAAGCGGTGAGGATAAGGAGTTGGTAACCCGTATCAAACGTCTGCAAGATTTAGACGGACTTCGTTCCGCGGCAACGGAAGCGCTTGTTGCCATCGATGGTTCAGAAACTAGCAGTGCTGACTCGGGTTTTGCCGAGCTTTCTGCGTCCTCGCTGTTAGGAAACGCTGAGCAGGCTTTAGTAGCCAGTGAAGATACGCAGCTGGCTGGATTGGGCCAACAAATGGCGGAGTTGACAACAAGATTGCGGGACATCGCGGCTGAACTTGGCCAGTTTCTGTCCTCTTTGCCAGCAGATCCAACTTTGTTGGAGGAAAGCTTGCATCGGCAGCAAAGCTTGCGGACCTTGACACGGAAATATGCTGGCGATATTGATGGTGTCATTGCTTGGCGCGACAATGCCGAAGAAGCTTTGCGTGATATGGATGTATCGACGGAGGCTATTGAGGCCTTAGAAAAGGAAGTAAAGAAGGCACAGACTGCAGTCATGGCGTGGGGCAAGAAGCTTCACGATGCTCGTGCGCACGCCGCCGATAAGCTTGCGGACGCTGTCACTGCGGAATTGCGGGGGTTGGCTATGCCTAAAGCAAGCTTCGTAGTCGAGGTCACCATGGGTACTTACTCAGCTAGTGGTGCAGATGAAGTGGAGTTCAAACTCGCCCCCAACCCCACCGCGACGCCGCAACCATTGGCGAATGCGGCATCGGGAGGTGAGCTCTCGCGCATAATGTTGGCATTAGAGGTAGTGCTTGCAGAAAACACTAGCGGTGTCACCATGGTTTTCGACGAAGTTGATGCCGGAGTCGGTGGGCGTGCAGCCGTAGAAATCGGCAGGAGATTGGCCAAACTTGCTACCCACAATCAAGTCATAGTGGTCACGCACCTTCCGCAAGTTGCTGCTTATGCTGACCACCACGTGACAGTTGCTAAGGATGTCACAGATGAATCGGTAACGTCCGGGGTTGTTGTGCTGAGTCCCGAAGAGCGTGTCGAAGAGCTTGCTCGTATGTTGGCCGGTTTGGATGATACCGATACCGGTCGAGCACACGCTAAAGAGCTTTTCCACAAGGCTCAAGCTGAAGTTGAAGGTTTCCGCGTGCCTTAACAGGGTTCTTTATGTCAGTAAGGAACAATGGATGCTATGAGCCTGTTTTCTAAGAATGCTGATTTACCTGGTACCCACGGCGCACTGCGCGATTGCACCCCCTTTGGTACCGGTCTTAAACGTTTTCGCGCGGGAGATATCGCGGTAATTAATGCCGCGAATATTTCCCGGCAGGAAGCTCAGGCGTTGATTGATCTGGCTCCTTCGAGTGTGGTCAATGTTGCTCAGTTTTCTACCGGTACCGTACCCAATTATGGCCCGCACATGCTTCTTGATGCCGGAATCATCTTGATTGAGGCAGTAGGAGAAACTTTTATCTCTGAGTTTAAAGACGGCAAAAAAGCGCGCGTTACCGACGATGGCGGCGTTTATATCGGCGAAAAACTCATTGGACAAGGAGCCGTTGTCGAGCGAGCTGCGGCGGAGCGGAAATTCGCCGAATCGCAGCGCGGACTCATCGATCACATGGAGGCGTACTTCGGCAATTCCATTGAGTTTATCCATTCTGAAAGCCCTTTGCTTATCGATGGCCTAGGAATCCCCGACGTCGGCGTGGAGATGAAGGGGCGAAAGGTTGTCGTAGTTTCGCCTTCGGAGGACCATCGCGCTGAAATTAAAGAACTACGCAACTTTATTCGGGAGTACGAGCCTATCTTGGTTGGCGTTAATCAGGCCGCAGATTCCCTTGTAGATCTGGGTTATACTCCGGATTTTATTGTGGCAAATCCACAAGATGTGGCAGCCGAGACTTTGCGATCCGGTGCGCGAGTCATTTTACCGGCTGAACCTGATGGTACTGCTGAGGGCCTGGAACGTATCCAAGACTTAGGCATCGGTGCAATGACCTTCCCTGCGGCTACCGATAGCGCTACCGATCTAGCACTAATGCTGGCGGATTACCACCAAGCTGAGTTGATTGTTCAGGTTGGTAATTCCGTCGATCTGGATGATGTATTTGCCAATAAGGCGCATGCAACACCAGCGGCTATGCTTACCCGTTTGAAGGCAGGTCGTAACTTAGTCGACTCTTCTGCCATTGTGAATCTCTACACGGTTCCCGGTCGATCCTCAATTGCTTGGATGTGGGCTTTGCTAGGAATCCTGGTTGCACTTGCCGTTCTCGTGTTGGTGATCGGATTGGGTGGCAATGGCGGGTTCGCGGAGAACCTACAGACAACGTGGGACAATTTCGCTCACAGCATTGGGCAGGTATTTTCTTCCGATCAAGGTGCAGGTAAGTAAACGATGACCTCAAAGAATTCTGTAAAAAGTGCCCTGGTCATCACAGGCCTCGGCTTTGGTACGGCACTCGGTATCGCCCTCGGGGCTTTGGTTCTAGCCCCTAACATGACAGGGGTACAAGGCAGCGGCAGTGGTGATCCCATTCGCGAAGAACATCGGCGGCTCTTGGTAGAAAACCAAGGACTACAAGATGAGGTTGGCGCCGCTGACTCTTTGATTGAAGAACTGGGAGCTACCTCACTGGCAGGAACATTGACGTCACGTCCTGTGATGGTTATCGCAACAGGTGATGCGAGCGAGCGCGACGTTAAGGGTGTTCGTAAGCAATTGGACAATGCAGGTGCCACCGATGCTGGCACAATCACGCTGTCTAATGAATTTTTCCACCCAGGCGGGGCTGATAGGTTGAAGTCTATTATTGCTAATGCACTGCCAGCCGGAGCCCAGCTGAGTGAAAAGGATCTAGCCGCTGGCACTCACTCAGGCCAGGCGCTAGCTGCAGCTTTGTTACTTGACCCACAAACCGTTTCTCCTTATGCAAGTGTGGAGGACCGAGCTGCGTTATTAGAGGCCTTGAACAAGGATGGCTATCTTTCTTATGAGTCTGGCACCATCATTCCAGCGCAAGCCGTAGTGATAGTGACCGGTCGTGGCGGCGATGAGTACTACACCGACAATGCGGTGAAGTTTATCAATGCTTTTGATGCCGCTGGTACCTACACTGTAGTGGTTGGACGAAGCCAGGCGGCTGAGGAAGGCGGCGTGCTAGATATCCTTCGCTCCAAGAGTGAAGCTGGAGTAGTCAAGCCTTCTGGACAAATCTCAACGGTTGACCCCATTGACCGTGATTTTGCACAGTTCGCCACGGCTCTCGCTGTCTTCGAACAACTCAATGGTGGTGCCGGAAACTATGGTATTGCAGACGGAGTCGACGCCGTGGCACCGCCGTTGCCACATCAGTCTTAGAACTTCCTTTATTTAGTAAAGCGAGCACAAATCCGTCATGGGCTTTGACTTTCAGACCGTTTCTTCTGAACTAATTACCGAGTCACCTATTTTGGCACTGCGCCGCGACGAGGTGTCGATGCCGTCAGGTGGAACCGCGCATCGCGATGTGGTTGAACACCTCGGTGCAGTGGCTGTTGTTGCTCTGGATACAGACGGCAACATCGCCATGGTGAACCAGTACCGCCATAGTGTTAAACGACGGCTGTGGGAACTACCTGCGGGCTTGCTCGATGTCAGGGGAGAAAGCGAGTTAGCGGGAGCAAAGCGTGAGTTGCAAGAGGAAGCTGGACTGGCGGCTGATTCCTGGGCAGTTTTGTGCGACCTTGTAACCTCGCCTGGATTTAGCGAGGAAGCTGTACGGATTTTTCTTGCGCGCGATCTCTACGAGGTTGATCGCTTGACAGACACGGGTGATGAAGAAGACGATATGGAGTTTCGTTGGATTGCTCTTGATGACGCTGTCCGTGAGATCCTAAGCGGTGAAATCGTAAACTCGATCGCGATAGCAGGAATTTTCGCCGCACACGAGGTAGTTGAACGTGGCAACCGTGCTCGTAACGTTGAAGAAGCATTCGATTTACGTCCTACCTCAATTGCATCACGTCGGCGGGGAGAAGATCTGAAAGCTCTCGATGCCTAAGCCTTCTACGCCATCCGATCTGAGTGACATCCATCCGCAGCTAAGCCAGATAGCTTCAACGTGGTTGGATCACCTGGCGGTGGAAAAGGGTGCCTCTGCACATACATTGAGCAATTATCGGCGCGACCTCGAACGCTACCTAAAATGGCTTTATGCTGCAGGAATGCAGAAGTTGAGCGACGTCACTCCTACTCATCTCGAAGCCTATGTCAGCGACCTACGCAGAGGTGTCGCAGGGGCGAAACCCTTAGCGGCGTCTAGTGCAGCTCGCGCACTCATCGTCGCAAGGGGCTTGCATAAGTTTGCAGTCCGAGAGGGAGAGCTAGCCGTTGATGTCGCAGCTGAGGTAAAACCCCCAGCACAAGGGCAGCATCTTCCAGACACCCTATCAGTCGAAGAGGTTACGCAGCTTATCGATGCAATTCGTCCCGATGACCACGCCACCGTTATCGACCTACGGGACCGAGCACTCATCGAACTGCTTTATGGAACCGGGGCACGCATTTCCGAAGTATTAGCGCTGCATGTCGATGATGTAAGCGGCGATGTTGATGTATTGACCTTGACTGGGAAAGGCAATAAGCAACGAATCGTACCTTTGGGATCAATGGCGAGAAAAGCAGTTGACTCCTACTTGGTGCGAGCGCGTCCGCAGTTTAACCGCGGCGGAATTTCCGAGCTTTTTCTCAACACACGCGGCCGACCGCTATCCAGGCAGAGCGCATGGGCAATTATCCAAGACGCTGCCCAGCGTGCCGGTTTGAATAAAAAGATCTCTCCCCACACCCTGCGTCATTCCTTTGCCACACACCTTTTGGAAGGCGGGGCTGATGTGCGTAGCGTACAGGAATTACTTGGGCACTCGTCGGTCACGACCACTCAGATTTACACACACGTCACGGCTGACTCACTCCGAGAAATGTGGGCTCTGGCGCATCCGCGCTCATAGAATGATTTAGCTATTCGTCTTTTCGATTAATTGTTAATAGACTTGTTTCCTGATTATTTATGACGACGAGGAGTCCCATGCCACCTTTCAACCCAACCAAACTCGTGCGACATCATTTTCTCTCCGTGCAGGGACGCAATGCCGCGCTTGCTGTAATAGTGATGGCCGCATTAGGTATTAACTGCGTTGGGGGAGCTGCGAATGCATCAGAGAGCGTGACAAACTTGGCTCAAGGCGGTTACTCTCCCGAGGAAATTGCTGCTGCACTGTCGACTCCGTTCTCAGTGCCTGCGGGTCAGACTACTACTTTTCAGCTGCCTGTGGCGGCATCGGCAAGCTATAACGACGGTGCTTGGAGCGTTGCCACTGCAGGAAACTCAGTGACCATTACTGCTCCTTCAGAGGGAGGAACCATTTCCGTACCCGTAACTGCCCAGGGGCGAAGCGCGACCATTACACTAGTCGCCGAACCTGCAGGAAACGCCCAGCAAGTTGAATCGACTTCAAATACGGGTGGACAACCTGCCACCGCAAATGATGGTAACACCGTCGGAGGAGAGAATCCGCCAGCGGGAACGGACGATGTCCAAAACGGCAATCAGCGTTCAACATCGAATTTAGAAAATGCCGCTTTGCCGGTAGTTCCGGGAACTACTCCTGAACGGCGTCCTGCAGCCGTTGTAGACGAAGAACAGGCGGAGACACTCTACTTAGAGTCTCGTATCGAAGGCTCAACTATCACTGTAAACCTAGGTATGACCGAGGCGATGAGTTTCTACAACAGGTTTGGCAACTTAGACCGCGAACAGTTTACGTTGCGCTATGTGGATGCCAACCGAAATATCATTGAAAACGTAACTAGGGAAACAGACATCGCTTCGCGTCAGCTAACGCTGACTTATCCAGAGGGCGAAGCGCCGGATAACCCATTTATCATGCAACTCGTGCGTAACGATGGGACTGGAGTTGCTGTGCAAGCAGTATTGGAAGATCCGAATTACCAGTCAGTGGCGAAAGGTTCTGGAGACGTATTTGACAGTACGTCTTCCGAAGCCCAGACAGGTAGGAACAATGGAACCGTCGCAGGCATCACTTTGATTGCGCTGATTATACTCGGTGGAGTCGTTGTAGTGGGACTCGTGGCAGCAATTGTGGCGCTGGTGCTCCGCAAACGCCGCCCTCGGCGTGGGCAACACCACCGGTAATATCTAGGCTGAGGGCTTGATTTGGTCTATTAGTAGTGGCTATACCAAGAAGAAGGTACGCTGTTTCTTATCTAAATCACGTCCATGTTATTCGGTGGCGTGTTTACGTGTGTCAGCGGAAAGTGAGGAATCGTGAGCGAAGAAGGCTTATTTGATCCGGCCGAGCCAAATCTTGGTCTTACTGGTCGGCCCCTTCGGGAGATTCCTGCAGCTCCACCCTTAGACCACCATGGTCCAGCAACGATTATCTCGATGTGCAACCAAAAAGGTGGCGTGGGTAAAACAACTTCGACCATTAACATGGGTGCATGCTTGGCAGAACTGGGCCGGAAGGTTCTCTTGGTCGATTTGGACCCCCAAGGAGCCTTGTCTGCAGGGCTAGGACTCAGTCACGATGAAATTGAAGACACGATTTATGACGTAATGCTTGATAGCCAAGTGTCAATTCACTCGGCGATAAAGCACACCGACGTTGCAGGTTTAGATCTCGTGCCGGCAAATATTGACCTCTCGGCTGCTGAGATCCAACTGGTCAATGAGGTCGGACGTGAACACACCTTGGCGCGCGCGTTACGCCCAGTGCGCAAAGATTATGACTTCATCATTATTGACTGTCAGCCATCGCTGGGGCTGTTAACAGTTAATGCGTTGGCGTGTTCGCAAGGCGTGATCATTCCCATGGAATGTGAGTTCTTCTCCCTGCGAGGATTGGCTTTGCTGACCGATACCGTGGAGAAGGTTTCTGAGCGTATCAATTTTGATTTAGAGATCGTCGGTATTTTAGTGACCATGTTTGATCGCCGCACAAAACACGCGCGCGAAGTGATGTCTAGGGTTGTTGATTACTTTGAGGACAAGGTATTCGACACCGTCATCACTCGAACAGTACGTTTCCCTGAGACCTCAGTTGCAGGTGAACCAATAACCACCTGGGCGCCGTCATCACAAGCAGCGGCGCAGTATCGCAACCTCGCGCTTGAGGTCATTGAACGGACCAAGCACTAGTCGGTGCTAGGCACTTCTGGGTCATGCATGTAGCGCAGGAAAGCTCGAAGGTCATAGAGGCGATACAGCCTGAGATTACGGGTTTTAGAATTGCCCTAGCAAATTTTTCGGGTCCTTTTGACCTCTTGTTGCAGCTTATTCAAGCGAAGAAACTAGACGTAACGGATATCGCTCTAAGCGAGGTCACCGACGAATTTGTCGCGTACACCAAATCATTGGGAACTGGGATGAGTTTGGATGAGACAACCGAGTTCCTAGTTGTGGCTGCTACCTTATTAGACCTCAAGGCTGCACGGCTGCTACCACGCGGTGACGTGGACAGCCATGACGACCTCGAGCTACTGGAAACTCGCGACTTATTGTTCGCGCGATTATTGCAGTACAAGGCTTACAAGGAAGTTGCGGATTTGTTCTCACAGTGGCAACGCGCGGCTCAGCGGAGCTATCCGCGTGCGGTCAGTATGGAACCGGCATTTGCCACATTGCTGCCGCCGGTTCAGTTGAGTCATTCGCCAGAATCGTTCGCTGAGTTAGCTGCGAGCGTCTTTCGTCCTAAGCCACCTGAATCCGTCGGAACAGGGCATATCCATCACGTGGCAGTATCCGTGCCGGAACAAGCTGGAAGAATTATGGAAACCTTAAAGTTTCTGGGGCCACATCGGTGGATGACCTTTGGCGCTCTGAACCGCGATTGCACGGTATCGATACAAATCGTCGGGCGATTTCTCGCGTTGTTAGAGTTGTACAAGGCTCGAGCAATCGATACTGAACAACCTGAGCAACTCGGTCCTTTGCACGTGGCGTGGACCGGTTTAGACGTCGACCCAGCTGTCGTTGCTGCAGCTAATTGGGACTAAGGTGATGTCTTATGGATTTGCCCCTTATATCTCCACTTCGTAGTCAAGTGGAGTCTATTCTTCTTGTCGTTGATTCCGCGGTTACTGCTGCGGAGCTCGCGCGTGTACTTGATAGTGAAGAATCTGTCGTGAAGGCGTGCCTAAAAGAGATTCAGAATGAGTTTGTCTCTCGCAGTAGCGGAATTGAATTGCGGGAGACGGACGGCGGATGGCGCTTATACACGCGTAAAGACAATGCTGGTGCCGTAGAGAAGTTCTTGCTTGACGGAACCCAAACCAAATTATCGCGGGCCGCCTTGGAAACTCTAGCTGTGGTTGCTTACCGCCAGCCCTGTACCCGAGCTCAAGTCGCGGGAGTTAGAGGAGTAAATGTTGACGGCGTAATGCGTACTCTTGAGCTGAGGGGATTGATCCGCGCAGTAGAGGGTTCTGGGGACGAGTTTGCGGGAGCAGCTCACCGTTATGAGACAACCGAGCTGTTCTTGGAGCTTCTAGGCATTGAGTCGTTGTCACGATTGCCAGATCTGGCGCCGCTGCTTCCTGATGTTGACCTTATCGATGAGGAGTACTAATCGGCGTTTTCTCGTTGGTCGGGTAGACTAGGTCGAGATTGATCAAAACTCAAATATGTTAGGAATGGTTTCCTTGACTCCTCCCGCTCGCCGCGACGGCACACCGGAAAAGAAAAGACGCGACGTTGACATGTTGCTGTCTAATGCTAAACCGGCTCGTCGCCAGAACGTAAAACGCTCAGACCGGTTGAAAAATGCGCAGCAAAACAAAGCCAGCGCTGAATCAGTTGCGCGTGAACTTGGTGCTGATTGGCTGTATGCCAACGATACCAATTCTTCCCAGAATGATGGCGGAGAACGCCTACAGAAGGTACTCGCCAAGGCTGGAGTGGCTTCACGCCGCCACGCAGAAGTACTCATTGATAATGGACGCGTCTCTGTCAACGGTGACGTTGTCAAACGTCAGGGTGTACGCGTAAATCCGAACGTTGACATCATTCGAGTTGACGGTGTGCGCGTGAACGTCAATGAAAATCACGAGTACTTCGTCTTGAACAAGCCGCGTGGAATGCAATCCACGATGAGCGATGACATGGGTCGCCCGTGTGTGGGTGACTTGGTTGCAGAAAAGGTAACCGCTGGGCAGAGGCTGTTCCACGTCGGGCGTCTTGATGCCGACACGGAAGGGCTTTTGCTACTAACCAATGACGGTGAATTGGCTAACCGTCTCATGCACCCGAAGTATGAAATCACTAAGACCTACTTGGCTACCGTTCTTGGTGAAGGCGACAATAAGTTGGCCAGAGCATTGCGTGACGGCATTGAGCTTGATGATGGTATTGCAAAGGCTGACTATGTTCAGATTGTTGACAAAAACCAAGGATTAACGCTTGTGCGCGTGGAGTTGCACGAAGGACGCAAGCATATTGTGCGCCGAATGCTAAAGGAAGCAGGATATCCGGTGCAACGCCTTGTCCGTACCAAGCTCCACACCGTCCAGCTCGGTGAGCTGAAGCCGGGCGGCTTGCGTGCGCTCAATTCCAGCGAGTTGACCAGTTTGTACAAGGCGGTGGGAATGTGACGCTGACCAATATGCCTGACGGCGGACTATTGTTGGCTGTCGATGGCCCATCTGGCACCGGCAAGTCCACAACATGCCGTAATCTCGCTAAAATACTTGATGCTAAATATGTGGACACAGGTGCAATGTATCGCGTGGCTACACTGGCTGTGTTACGCGCAGGGGTAGATCCGACCGATAAGGCCGGAGTAATTGCTGTGACTGAGGACCTGCCCCTAGGGATTTCTTCCGATCCTGATTCGACTGAGGTTTTTCTTGGAAATGAGGATATCTCTCGCGCAATTCGAGAGGATGAAGTTACCCGCAACGTCTCTGCAGTGTCAGCAATTCCGGAGGTAAGGGATAATTTAGTCCGTCTACAGCGGAAAATCGCGCTTGAAAGCGGACGAGCCATTGTAGAAGGCCGCGATATTGGTACTGTCGTGCTTGCCGATTCCCCAGCGAAAGCCTATATGACTGCTTCTGCAGAAGTTCGGGCTCAACGTCGGTTCGATCAGAACCAAGCCGCGGGAATGAATGCTGACTTTGACGTTATTCTCGCCGATATTCAACGGCGCGATGACGCTGATTCTTCGCGTGAAACCTCGCCTCTGCGTCCTGCTAAGGACGCTGTGATTGTAGATACTTCGAACTTAAGCAGGGAAGAAGTAATTGAAGCCCTACTGAATATCGTGAAGGAGTCTGCTAATGACTGACCACAACAACGTCTCCGGTGGAGCCGATAATTCCCCGCGCTCTGATAACCACTTGGAAGCAGAAACTGAGTTTCACTATCCAGCAGGACAGTTTATTCCTGGTGAGGAAGTAGAAGACCGACATGGCGGTTGGGCTTCGAAGGAATTCGACGAAGAAGAGTTCGACTTCGAATTCGATGAGTCTGAATTCAGTGAGCCCGTTTATGACGATGCCAGCTTCGTCGCTCCTGGTATGGAAACTGAGGAGTTAAGCGAAGAAGAATGGGATGAGATTTCTCGTGCTTTTGGCGTTAACCCTGACGGTCACGTAGAAGAAGCACTGTGTACGGTTGCGATTGTGGGTCGCCCTAATGTCGGTAAGTCTTCGTTGGTTAATCGTTTCCTCGGCAGGCGTGAAGCTGTCGTAGAAGACCATCCCGGCGTGACTCGCGACCGTATTTCCTATGTTTCTGATTGGGGAGGACGCCGCTTTTACGTGCAAGACACAGGTGGATGGGACCCCAATGTACGCGGGATTCACGCCGCTATTGCTCGCCAGGCCGAAGTTGCGATGGAGACTGCTGACGTCATCATCATGGTGGTAGATACCACTGTGGGAATCACTGAGACTGATTCTGTGATGGCAAAGAAGTTGCAGCGTTCGAAGGTACCGGTCATCTTGGTGGCTAATAAATTTGATTCGGAGAAACTCTATGCCGATATGGCTGAGTTTTATGCCTTAGGCTTGGGCGATCCGTGGCCAGTTTCCGCCCTGCATGGTCGGGGTGGAGCCGATGTCTTGGACGAGGTGCTGCGTCTTTTCCCTGAAGAACCGCGCATGAAGTCGATTACTTCTGGCCCTCGCCGCGTTGCCTTAGTGGGTAAACCCAACGTGGGCAAGTCCTCGCTGTTGAACAAGTTTACTGGTGAGCAGCGTTCCGTTGTGGACAATGCTGCAGGTACAACCGTAGATCCTGTGGACTCCTTGGTCCAACTCGAACAGAATCTGTGGAAATTCATTGATACGGCTGGATTGCGTAAGAAGGTTAAGAACGCCCAAGGGCATGAATATTACGCCTCGCTGCGTACTCGGGGTGTGATCGATGCAGCTGAAGTCTGCATTATGCTTATCGATGCTTCCCAGGAAATCTCCGAGCAGGATCAGCGTGTCCTCAACATGGTCCTGGAGGCGGGTAAGGCCCTAGTCATCGCTTTCAATAAGTGGGACCTTGTCGATGAGGACCGACGCTATTATCTTGACCGCGAAATCGATCAACAGCTCGCTCACTTACCCTGGGTCAGCCGTATCAACATTTCTGCAGAAACTGGGCGTGCATTGCAGCGACTTGAGCCGGCAATGCTGGAAGCTCTCGAGAGCTGGGATAAGCGCGTTACCACGGGACAGTTGAACACGTGGATGCGTGAAGCCATTGCAGCTAATCCTCCTCCAATGAAGAACAACCGTCTGCCGCGCGTGCTGTTTGCCACCCAAGCCGGTACGCAACCGCCGACGATTGTTTTGTTTACCACCGGATTCTTGGATGCAGGTTACAGACGTTACTTAGAGCGCAAGTTCCGCGAGCGCTTCGGTTTCCACGGTTCACCGGTGCGCATTGCAGTGCGCGTGCGGGAACGCCGCTCCAAGAAACGCTAGGAGTTGCCCTAGGCTCGACACTCGAGTTGGTTATTCGGGTTCGGCCTAGGGCATTGTTCAGTTAACGGCAGTCACAGGCTGTCACAGAGTTGTTCGCGGCCCAGTTCATGCGCAAGAGCTCGGTCAATAGTAGGGTAGCGGAAGTGGTGCGCCCGAGTCTTAAGTACTTCTGCGATAACGCGCTGATTGGCAAAAACTAATTCGCGTGCACCTTCTTTACCAAGCAATAATGCAGGACCGAAAGTTGGCAATGGAATCGAGGC
>JAXFXA010000030.1:0-32157 GCA_034091885.1 Corynebacterium sp.
GCGCTGATGGTACTGCACCCGGGAGGGTGTGGGAGAGTAAGACACCGCCGACATACAAACAAAACACAACCAAATAAAACACAGGAAAACAGGACCAGCACACACCAAGCCGGTCCTGTTTTTCCCGATCCACCCACAAACACAACAACTACAACCGGAACAGATCTCGATCTGTTGAAAACTCCCGCGGCTTCCCCGTTAGAGGATCAACGAATTCAATCGACCGAGCGGTGAGGTGCATGGGGACGGACATGTCTTCAGAGTCTTCTGGGAAGACGACGGGGTAGACAGGGTCTCCTAGAATAGGCACACCCGCAGCCCACATATGCAAGCGCAATTGGTGTGTTTTTCCTGTCGTTGGTTTTAGAATGTAACGCGCCTGAGGGGGCTGTTTTCCATGAATGGCTTCAATTTGCTCGTGCTCGACGTCATTGAGTGGCTCAATTGCATGGAGCAGGGTGTGGGAATTGAGGGGGCCATCGACAAGCTTGCTTTGGATTTCCCCAGGTATTTTCTCTATGCGTGATGACCACTTAGTTGGCGCGGCAATATTGCTCATCGCAGCTATGGCGCTGTAGGTCTTATGCACTTCCCGCCGCGCAAAGAGTGTTTGATAGGCTCCCCGGACTTCACGCGTTTTGGTGAAAAGCAATACGCCAGACGTTAGTCTGTCCAGGCGGTGCGCCGGTGACAACTCCGAAAGCCCAGTCTGACGGCGAAGCTGCACGGTTGCGGTTTGCACAATGTGGCGAGCTCTGGGCATAGTCGCCATGAAAGGTGGTTTGTCTGCTACAAGAAGGTGTTCATCTTCAAAGAGAATGGGAATGTCATAAGGTACTTCTATTTCGGGAGCCGGCGTGCGGTAGAAATAGACATCCTGTTCGGGCTTTAACATAGACTCTGGTCGTAATTGTGTACCGTTGCGTAAGACGACTTCACCAGCAGAAAAACGCTTTTCAAGTGCGGCTTCGTTGTCGTCAAGGTGGCGGTGGCGTTGCCCCATGATCAAGCCAAGGACGAAATCCCATGCGGTGATGCCGGGGGCATCGGCAGGCACTCGTGCCCGCGTGGGATTGAGGCCGTCGCGAACAGGAAGCGGACTGTACCCTTTTCGTCCTTGGTGATTGTGAGCTATGGTGTTAGCCATGGATTTTAATGCACTCCTTGAACCAGCAATTCAGTTTTCCTCTGATGGTATCGGAGCCGCGCTGCTGCCCGTAGCCGAGGGGCTCTATGCCATTTTCTTCCCCGCTAATGCCGAGGCCGCTACAACCAACTAAACCGGTCGGTTTTGGTCATCGTTTTCATATAAGTAGCCTAAAAGTGGGTACGCTCGCTCCATCTTCAGTTGGAGAAGGCTACACTGGCGAGTGTAAGAAATGGTGCGAGAGAAGGGATACACCATGGCTAAAGAAGACATTGTAGTAGTTGCCGTCGACGGCTCAGAGGCCGCCGAGAATGCAGTTCGTTGGGCAGCTAACACCGCGGTCAAGCGGGGTATTCCGCTGCGCATCGCCTCAAGCTATACGATGCCACAGTTCCTCTACGCAGAGGGTATGGTGCCGCCGAAAGAGCTTTTCGATGACCTCCAGGCCGAAACCATGGAACATATCGAGCAGGCTCGCGCTATTGCTAACGCTGAGTTCCCCGATTTGAAGATCGGTCACACGATTGCTGAGGGTTCTCCCATCGATATGCTCCTTGAGATGTCGCACGACGTGACCATGATCGTCGTGGGTTCCCGCGGCATGGGTGGCTTGTCCGGCATGGTAATGGGTTCTGTATCTGCAGCAGTAGTGTCGCATGCTTCGTGCCCAGTTGTTGTCGTGCGCAAGGATAACAATATTTCTGAACGCAACAAGTATGGTGCGGTTGTAGTAGGTGTAGACGGATCGGAAGTATCCGAAAAGGCTACCGCTTACGCTTTCCGTGAAGCCCAGGCTCGTGGTGCTGAACTTATTGCAATCCATACGTGGATGGACATGCAAGCGCAAGCGTCACTCGCGGGCCTTGCTGCAGCCCAAGCTGAATGGGCAGAGGTCGAGCGTGAGCAAGGTGAATTGTTGACTCAACGACTTGCCAAGTTCGAACAAGAATACCCTGAGGTCAAGGTTCGCAAGATCATTGCTCGCGATCGCCCTGTCCGTGCCCTGAGTGAGAATGCCAAGGATGCTCAGCTCCTTGTCGTGGGCTCGCATGGTCGCGGTGGATTCCGCGGAATGCTGCTTGGCTCCACCTCGCGTGCGTTGGTGCAATCGGCACCGTGCCCACTTATGGTGGTCCGTCCAGAGTCTGCCTAATATAGACTGTCGCCGCCGTCCCTGTCATGTACTGGGGCGGCGGTTTTGGCATTAAAAGGAGCGAATTTCCACAAGATTTTGGTTAAGAAACGGTTAAGGTTTGTAACATTTTCACTACGGGTGGCAGGCTATTTGGGCACGTAAATTCGTATTTACCCAGGTGAGAATTTCTCGTGTGTCGCAAAAAGTCTCAATAGTGTCTCAAAGGCTTAACGATTCTATTGACAACACCGTTTTTTCCAATTTCTCCCTCAGCAGGTGGTGAAAGAACGTGGTTAGAATGGGGTCGTGCCCAAGAACATGACTCTTGGGATTGAAAAATCATTTAATAAAAGGCGCGGCGTGACTTTTTGCAGCGCATGACACAAGGAGAAATATCATGGGTGGATTCGGATTCATTGCTTGGATTATCATCGGTGCGATCGCAGGTTTCCTCGCAGAGAAGATTATGAAGCGCGACCACGGTCTGCTGACCAACATTATCGTTGGTGTCATCGGTGGTCTGCTGGGTGGTTGGATCATGTCCCTGTTCGGCTTCGGTAATGAGGACGGCTTGGGTGGCTGGATCTGGACCATCTTCACCGCAACCCTGGGTGCTTGCTTGCTTCTGTGGATTCTCGGTGCAATTCGCTCCGGTACCCGCAAGTAATTGCAACGCAAGGTTAGTTCACTGTGATGTGAGAAAAGTCTAACCGGCAACATAAAAGCCAGCTACTATGTGTAGCTGGCTTTTTGCTGTCCTGTGCCGCTGCGGACCCACTCGCGCTCACCGGGCAGCTCGTCATGTCGTTGCTTGGTCTAGATTGTGAGCGCCAAGGGAACTCAGATTAGCATACATACCGGTTTGTCTATATTCTGAGAAGGGACAGAGCTATGCTTTGAGATGCTCAATGAAGGGAGAGTACGTAATGCCTCAGAAGAAATCGCGCCGAAATCGGCCAAGCCCACGCAGTAGACTGTTGGCTTCAGCGACAAATCTGTTTACTACAGAAGGTATTCGTGTTATTGGCATCGACCGGATTCTGCGGGAAGCAGATGTGGCCAAAGCGTCTCTGTATTCTCTATTCGGCTCAAAAGACTCCCTAGTGATTGCCTATATCGAAGCGCTTGATGAGCAATACCGAGCTGCGTGGACCGAGCGCACTGTCGATATGACAGATCCGCAGCAAAAGATCTTGGCCTTTTTTGATATGGCCGTTGAAGAAGAACCTAAGCAGGAATTCCGCGGTTCGCATTTTTTGAATGCTGCGGGTGAGTACCCACGCCCGGAAACTGATTCGGAACGGGGGATTGTTAAGGCGTGTTTGGAGCATCGAAAGTGGATGCATTCCACCATGACCGGTTTACTCAATGAGATCAATGGTTATCCATCAGACGGTCAGGCAAGTCAACTGCTTATTTTCTTAGATGGTGGTTTGGCAGGAGCGCGTCTTATGCGTGATGTGACGCCGCTCAAGACCGCCCGCGATTTGGCCGTGCAGTTATTGTCGGCGCCTCCAGCGGATTACTCCATTTAAGGAAGTTCTTTTCTTAGTATTTATCGATTGTTTACGTAAGTGACTCCTATTGGCAATTTTTGTTTTTTAGGATTCTCGGTGTTGTGTGCACTGGCCGTTATAGCTGGTGTTATCCGAAACTGAGAAGAGGAAAGTCATGCGTACATTTTCGAATTCACGGCGAGCTGCGGCAATTGCTTTGTCTGCAGGTATCGTTTTGACTACGGTTGCTACTCCCGCCCACGCACAAACGGCAGGTGCGCCGAAAAACATCATCTACATGATTGGTGACGGAATGGGGTACAACCACATTTCCTCCACCAATATCTACGAAACTGGCCAGTCTAAGTATCTTGTAGAAGGCGCATTTGGGGATACTGTGCCTACTCAGCTTCCTGGAGAGACTGTCCAAGCGTACGAAGATTTCAACGTGCTGTCCATGGCGACCTACCCTGATGGCGGATCGTTTGAGCCTGCGAAGGCGTGGAAGGATCACTCCTACATCAAGCAGAACCCAACCGACTCTGCTGCTGCAGGTACGGCGATGGCAACGGGTACCAAGACCACCAATGGAATCTTGGGAAAGTCGTCATATGGCTCGAAACTTGAAAACACTTCTGAGCGTGCAGTTAAGCTCGGGAAGTCCGCCGGCGTTGTATCCTCCGTGCCGTTTAGCCACGCAACCCCAGCTGCATGGGCAGCGCACAACCAATCCCGCAGTGAGTACGGTGCAATTGCCACGGAGATGATCAATTCCGATCTGTCACTCATTATGGGTGCTGGTCATCCTTTTTATGACGATGACAACCAAAAGCTGGACTCCGCACTTTACAAGTACATTAATAAGGCTGATTACGACCGGTTGAGCACTGGCGAAGCCGGTTGGGAATACGTCCAGTCGAAACAGGCTTTTGAGGATCTGGCCAACGGCAAAGTCACGGCAGGTAAGAAGTACTTTGGATTGGCAGAGGTAGGTTCTACGCTCCAGCAAAAGCGTAGTGGGGAACAAGAGCAACCTTATGGTTCTACCCCCAATGCCGCTGTTCCCTCTTTGGAGACGATGACCAAGGGCGCCTTGAACGTTTTGGGCCAGGACCCTGAAGGCTTCCATGTCATGATTGAAGGTGGCGCTATTGACTGGGCAGGTCACGCCAACCAGACCGGCCGTGACATTGAAGAAGTACAAGATTTTAACAAAGCTGTCGACGCTGCTATTGCTTGGGTGGATAAGAACTCTAGCTGGGAGGAGACGCTTCTCATCGTGACTGCTGACCACGAAACAGGGCTTTTGTCAGGTCCAGGTGAAAAAGAGGCCTCTGCGTGGGTAGCACAGACCGGTGTTAAGGATGAAAAGCCTAACGTTGGTTGGTATTCACAAGATCACACGAACCAGGTTGTCCCTATCTTCTTTAAGGGTGCAGGTTCTGAGGATATCAAGTCCAAAGTCGAGGGTACTGACCTCGTACGAGGCGAGTACATTGACAACACCGCTGTTGCAAAACTTACGCTGAACCAGTGGTGGGTGCCTCAAGATCCGAATGCGTCAGATGATGCACAAAAGGATTCCTCCGCACAGGGTTCGGCCGCAGGTGGATTGTTCGGTGCCGGAATTATGGCAGCGATCCTCGCCGCCATCGCAGCACTAGCAAATGCAATCGGCTTGGTGCAGTTTAACGTGGGCGCTTTGAATAAGTTGACCTCTTTTCTGAAGTAGTGATTTATCACTGAAAAGTCCATTTGGGGTTGGGGATCCACCGGTGCGGTTTAGACTGAAACGGTGGATTCAGAAAATATTAAAAATAATGCAAAGGCCGCTCTCGGCAGCGGTCTCAAAATTCGGCATCTAACCATGATGGGGCTGGGCTCGACAATTGGTGCGGGTCTGTTCCTGGGTACGGGTGTGGGAATATCTGCGGCAGGACCAGCGGTTCTGTTGGCCTATATCATCGCGGGTTTCCTTGCCATCTTGGTCATGCAGATGTTGGGTGAGATGGGAACGGTTATTCCGGCATCGGGATCGTTTTCAGAGTATGCGGAGCACGGCATCGGTCATTGGGCAGGCTTTACCCAAGGTTGGATTTACTGGCTGGCGACCGTGGCGGTGCTCGGCGCGGAACTGACGGGTGCTTCAGCATTCGTAGCGGCGTGGTTTGGCATTGATGCGTGGATTCCGGCGGCGCTTTTCGTGGTGTTATTTGGGGCAATTAATCTGTTGCGGGTTCGTGCCTTTGGTGAGTTTGAATATTGGTTCGCCGCTATCAAAGTTGCAGTGCTGGTTCTCTTCTTGATCATCGGCACGCTTTTGGTGTTTGGTCTCTTGCCGGGGCATTCATTCGTAGGTTCCACGGTGTTTCTTGCAGATGGTTTCATGCCGCATGGTTTCGCAGGTTTGGCCACGGGCTTATTGGCTGTGGCATTTGCGTTTGGTGGCATTGAAGTCGTTGCGATTGCTGCGGCCGAGTCAGATAACCCCGAGAAATCCCTGGTTAATACTGTACGCACGACGATTATGCGCATTTCGGTCTTTTACCTCGGTTCGGTGTTGATTATTACGTTTTTGCTTCCGTATACATCGCTAAGCGCAGCAAGCTCTGGCGCTGAGTCTCCATTTACGATGGTTTTGGATAAAGCAGGCATTCCTGGTGCCGCAATGTTTATGGAAGTCATCATTGTGCTGGCATTATTGTCCGCGTTCAATGCGCAGATCTATGCTTCTTCACGAATGATGCATTCGCTGGCGGCGCGCGCTGAGGCTCCGAAAGTGTTTAGCCGGACCAGCGCTTCCGGTGTTCCCACCGCCGCAATTGTCCTCTCCATCGGGCTTTCTGTAGTGATGGTAATTCTTGGATACCTCAATACCGGCTGGTTGCTGACATTTATGCTTAACGCCGCGGGTGGTTCCTTGCTCATTGTCTGGGCGTTCATTGCAGTGAGCCAGCTTCGTCTACGTAAACCACTGGAAGCCATCCACCCTTTGCCAATTCGCATGTGGGCATTCCCCTACCTGACGTATTGTGCATTGGCCGTATTTGCAGGTATTGCGCTGCTTATGCTTTCCGATGCCACCGCCCGTATCCAACTTTTCTCCGCCGCCGCGGTGTTTGCAGCGCTGGTGATTGCGGGTGTCATCAACGCAAAAATGCGTGGAATTTCCCCTACTCGAAAGCTCCCACTTCCGGTTATTTCTGAATAGAATAATGGGGTGGAGACCAAAATCTCCACCCCATTATCAGGTGTTGTTTAACGGAAGACCATACCGCCGTCAATCAACAGGGACTGACCGGTCATGTAGTCAGAGTCAGGACCTGCGAGGTAAGAAACGCAAGCTGCAACCTCTTCGGAGGTGGACAGGCGGCCCAGCGCAATGTTCTTTGCGAAGGTCTGCATACCCCACTCGAAGGACTCGCCGTTCTCATCTGCTACCTGCTGTGCGATACCGCGCATCATTGGGGTGTCAACGATACCTGGGCAGAAGCCGTTAACGGTGATGCCGCGGTCTGCGAGGTCGCGAGCTGCGGTCTGGGTGATGCCGCGAACAGCGAACTTGGAGCCGCCGTAAACTGCAAGGCCAGGGTTACCAATCTGACCAGCCTGGGAACAAGCGTTGATGATCTTGCCGCCGTGGCCCTTGGACTCGAATGCTTCCATAGCTGCCTGGATGCCCCATAGGACACCACCGACGTTGACGTTGAATACCTTGTTGAAGATTTCTGGAGTGATGGTCTCCAAAGGAGTCTGTGGGCCCAAGCCAGCGTTGTTGATAACAACGTTCATGTCACCGAGTTCTTCGGTGGACTTGCGGACAGCTGCAAATACGGAGTCGCGGTCAGATACGTCAACCTGAACTGCGAGAGCTACGCCGCCCTTGGCGTTGATCTCATCAGCGGTCTCCTGAGCACCTTCGAGATTGAAGTCTGCAATTGCGACAGCAAAGCCGTCATCGACTAGGCGCTCTGCAATTGCCTTACCAATGCCTTGTGCACCACCGGTAATAAACGCGACTTTGCGGTTATTTTCAGTCATAACTTAAGAAGTCTCCTTCGTAGACGTACAGCGAATGTTTCTCGCCGTTTGTACCGTTCCCATGCTACTCCGCTTTCCGGTTATTTCTGCCGGAAAATGGAGAAATTATGTGTGACAAAGACCGCGGTTTTAGTCTTGCTCGGAAGAATTGTTGCGCTTGGTTTGGTGGCGAAGTTTGCGGGCTTCTTGCGCAAGCTTCTTGGTGTGGGATTTTTCGGCCTTCTTTTCTGCCTTGGCCGCACGTTTTTCCTTTCGGGAACTGCGAAGATGTGTGCGGTAGGCGGCAATAGAGTCGCGGCGTAATTGGTGAACGTCTTCGCCTAGGGGGTATTTGTGCGCGAGAATGAGCTCAAAGACGATGGTGGCGGTGAGGGTGAAGAGGTTTGTGGCGGCCCAATAAATAATGACTGCCAGCGGGACTGGGCCGTGCAGGGCAACGTTCCACAACATCATGGGCACGACAATGATAAACGCGATGACTATGACCAACATGCGGCGACCTAGCTTGGTGTTGAAGTCTGTTGTCCAATAGCTGCGCAGGGTGGAAATGCACATGTTCACTGTAGTGAATATGAGTGCCAAGATCAGGATAGGGAGGACCACTTCGCGGACTTCGGCGTTAGTGACACCATAGTCGCGGGCCCATTCGAGGGGCATGGAAACGAATGCAGGAATAGGAATCCCCGCAAGCGTTGTCTCCCGGAAAGCTTCCACCTCGCTGGGGTTGAGGACACCAATGTTGCCGGTATATTCCGGTGATGCCATCCGTAGAACTACCTGGTACAGGCCAATAAAGACCGGCATCATGATTAAAGGTGGCAAGCAGCCGACAGCTGGGTTTAGTCCGTTTTCTTTTCGCAGACGCTTCTCAGCGTCTTGGCGTGCAATGTATTCCTCTACGGTTTGGGGCGTGCCCATTGCCTCTATCTTTGGGCGGATAAGCGCTGTCAGTCGGCCGGTGCGGACCGTGTACCAAGTCAGCGGGGCAATGAGGCCGCGCACGGTCATGACTAGGAGGATGATGGAGATGAGCCAGGCGGTGCCATCGGGAAGCATGCCATGGGTCACAAGGTGCCAAAATTTCATGATGGCGGAGACAGGATAGACAAATGTGTCGATCATGATTGCGCGGTGACCTCCCCGTTTTGGGTCCAATGTAGTTCCAAGCGAAATTGTTTTCGCAGCTACAAACACTATAATTTCTGCCATGACTAAGTCCCGCATCAGCTTCCGCCAACTTCTTGGCGAGCTGTTTTTGACCGCTGGTGCTTTGCTTTTGCTCTTCGCCTTCTATGAGGCATATTGGACAAACCTAGCGGCAGGACGCATGCAAGCGCAGGCGCAAGAAACCCTCGATGAGGAATGGGGCAAGGAGCGCATCAACCCGCGCAAGATGCTTCACCCCCAGCTTGGCGATGCTTTCGCGCGCCTTTATATTCCCTCCTTCGGCAGCGACTATCAGTTTGCTGTCGTCGAGGGAACTGAAGACGCGAACCTCATGCGGGGGCCAGGCCGGTATTCGGAGAGTCAGATGCCGGGACAGAAAGGCAACTTTGCCATCGCCGGTCACCGTGTGGGCAAGGGTGCTCCCTTTAACGATCTCGGGCGTCTTAAAACGTGTGATGCGATTGTCATCGAAACCGCTACCGATTGGGTCACCTACCGCGTCTTGCCTATCGATGCCACCCCCGCCCCCTGTCTCAATCCCGAGCAACAAAACAAACTGGCAGCTGAGTATATGGGCATTGTGGGCCGCCACATCACAGTGCCCGGGGATGTTTCAGTCATTGATCCCATTCCTGGCACCGCTATCGCTGCCGTCGATGCGAGTGAGGGACTGCTCACCCTAACGACGTGTCACCCGCAATTTTCCAACGCGGAGCGCATGATCATCCACGCTATGGAAACGGAGTCGCTTCCGAAGTCCTTCGGTCAGCGCCCCTCTGCTCTTACCCCTACAACCTAGAAACGGAAAACCCTAAAATGTATAAAGCATTGTGGAATTTATTGCCGGGGCCTGTAGCGGTCAAAGCACTTTTGGCACTCATTATTGCTGCAGGAGTATTCCTCCTGCTTATGGAAGTGGTGTTTCCCTATATATCGATGTTGATGCCATACAACGACGTTGCGGTCTGAAACTAGAGGCCGAGGTTAGAAATTGCTTCGTGCGCAATAGCCTCAGCTTTGACAGTTTGCTCCTGATTAGTCCACACCACTACGGCAGTATTTTCCTTAGAGACCGCATATACCGAACCAGGGAACGTTGTGCCCGGATACATACCGGCAATAAACTCTGGATCTGAGTACGTTCCTGGCTGCAAAACGCCGCGCCCACCGGACCAACCGCCAAGTTCTGCAGGGGAACCGGTTGTCTCTGCCGGCGACGTCACGTCAATAGGAGCCGCGCGGTCAACTACTGCGTAGGCGTCCTCCTCCGTGGGCAAATGACGCACCATCACAATGGCCTGAGGCTCCTCCGTATAGGAGAAAAAGACACACGCCGGTGTCATGAAATTGTGATCTACGCTTTGGTCTACAAGTCGCTGACCATTGGTATCTGCCAACCACTGCCCATCGAGATAGGGGCAAGCCTCTCCAGTTCCTCGGGTGAGGGCGGGAAGTGCGGGGATCGGGAGGGCATCGGCAAGCAACTCTGTTTGTGTCGGCGTCGGCGATGGCTGCGGCGCGGGCGAATCCGGCGAACACGCGGTCAGTGTCGCACACGCAAACGCGGCGCCGGCAATGCAGCGAAGTAGGCTCAAAGTCATGTCCCAAAGTCTAAACCAGCCAGCCGACACCTTGATCGTTGAACCCGGCGACGGCCAGGAGACACTCCGCGGCGGTATGCATGTGCTCACCGCTGCTTTGCTCATCATCGCCATCGTGGTCTCCGTAGGCTTGCCGATGCCCACCGCAGCAATCAACCTGGCCCTCCTCACCATCTTCACAATGGTGTATTTTGCCGGCGCTTTCTACATAGATCACCTATCGCGGCGGCAACTTCTGGTCTGGCTCGCGGCTCTTACCGCTCTGTGGACAATAGACATCTTTGTCGCGACCGCAGGCATCTATCTACTTTTTGTTCTCTACTTCTATTACCTGCGCATAATGGGCATGACCTGGGGAATTGGCGCAGTGCTGTCAGCGACGCTTGTCTCCATAGTTGCGCAAGTCCCACAGGGTCTGACTTTCGGCGGCGTCATGGGGCCGGTAGTATCCGCGCTGGTCACAGTGGCAATCTACTACGCCTTCCAGCGGCTACATGAGATCAATGTAGAGCGCGCACACCTCATCACCGAGCTCATGTCCACCCGTGAACAGCTCGCTGTCACCGAGCACAACGCCGGAATTAACGCCGAACGTCAACGCATAGCGCATGAAATCCATGACACTCTCGCCCAAGGCCTGTCCTCCATCCAGATGCTGCTTCACGCCGCCGACCGCGACCTTGACAGTATTGAAGACGGTGTGGCGAAGGCTCGCACACGCATTGAACTGGCACGTCGCACGGCCGCAGACAATCTCCACGAAGCACGCGCAATGATTGCAGCTCTGCAACCTGCCGGACTGTCCGACACCTCCCTCATCGGCGCACTAGAACGCATGACTCAAGGCTTTGCCGCCGCAGGTGAACTCACCATTGATGTCGCCGCTGAAGGAACGCCCCGACAGCTGCCCATGAAAGTCGAAGCCGTTCTACTCCGCGTCGCCCAGGGAGCCGTGGGAAACATCACCAAACACGCCAACGCCACACGCGCACGAGTCACCGTCACCTATAACGAGCACGACGTACGCGTGGATGTCGTAGACAACGGCCGCGGTTTCAACGTCGACCAAGTACAGGCACGACCAGCCGGGCTAGGCCACATTGGGCTTGACGCCATGCGGCGACGTGCCGAAGAAGTCGGCGGAGAAGTAGCCATCGAATCCACGTTAGGACACGGCACCGCAATCAGCATCAGTATTCCGCTGACAGATAGAGTAGATTAAACTTTCGTATGATCCCGCCGCCCTTTTTAAGGGGCAATGGGTGGGGAGTAGGGGTGCATCGACAAGCAATGCACCGAGGAATAAGGAACCGGAAGAATCGGAGTGAACGAGTGATTCGTGTCCTGCTAGCAGACGACCACGAAATCGTGCGCCTCGGCCTACGCGCCATTTTGGAAGAGGTCGAAGACATCGAAGTAGTGGGTGAGGTTGCAACCGCCGAAGCGGCAATCGCAGCAGCGCAAGCGGGAGGAATCGACGTCATACTGATGGACCTACGATTCGGCGCAGGCATCGAAGGAACGCGCGTCATGGGCGGCGCTGAGGCCACAAAGACCATCCGCACCTCCATGGAGAAGCCGCCAAAAGTGCTGGTAGTGACCAATTATGACACCGACGCTGACATCCTCGGCGCCATCGAGGCCGGCGCAGTAGGCTACCTCCTCAAAGACGCACCGCCCGCAGAGCTTACCGATGCCGTCCGCTCCGCCGCCGAAGGCGACTCCGCCCTGTCCTCTGCCGTTGCAGACCGCCTGGTCACCCGCGTGCGGGCACCGCGTAGCTCCCTTACGCCCCGTGAGCTAGAGGTATTACAGCTGGTAGCAGCTGGTTCATCGAACAGAGAAATCGGACAAGAACTCATGCTTTCCGAGGCCACCGTCAAATCCCACCTCGTCCACATCTACGACAAGCTCGGAGTGCGTTCTCGCACATCCGCCGTTGCTGCAGCGCGAGAGCAGGGAGTTCTTTAGGCTTGCGTCGTCTCTTGGGAGGGCCCGCGTGTAATGCGCGGGTCTTTTGCGTTCCGTTCGCGCTCACTGGGTACTCGGGGAAGCGGGATTCTATGAAGCCTGTGGTCGTGAACGGGCCGGGACACAAGATTCAGCGGTGGGTTGTGGACTGGATCGCATTTGGGGGGGTGGTTTTATACACCCATATTTGGGAATTTGCATGCCAGAAATGTTTACCAGGGTGGATCTGTGGATAACTTTCGGGGGTATTCACAGTTTTGGGGGGAGTTATCCACAGATGTGAATTAATGACCGCGAGTCAAACATATGACGGCGCTACATTCAAGGGCATGAGCAAGGACCGAGGTGCGGATTGTTGGACAAGGGAGGGGTTGCGGGAGAGGGGCATCGGCAAGCGAAAGCTCAAAACAATGCTTGCCGATGGCTCCCTGCACCGCGTGCATCGGAACATTTATATCCAAGCGCGCCCGACCCCAACTCGGGTGGCGCTGGCGCTGCTTGCAGGGCTGGCGGGAGTGGCGCTGAGCGGGCGTAGCGCAATGCAGGTGGTCAGTGGACGTGCCCTAACGTTTCCGCTGGAATTGGAAGGGCCGCGGACGATAGTAGGGAAGAATTTTCGTGTGCGGCACTCCCGAATGAACGGAGTGTGCAAATTTCGAGACATGAAGATAATAGAGCCGCTGTATGCCGCGCGCAGGGTACCTCCCGAAACGCAAGAGGGGTTCGAGCGCTACTATGCCACGCCTCGGGGTAAACACCGTTTTGAACAGGATGTTTCTAGGTGCAAAAGAGTTACAAAGAAACTGCGGACGTTGCTGAAAGTGCTATCTATCGGCGCTGACACCCAGGGCGAGAGGGACCTTGCCTCCGCGCTCCGGAAACACGGACATAAGGTCGAGCACAATGTAACGGGCGGCCAGTACAGGTTTGATCTTTTCCTACCTAAATACCGGCTGATTATAGAAATTGACGGCTGGGAATATCACAACAGCGGCGGGAGCTTTGAAAAAGACCGCTGGAAATCCCTCGAAGCCAATGCCGAGGGATTCATTGTGCTGCGCGTGAGCGCAAACTCGGTGAAATATTACTCGCGGCGAGTCATTGACGTTATCGAAAGGACGATTAGCTGGATTCGGGCTGGATATCCAGCGCGGCAGTTGACTACGTTTTCTGGTAATCCGGCGTTTCGGTGGAATGAATTTGCAAGATAGGCGAAGCGAAAGTCCTGCTGAGAAAGGTCTTAGGCCCGATTATGGAGTAGTTTTTGCTAAATGACACGCTTGGTTAAAAGACAATCGAGGCGTCTTACAGCTAACACGTAGGCGGGGATAGCATGGATAGGTGATTTGAGAATCCAAAGCATGCGGCGATTTTCGTATGCGCTCTTAAACACTTGCGTTTGTCTGCGGATACGTGCACAGGTGAACATGCGCAAGTGAGATACTAGCCGCCGGTGAAACTAGAATCCGTTCCTCTTAGGACGCTCAGGTGCTTCGACGGCCCTTTGCCGCTCACAGGCTGGAGGCGAGTCGCGATGTTATGTAAAAGCCGTGACCGCGAACGGCCCTGTGTCCCATTGACGATCACAAGCAGGCGCCGCAATGCCGAGGAAAGCCCGCGTAGTGAGCGCGAAAGGGGCGCGGGTTTGCAGGCCGAGCTATCTGGGTATCTGAGGGCGCGGGTTTGCAGGCCGAGCTATCTGGGTATCTGAGGACGTGGGTTTGCAGGCCGAGCTATTTGCAAACGCCAGTTAGCGAACTCATTCAGCTGCACCTATTTACGAAGCAGCCGGTCTTGAACCTCCTGAGCAACGAGGTTGATATCCGCGGAGATGGATTCGTGGGCGCGTTTGCGCTGTGAAACTGACATTAGCTCGGAGTTTTCAATGGCGGCATCGAGTTCATCGAGACGGTCCCGGACGTCACCTTTGAAACCGCTGGGGAGCTTATCGGACGTAACAAGGGTGTTGCGCAGCTTGTGGGTTCGGGCCTTAAGCGGAGCACCGTGTCCACCGAAAGCAGCGAGTTCCCCTGGGTTTACACCGGCCTTATGTGCACGACGGCTCTCCAATTGCTGTCGGCCGGAAATGATTGCGCGGTAGATAAGCGGCAACGCTAGTGGGAGCAACGCGCGGGTAGCGCCGGCGTAGCGCTGGACATTTTGGCGGTTGAATTTACCCTGACGTGCTGCTTCGAGCTGCGCTTTGGCCAGTTTGTACTCGTGCTTGCGGCGGTTTTTGAGCCCTTTTTCCTCTGCTTTGAGGAGCTGTTTTTCTTGCTTTGCCAAGAGCTTCTCGCGGCGTTCAGCGGCCTTGGCGGCGGATTTAACTTCGGCTTTTACTCGAGTTTTGGCGGCTTTGAGGTCAGCTTTTGCCTGCTTACGTGCCTTCTTGAGTTTCTTAATGATGCTCATATTTATCGTGTCCTTGTCAGTAAACGGTAATAAAATGCGTGCGCCGAAAAGATCCCAGCCGTGTTGTCGTCGCGGCCGAGTAATAACCTCGGCGTTGAAAAGGCCGTACCGTATTCAACTTTACCTTGATCGCTGGATTAAGCTCGGTGGGGTGTGTGAGAGGGTACGGGCGTCGGATTTGGTGGGCTGCCATTATCGGCTGGTTCAGCGGAGAAGGTTTCCTGAGGTGGGGCCGACGGAGGCATCGATAAGCCGTGCTGAACGTACGGTGGCGGCTCGTGCTGCTGCGTGGGGGAACCTGCCGGTGAAGGGGGATTCCAAGCGTTTTCCTTTCCGGCGTTTTGATTTGGGCCCTTTGCCGGCCGCGGATCCGTGGTTGCGTTCCTTGGAGACGCTGGAGGCTTTGGCGGCGGGCGCTACGCACATTACGGGTGCGTTGTTGTGCACGGATGAGTGGGAAGTCGCGGTTGATGTTTTGGTGCGCGACAGAGACTCTGGGCTGTATACGCCAGTTATTGTGTCTAATCATCGCGTTGCGCGCAGGCATGAATCCAGGCGCATTCCGGGTGTGCCTACTCACAGGTTGGGGCTTTCCGATGCCCTCCCGCTTCCCTTCAAGCCCCGTCACCATGCAGTTGACGGCTATCAGCTAGGGTTGGCCGCGCGGGCGTTGGCAGAATTGGGTCTTGATTCTGGTCAAGGCGGTGTCATTGGGCAGGACCGTGAGACAGTGTTTTTCTTCTCGACGGACAATTATCAGCCAGCGTTAGATACGGCACTGCAGGCGGTGGCGCCGGAAAACCTTCCGTGTGCGCCGCGGCGGGTGAGAGAGTGTGCCAGCTGCCGATTCTGGGAAAAGTGCGAGCCGCAGTTGCGTGCGGTTGATGAGATTTCTCTTTTCCTCCCGGGCGATCGCGCGCGGGCGTACAGGGAGATGGGGATAGATAGCATCGGCAAGCTTATCGATGCTAACCTCGGCCTTTCCTCCCACCTTGCCCGCGCGTGGCGCGACGGGCAGGTGTTGCTGCGAACGGGTTCGAAACCGCTGGTGGTGCCGCGTGCGGATGTGGAGATTGACATCGACATGGAGGCGTACCTGGACTTGGGTGCGTACCTGTGGGGGACGTTCACGGCCACCAGCTACCGTCCTTTTGTCACGTGGGAGCCTTTGGGTGGCCGCCAAGAGGCCGCAAACTTTGCAGCATTTTGGCAGTGGCTCATGGCGCGCCGGGCAAGTGCGCACGCCGAGGGAAAGTCGTTCGCGGCTTATTGCTACTCCGCGCACGGCGAGAACCATTGGATGCGGATGTCCGCTAAGCGTTTTCAGGGTTTTCCTGGTATTCCCACGCCCGAAGACGTCGAGGCTTTTATCTCCTCTGATGAGTGGGTGGATTTGTTTGCCCTCGTGAAGGCTAATTTTGTGGGGCCGTTCGGGCTAGGGCTGAAAACCGTAGCGCCGCAAGCCGGATTCACATGGCAAGACGGCGAATTTGCTGGTGAGGAATCTGTTGCCGCGCGGCGCATTGCCTTAGCTGACGATGACACCGGCCGTGCAATGCGCGCCAAGTTGCTTAGTTACAACTCAGATGATGTGCAGGCCACTGCTTGCATCCGGACGTGGATGAGCGCGGGGGCTCCTGGAATTCCCGTTATTGGTCAATAACCTGATCAGGCACGCGAAAAGCGGGACGTGCGAATAGCCAATCCCAACAGCAACGCAGTAAAGAATGCGATGAAAGCGACAAAACCCGACCAGGCGGCGTGGTCAAACACCACACCGGAAAGCGCACCCACAACTGACGAGCCGACGTAATAACAGAAGACGTAGATAGAGGATGCCTCCGCGCGATCATGAGTTGCCGCTTGGCCTATCCAGCTCGAGGTGGTGGAATGGGCGGCGAAGAAGCCCATCGTAAAGCTCAAGACCCCGAGAACCAACAACCACAGTGGTCCCAATGTGCACACTGTGCCTACAAACATCATGGCCGCAGCGGTAACTAGAGTACGGCCATAGCCGAAACGTTGAACGAATCTGCCTGCGCGTGCCGATGACCACGTCCCCGACAGGTAAATCAAAAACACCGAACCCGCAAGAGCCGCCGGCAGTCCAAAATGACCAATAAGACGGAACGAGAGGAAATTGAAGAGCGAAACAAACGAGCCCATGGCCAAAAACGGCACGAGATAAAGTGCGCGCAGCAGAGGGCTGTGTAAGTGCTTCGCCATTGCGCGAAACTCAGAAGCAAACCGCAAAGTCTTGGGAGTAAAATTGCGTTGCGCAGGCAAAAGTACCCAACTTAGAAACGCAAAACTGAGGCTGACTAGGGCAGAAATGGCGAGGGCGGGGCGCCAACCAGTGATATCGAGAAACGTTGCCGGCACTATGCGCCCGGTAAGCCCGCCGATGGACGTACCAGCGATATACAGGCCCATCGCCCTAGGGAGAACGTCTCCTCCGAGTTCTTCTGACAACCACGCCATGGCCACTGCCGGCGCACCTGCAAGCAACGCACCCTGTACACCGCGCAAAACGATGAGCGCGAGCGGATTAGTGCCCATCAGCGGCACTAACAGGCCCACGACAGAAGCAGACAATGCAGAAATGATGAGCAAACGGCCGCGCCCGAAGCGCTCCGACAATATGGATGCAGGTATGACACACAGCGCCAGTGCTCCTGTCGCAGCCGAAACAGTCAGGGCTGCTTGGGCGGGCGTGAAACCAAGCTCGCCGACGAGCGTAGGAAGAATCGCTTGCGTTGTGTAGAGACCAGAAAAGATGGCCAGACCGACGAATAACATCGCTAGCGTTGCGCGCGTATTTCTGCTCATACGCTTATGGTGCCCCACCGAGCCGCGGGAGTAAACCTTGTCGGTGTTGTAGGGAGCAGATGGCGTTGGAAAAGATGCAGCGCGTTCCTTTGCCGCTCACTGGTGTGGGAACTGCGCGGTTGTGCTTCGGCAGTGGTGAGCGCCAAGGGGACGCTGGTGCCGGAGCTCGCACACGATCCAGAGATCGCACAGGTCTTGAGAGTGACGGCATGTCCCTCGAACCCAATGCCACGACTTAAGGGTGAAAACGGCAAAACCGCTGGCACACGCAAGTGTGCCAGCGGTAAACCGACTCGAGTCAACCGCGCCTAGACCTTAGCCTGTAGGACCTCAGCCTTTAGATGCGGTATGTCTTGAACTACTTGGAAGCAGCTGCGAAACGCTCTGCGACGTCGTCCCAGTTGAAGACATTCCAGACGGCCTTGACGTAGTCGGCCTTAACGTTCTTGTACTGCAGGTAGAATGCGTGCTCCCACATATCGAGCATGAGCAGTGGAGTGAGGTTGATGGAGATGTTCCCCTGCTGGTCAGTGAGCTGTTCAATGACTAGGCGGCCGGCAACGTGGTCGTAGCCAAGCACTGCCCAACCAGAGCCCTGCAGACCAGTAGCAGCTGCGGAGAAGTGAGCCTTAAACTTGTCAAAGGAACCGAAGTCGCGGTCGATGGCTTCTGCTAGTTCGCCGGTAGGTTCACCGCCACCGTTTGGGGAAAGGTTCTTCCAGAAGATGGTGTGGTTGGTGTGTCCACCAAGGTTAAAAGCTAGGTTCTTAGAAAGCGCACGGATGCGGTCAGCGTTTGCTTCACCGTTGCGCTCTTCCTCAAGTGCTTCGAGGGCTGCGTTGGCACCGGAAACGTAATTCGCGTGGTGCTTGGAATGGTGCAGCTCCATGATTTCTGCGGAAATGTGAGGCTCGAGGGCATCGTATGCGTAGTCGAGTTCTGGTAGTTCATAAACAGCCATGGGTGTACCTTTCATGGGGAGATGTTCGCGTACGTGTCCCCATGATAGGCGGATCGGAGAATTCTGCAACGATCATGTTTCGCAATTCCCCTAACTTGCAGGTAGTAGAAAGTTTCCTTCGTGGCTAGGGTGGGGAAGTAATGACCGAAGGAGCGTTGTGATGTCGGATTTTTTGTCGAGGTTTTCGCGGGCCACGCCTGAACTAGTTCCAGCCCAGCGGACGCTTCCGGGGCGTGCTGAGCCGATAGTGGATGCTCCTGCGCCGCACGCTGTGAAGCAGACTCCGATTACAGGGCCGTGGATAGAGGGACAGAAGTCTCTTTTGGTGGGTATTGGGTGTTTTTGGGGCGCGGAAAAACTATTCTGGGAGCGTGCAGGTGTGCAGTCAACCTCGGTAGGCTATGCGGGCGGTCACACGCCGAATCCTACGTATTATGAGGTGTGTAGCGGTCTAACCAACCACGCAGAGGTGGTGGAGGTGGTGTATGACCCACAGCAGGTTTCGTTGGAGGAGCTTGTGGTTTTGGCGCTGGAGGCGCACGATCCCACGCAGGGGTTCCGCCAGGGAAATGACATTGGCACGCAGTATAGGTCGGCTTTTTATGTGCGGGAGCAGGGGGAAAAGGAGGTCATCGCTAAGCTTGTCGATGCCTACAGCTCCACCCTCGCTGACCATGGCTTTGGCCCAATAACCACTGAGGTGGAGTTGCTTAGTGAGACTCCTGCCGGGGAATATTACCGCGCGGAGGAATCGCACCAACAGTATCTGGCGAAGAATCCGGGCGGTTATTGTCCACACCATTCTACTGGCATCAAATGCAGTTGAGCTATGGCCAGACGGGCAATTTGGCAGGGTGAGCGGAGAGCCAATCGGTGAGTTGTTCTGCGCGTTCTGGTTGTAGTGGCATAACGGATTGCGACCCGAGCACAGCATCCCAATACCACAACAGTTCGGCGTGGTAATTGTGGCCGTGTCCACCGGGAACAGCAAGAGAATTGATCTGGTCTATGCCTACATGCCAGAAACTAATAAGTGGCGCCCACTTGAGGTGGGGGAAAGTATCGGCATAGAGGTGGGGCGGTTGGGGTTCGTGCATCCACTTTGGCCGGCGGAAAGCCATGGCGGGGCTCCACCACACAATTGGGTCGGAGGCGTGTTGTCCTAAAACGACGCGAGGGCGCTGCCAAGGCGAGGTGTAGGGGGCGCCGAAGGCATCGTGAAGCAAATGGGCCGGGGTAAGCGCACAACGGAAATGCTCACCGCCTGTAATGACTGGCAGTCGCTCGAGTGAATTAGAGTCGCGGTTAAGGAGGGAAAAGAACTTAGTCACCCGTGGTGCGCCGGTAAAAACTGCGCCATCGCAGGCGGCAAGGAGGTCGGCGGGGGATGTAAAGGAGTCGAGGATTGCATAAGCGCCAAGGGATTCACCGGCGAGGTAGAGCTTGGGGCGGTCATCGGCAGGCAATAACTGCATACGCTGCGTCAACGCGCGGATGAGCTCGGATGCCGCCGCGATGGGTGCCGATTTGTCCACTACATACGACAATGCAGAGGGGACAACCGAATATTGCAGAGAAATCGATGCACAGTTGCCCCCAGTGAGAAACTCTGGCGCCGACACTGACCAATTATTCAACCACCCCGAGCCTGCCGGCATATGGATAATAATCGACTCACGTCGAAAGGCACCTGTGCGATCCATCTCCGCCAGCACTCGCCGTACCGCTGCCTGCGTAGATCGTCCCGGAAGAAGACCCACATAGATACGAATGGGCTCGAATGCATACTCTAGGCCCATTAGCTTGCTGATATCCTTCGCCCGCGGCCCCGCCGATACAAACGACCGCCCCTGGGAGCCGAGTGCCGTAAACGGCTCCAACGACCACGGACTGCCAGAACGCTCCGGCTCCCACGGCATCGCTGAACCAGGGAATATCAGACGATTGACCCGTTGTGCACGGATGATAGCTCGCGCGATCCCGCGGCGAATCAATACGCGATCGGACAAGACCGCTAGTACACCTATGAAGGTGAAACCCGCCAACGGCCATGCCACGAGCATCGGTAGAGCGCGACCATATTGCCGCGAAAGACGGTCGACGACAAGCTGAATGACCTCCCCTAATAATAAAGAAAATCCATAGCCTGCCGTTCCCAATCCCACACCAAGTGCTGCTCCCTGTGCGCCGGTGAGCCGTCCGCGTTGTCTGAGCTGAGCTGTGCCCACTAACTGTGCTTGTGCTTTTTGATCCCGTGCGGCACGCAGCATCGCCAGCCCTGTCATAGCACCGAGAAACATGTGCAATACCGTGCCTGTGTTCCGAGCGATTGGCCACGGGAGACTCGGAACAGTAAGAGAGCTGGAGTGAAGTTCCTGATTGAGAACGCATGAACGCCGCGCACCGCGGTAGACAGTACGAAAACCAAAGGCAAGTGAGGTAGCAATAAAATGTCCCGTGGCCTGGGCTAAGCCAACATTGGTTGCTGTGACCCACCACGGGCGTGGCAATAATGATGGCCAGACCGCCATCCACGTTGCTATCTCGGCGCCGATGATTCCTACAGAAAAACTGTGTGGCAATCTTCTCCGAGCCACCATGCGCACACCCGGCGTGATATTGCCTACAACTTCAACACCAAACCAGGTACCACGGAGAAGAAAAGATGCAACCTTGCTGCCTTTAGCAACGAAAGCAGTGGGAGAAGGGGGCATCGGCAAGCGCTGCTTTACCTGTGTAAACAGTGCCTCTTGGGTGCGCCGTCCAATGTCCCTGCTCGCCATGCCTGTCATTGTTGCAGAATGTGATCTCGTCCGCACGAGGAACATTTAAGGAGCAAATCGAGAGACATTTGTAGCTGAGTGGGGTAAAAATATGGGCATGGATACTGTTGGTAATAAAGTTGTACTTATCGGCGCAGGCGATGTCGGAATCGCTTATGCATATTCTCTTGTCAATCAAGGAACTGTTGACCACCTCGCAATCATCGACATCGATGAAAAGAAACTGCAGGGTAACGTCATGGACCTTAACCATGGTGTGGTCTGGGCGCCATCTCGCACCCGTGTCACCGTAGGAACCTACGCAGACTGTGCCGACGCAACCATGGTTGTCATCTGTGCAGGTGCTGCCCAGAAGCCAGGTGAGACCCGTCTTCAGCTCGTAGACAAAAACGTCAACATCATGAACTCTATTGTGGGTTCTGTTATGGAGTCCGGTTTCGACGGAATCTTCCTCGTTGCCTCCAACCCAGTTGACCTCATGACCTACGCAGTGTGGAAGGCTTCCGGTCTGCCACAGCACCGCGTCATCGGTTCCGGTACCGTTTTGGACTCCGCTCGTTACCGCTACCTGTTGGGTGAGCTTTTCCGCATCGCACCAACCTCTGTACACGCTTACATCATTGGTGAGCACGGTGATTCCGAGTTCCCAGCACTCTCCTCTGCAAACGTCGGCGGTGTTCCACTCAAGAAGCTCGGCGCTGACATCCCAGATTTCGAAGAGCGCACGGAACGTATTTTCGAAGACACCCGCGACGCTGCCTACCACATCATCAACGCCAAGGGCTCTACCTCTTATGGCATCGGTATGGCACTCGCACGCATCACCCGCGCCATCATTCACAACCAGAACGTGGCTCTACCAGTATCTGCTTACATGGAAGGCCAGTACGGATACAACGACGTCTACTTTGGTACCCCAGCTGTTGTGAACCGCCGCGGCATCGTTCAGATCCTCGAGCTCGCTCTTGACGAGCAAGAAAAAGAACGCCTTGCTAAATCTGTTGGCACTCTAGAAGAGATTAAGAACGAGATTTTCGCTTCCTAAAGAAATAATTTCCTCCGCGCGCTCAGCAGCCGATGGCGGTTAAGCCTAAGCTTGGAGACGTAAAAGCACGTAAAGGCCAACATATAGAAGCGTTGCGCCTGCTACGCTGCAGACTCGACGAGCGGCAAGGAAACCCAGGTGAAAATCATCGCGCATAGGGGATACTCAGGTAAATACCCAGAGCTATCCCCTATTGCTTTTGAACAAGCATTCGCCCAGCCAATATTCGGCGTGGAATGTGACATTCGGCTAAGCAAAGACGGCGTCATTGTCGTCCACCATGACGCGACCTTAAACCGAACTTCAGACCGGTGCGGCAAAGTTTCATCGCTGCTGTGGAAAGAAATCGCCTGCGCCGACATCGGGGGCGAGGATTACCCCGGACAGCACCCGCTGCAGCTAAGCGAGCTGCTTGAAATGCACAAAGGCACAGGCAAACACCTCTTCATTGAAACCAAGCACCCCAGCATCGCCGGACCTGCATTGGAAAAAGCACTGGTCGCGGAGCTGCGTCGACACAACCTGTTGGAATCGGAGGAGATCCACGCCATCTCCTTTTCCCACAGCGCCATCCGGCGTATGAAACAACTAGCACCGCGCATTGACCGCATTTATCTGCGCCGCGAATGGGAACGCACTCTCAACCCCAATGACATCCTCTTTTCTGACCCCACAGGTTTAGGATTGTCAGTTCTGCGAGCTAGGCTACGTCCGGCATCGATAGGCGCGCACGGCCTGCCCACCTATATGTGGACCGTCAACCGGCCCGAAGACATGCGCTGGGCCTGGGCAAACGGCGTAGACATGATAGCCACCGACGAAGTGACAACCGCCCTGCAAACTCTTAAATACTGATTCAAATGCCTGCCTGGCAAAGCCGACAGGTATCGTTAAAACCATGGCCAAAAAGAAAAAGAACAACGAGCAACTGCCTGAAGGCATGTCCCGTCGCCAAGCAAAACTCGCTGCCCGCGCTGCTGAGCGCGCCGCGCTTGAAAAAGACCCCCGCCCCTTTGGCGCACTAGCTGCAGAATCTCAGCTTATCGCCATGCAGGAATTCGTACCCTCCGCGACTGCCAAGCTAGCTGTTAAGGGCTTTGACCGCGATGTGTACGTGGTAACAGTACTACCAGGGGCATCGGCAGCTATCGTGCGCGATGAAACCTCCGGTGGCGCCGCATTCGTTGCCCTCCAAGTCCGCACCCACACCCACAACCCCGGCCGCGATCTTGCCTACGCCCTCAACTGGGTCAAGAACGCACAGCCAGGACAAACCCTAGAATCTACCGCAGCCGATGGCACCCAGCCAGAGCTTACAGAGCTTGTCGATGCCACCACCGCCCTCGACATCAACGTCCACCAAGACTTCACCTGGTGGATGCCCGAAGGCACCGAAATGACGCCACAAATCGCACAATCGCTACAAGCCGCCAACAACACCGTCATAGAATCCCACGAAGTCGGCCATAACCTCAACGGCACCGCATTCTGGGCCAACGCTGGCGGAGGAAAAGCTCACATCCGCTGGGTATTCCCCAACGACAACGAAGATGCCCTCCTTAACGCCATCGCCCGCGTCGCCGCCCGCGGTGACATGAACCTCGGCGACAACACCAAATTCGCCGGTGTGTTCCGCACCCACGGCGTAATCGCCCCAGTATTCGACCTCCAACCAGACGTCGCGTACGACTCCTACGAAGCAGAACTCACACGAGTCGAAGAAGCACTCAACGCAGAAATCGCTAACGACGCTGAGCTCAACGCTGAGGAGCGCAAGCAGTTACAAAACCTCAAGTCTCGCCAAGTCACCCTGCGCTAGTCTCCTAGAAAAATTTCTTAGAGAATCCCCTCCGCCGCGGACAAAGCTCTGAACTGCTCCTGCGGTAGGGGGGAATTTTTCATTTCCAAAAGTCAACCCTCCACCTCCACTGCCCAGTGTTAAGTATTGGGTGTAAACGCGCAAAATCCTTTGCCAACGAAAAAGTTTTTGCGCTCTGGGAACCTTTAGCAAGATTCCACAGTCTGTTTAGGTATGAGAGAAAACAATTTTGGCGGATTCCCACCGGAAGAATCTGGTGCGTGGGCCAACTTCATCCGCGCCCACCAGCCAGGCTGGCCCATACTGGAAGACCTTCACCAACGCATCAAAGCAACCAATATTACCGTCGTTGCCCAAGAATCAGGCATCGACGAAAAATACGCTCGCGACCTTCACCGCATCTACAGACGCATTCTGCCGCTCAGAGACAGGGTCTTAGAACTTGAATTACCCCTCGGTCACCTCGAAGCAATTTCCAAAGCCATTGGAACCGTGCAACGCCAGCACAACGATATGGAAAAGGTACTGAAAGATATGGTTGAGGGGTGCATCGGCAAGCAAAGGCATGAAGCCGAAGCCACCGTTAACGATATTGCCCGCGCTACGGCCCGAAGAGACCTGCCTGAACGCGTCAACCGTTTCAACTTCGCCAAGCACGAAACATCCAACATGATGGTGCACTGCCACGGCGTTTTTCAATCCCACATCGCACGCAACATAGAAGAACGCGCACAGGCATACATCGACAGCGTGCGCAGCCAGAATGCGGCTGTGAGCTATGACCAAGCGCTCGCACAATGGATGGTTGCCCGTCTCCTAGGAAATAATCGTGGAGATTTAAGTACACACAGCGATGATAGCGACGAGAAACTCAATCATCAGGCTCCGCACCCCACTGAGTACCAACCTGTCATCATCATGTCGGGCGACCCGAACATCGATTACCAGCGCGGCCACTTCAACCTGCTCAATGGCGGAACCATCCCCATCGAAGAAGCCATAAATCTGCGCTTAGCCCGCACCGGATGGGTGTGCCACACCTCGCTTGTCGATGGCAAACCCCAACTCAACTTCATCACCCCCATCATTCAAGACCGATTCTCGACACTAGGACACCGCCTAGGAGTCATGCTCGAAACTCTCGTATGCGCGCAATGTGACATGCCCGCAGTACGTTGCCAAGCCCACCACATCGAAGCATGGGCTTACAGCACCAACAAAAAGCGAGATTGGAACGGGCTAACCAATATGTGCCGTCATCACAACGGCGCCAACGACGACGACCCGAAAAAACCACCCAAAAACGGACGCGTCGACCGCGATGAACACGGATGGCCCGCTTGGAAACCCCACCCCGATGCCACCCCTCGATACAACCCCAACCCCAAATTCCGGCAAGGCTGGCGCGGAACCACACTCGACATGGAGGACAACCGTAAAAGCAGCTAAAACACAACCCACGGGTGGGATAGGTAAAAGCCGTTGAGCACACCATGCCCAACGGCTAACAGGCCTGCCCTCTCCTAGAAAAAATGCTTAGAGACTAAGTGTGGTTGGTAAAAATGGGGAAGTGGAGTTAGCGGAGAGCATCGAAAAGCTGTTGGGCGCCTGCATCATCCCACAGAACAACATTTCCGACTTCAGTATCTAAGAACCCGCCTACGGGGATGGTCTGGGTCTCTACTCCTGAAGACATCGCCAGCGCAACGCGACCAAGATGCCACACGTGATCATCTTGGTTGACGGTAAATGACTTAGCCGTATGGCGAATAAGCGGCAAAGCACGCAACGGATTTATTAGCGTAGCAGGGGACGTAATTTTATTTAATAGTGCTGCAAAGAACTCACGCTGGCGCTCGACACGGTCCAAATCCCCCATGGGTGTGGCTCGTGTGCGAACGTATCCAAGAGCTTCAGCGCCTTTTAGCACTTGGCAGCCGACAGGGAGATCAATTCCAGCTAAAGGATCCAAAATTGGTTCTTGGAGACAGACCTCCACACCGCCAACGGAATCGACCACATTGGCCAGTCCACCCATACCAATCTCTGCGTAGTGATCAATTCGTAACCCTGTCGCCTGTTCCACTGTGGTCGCAAGGAGCTGGGGCCCACCATAGGTGAAAGCGGCGTTAATTTTGTCTGCGCCGAATCCGGGAATTTCGACATAACTGTCTCTAGGTATTGAGACTAACTGTGCCTTGCCGGAGTTGGGAATGTGCAGCAGCATAATGGTGTCGGTACGCCCAATACCGATATCGCCACCGGTCGATAGCGCAGCTTGTTCCGATTCAGAAAGCCCTTGCCTAGAATCAGAACCGACCAAAAGCCAGTTCGTTCCAGGTGTATTAGCAATAGCACTCGGACCCAATGCATCGGTACGTGTGAGCAAAGTGTCGGACCAAAAAACAAACAATGCAAACACCGTCAACAAGGCGAGAAAGATTACGCCGAGCTTACTTGCAATCGATGCAATAGGATTGCTCCGTCGCCGCCGCCGATGTGGTTTCCGGTCTCTATGCGAAAAACTAGGAGACGCAAGAGGTTGGCCGGCACCTTGGTATTGGGCGCGTGGTGCATCGGAAAGCGAAGACTGCCTGGGTAAATCTGGCGTACGGCGGGGCTGGTATTGCGTATTTCTAGGAGACTGGGAGGCCATGTAAGCGCCTACGTCGAAACGCGTTTCTTCCCTGCGCCGCTGACTCCGCTCAGAACTTGAGGGGTTAGTTGCGCTGTGCCGGTGGTTCTCAGCCTGCGATTTTCTAGGAGACCGGTGGGGTGGACGGCGGACAAGGCGGCCGTAGCGGTCACGCATGGGATTCCCGTCGCGGTCGAGTACGTATTCTTCGGTGAATGATTCGCGTCGGGGCGTGGTGGAAGGGTTGCGGAAGTGGTTGCGGGCGGCGCCGCGGGATGGATCAGAACCCGGGTTTGTCATGAGGTTAGCTTAGCGGGGTGAAGTGGGTCTCGGAAAGCATACCAAGGAGTGGAGCGCCGAGGAAGGCGATGGCATTGATAATGAAGTGGGCGATGATGAGGGGCCAGATTCGTTGTGTTTTGTGGAAGTAGATGCAGAAGATGATGCCCATGGCGATGTTGCCGAAACCTGCAGAGATTCCTTGGTAGAGGTGGTATGCGCCACGCAGTACGGATGAGGCTGCGATGCTGGCAGGTACGGACCAGCCTAGGGTGCGCAGGCGGGTCATGAGCCACATGACAACGATGAGTTCTTCTCCGAAGGCATTAGCTGCGGACCAAAGTAGGAGGGTGGGGAATCCAGTGAGGGGGTTTCCGGAGGTGGAGGGAAGAATCTCCCGTGTCCAGCCAGTATGGAGGGCATATAGGTAAAGCGCGAGTCCGGGAATGCCGATTAATGCGGCGAACCCTATCCCTAGATAGATGTCCTTGCAGCGATAAGGAGCGAGACGGATTCCGTCGTTGGAGAGGAGGTATATCGCGAGGGCTCCATAAGCAAACAGAGTTGCTGCCGATGCCACCTGTAATCCGAGTTCGAGCCACCAGGCATCGGAAAGCTGTTGAGTAAGGATGACTTTTTGCGTGTTGAGGGGAGCGGTATCGCGTAGCGCAGCGATGAGCTGAAGTAGCGCTCGAAGAGCTGAGCTGCCAAACGTCAGCGCCAAGACGATGATGATTTCCCACCGGAGGCGGAGGCTCTGGGGGAGAGAACTTTGGTTCATATCTCTTTTTCTAGCAGACGAGCGAGGGAGAGGAGCTCAGCATCGTTGACGGTAATACCGCCGAGGTGGATGGAGATGGGGTGGGGATGGGAGGGCATCGGCAGGCTAATGGCTGGTAGGCGGGCGACGTTGAATAATGAGCCCCACGGTGACCACCTAGTTTGGGCGGCGAAGTTGTCTGCTGGGGGAAGACCTTGGAAGGCACCGCGCCGTGGTGGGGGCGAGGTAAGCGTGGGAGTGAGTAGGACATCGACACGCCAAAAGTCTGTAAGTAGGCGGGCGAGTCCCTCAGCATGGCGTTGGGCGGCGTGGCGCTGACCGGCGGAAACCGCTAGACCGGTGGCACGGGCCCAGTTGAAATAGCCGTCGGATGCCGGTGAAGAGTCTTCCGGAAGTGCGGCCAAGCGGGAGGTGAAAAGGTGGGTGAATGCTTCGAAAGTGGCATCGGCAAGAGGATATGGCTGAAGCGGGATTACTGGGAACCCTGCATTTTCTAGGAGACCGGCGGTGCGGGCGATGGCTGCCAGAAACTCCGGCTGAACCTCCACCTGTGCAAACAAGGGCTCAGTGAGCACGCCGATGCGCAGGCGCGGCGGTGGGGCAAGGCGAAGGTCGTGTAGTAGGGCGGTGTCGGTGACGTTGCGGGTGATAAAGCCGTGGACGGTGAGGTCGTGTCCGGCTGGTTTGAATCCGACAACTCCGCAGGCGGCGGCGGGTACGCGGATGGAGCCGCCGCCGTCGGTGGCGTGAGCGGCGCGGAGTAGTCCGCGGGCGACGTGTACTGCGGCGCCGCCGGAGGAACCGCCGGGGGTGTGGCCGGGGTAGAGGGGGTTGTCGGGGTGGGGCATGTCGGTTGGTTCGCAGTCGACGCGCAGACCTAGTTCTGGGGTGGCCGATTTGCCGATGATTGCTGCCCCGCGTGCCTCTAAGCTGGCGATGAACGCGTCTGTACGATCTGCTAGGTAAGCGCGGTGTCTGGCTCCTAGAGACGTGGGCATTCCTGCGACATCGTTGAGGTCTTTGGCAGAAAGTAACCAGCCTTGCAGCGGAAGGTTGTCACTGGTGTGTGAGACTGGGCTCGAAGTCGAGGCGGTGGTACGGGAGAGGTCGAGGTAGGTAAATCCGTGCTCTTCAGGGGAAAGTCCCTGGAGGTCGTGGGCAAGCTGCTCCAGAGAAAACTCCATGGGATCTAAGGCTAATCGCACGTGTGAGGTTAAGGTAGCAGTTATGAGTATTTCTGTGGCATTTTTGGGTCCGGCGGGGACGTTTACTGAGGCGGCCATGCTGCGTTTGGTGGCCGAGGCGCAGCTTGGCGATGTTCCACCTACCCCAGGCATTCCTGGAAAGGCCATCGATGAGGCGGTCGGGCAGGTAAAAAGCGTTGTTCCGTTGCCGGTGAATTCGCCGAATGAGGCGTTTGCCGCCGTGCGCGACGGTAGAGCACAGTATGCGTGTGTGGCTATTGAAAACTCGGTCGATGGTGCGGTGACCATGACTTTCGATGCTTTCGTGGAAGGCGACGAACTACAGGTTTACCGTGAGACTGACCTCGATATTTCTTTTGCCATTATGGGGAAAAAGGGCTTAAAGGGCGATGAGATTCGTACCGTGGCAACTCACCCAGTGGCTTATCAGCAGGTACGCGGTTGGCTGGCGGCACATGTACCGGAGGCAAAGTTCCAGCCGGCGTCGTCTAATGCTGCCGCCGCCGAGGTCGTCTCCCGCGGTGAGGTCGATGCCGCGGCAGCACCCGCCCGCGCAGCAGAAGTCTACGGGCTAGAGATTTTGGCTGACGATGTCGCCGATGTTGCCGGAGCTACAACTAGATTCGTCTTAGTAGGAAAACCCGGAAAACCTACTGCACGTACCGGCAATGACCGCACTTCTGTGGTGTTTACTATCCCTAACGAGCCCGGTTCGTTGGTACACGTTCTCCAAGAGTTTGCCTATCGCGGTGTGGATCTCACCCGCATTGAGTCTCGGCCTATGCGTACTCAGTTTGGTACGTATCGTTTCTTTGTCGACTTGGTAGGTCATATTGATGATGAGCCAGTCGCAGAGGCTTTGCGTGCGTTGTGGCTGCGGGCGGAGGATGTGAGGTTTATAGGATCGTGGCCATCGGCAAGCGTGCAAGGAAAACCTTTGGACACTGCCGCCATCCAGGAGGCCAGCAATTGGGTAGCGCGGTTGCAAAATGGCAGCTAGATTGTGACATATGAGCGCGCGCATAATTCTACTTCGGCATGGACAGACCTTTTCTAATGTTGAGCGTGCGCTCGATACCCGTCCGCCGGGAGCCGAGCTTACCGAGCGCGGCCGCGCCCAAGCTGCCGACGTCGGCGCTGAACTAGCCGGCCTGCTTTGCGCAGGAGACGGTGAGTTAGGAAGCGTCGAGCGCATCGTTTGCTCCGTAGCTTTGCGCGCGCAGCAAACCGCCCTCCTTGCCGCCCGCGCCTTCGAGAAGGCTGCCGATGCACCACGCTATAGCTTGCCTATCGATGTCACCGCCGGCATCCACGAAATCAGCGTGGGCTCTTATGAAATGGATACCTCTGAGGAGGCCTACCGTGCCTATACCACCGCTCTGCGGGGTTGGCTCGATGGCGATGACAACGCGCGCATTATAGGTGGTGAAAATCACCGTGACCTTCTTACGCGCTACCAACCCGTCCTCGAAGACATAGCAGCAACCCAGGGAGAAAAAGACGTCATTGTCGTCTCCCACGGTGCCGCCATTCGAGTTGTGGCACGTCACGCTGCTGCGCTCGACCCTGATTTTGCTTTTACCGGATATTTAGCCAACTGTCGCTTTATTGTGCTGGAACCGCGAGGGAAGCGGTTTGGGGAGTGGACCATAACGCGCTGGGCTGACACTGCCCTCTAAGCAAATTTTCTAGGAGACGGGATTAGCCCCAGCCGAGTCGATGGAGCTCGGCATCGTCTAGCCCAAAATAGTGTCCGAGCTCGTGGAATACGGTGATTTCGACTTGGTGACGGAGTTCTTCTTCGGAGGAACACATCTGCTGGAGTGCACCGCGGTAGATGAAAATAGCGTCGGGGAGAAAACCGGTGTGGTCAAAGGTACGTTCGGTTAGGGCAACGCCCTCGTAGAGACCAAGGATGTGAGGGCTTTCTTCGTGAAAGTCCTCAATTAGGATTGCTAGGTTTTTCATGCGCGCTACGAAAGCATCTGGGATTTTATCGAGCGCATCGGTGACCATGTCCTCGAAACACTCGGGGGATACTTCAATCATGCGTGCTAAAAGCTGCCTAGTTGGTTGCGGGTGGTGTCGTTGGGGTGGCGGTCTCGCTACCTGCGCCCACGGTGCGGTTCGGGTCGCGTAGAGGATTACGGGTGGGCTGTTCTGCAGGTGGGGCGCCGTCGATGGTTAGGCCTGTGCGTCCATCGCGAGCGGTGCCGGTGATGGTAGAAAACGACGTGGTGGCGGGATTAGCGTGCATTAGAGAGCAATTGACGGAATGTGTGCCACCGTCCCAGGAGGTTTCTGCGATAGTTCCCCAATAGGGCTGCAGAGTAGATTGATATAGCGCTTCTTCCTCTCCTAGATATGCGATGGCATCTTGCGCACAGCGCTGCGCGAGGAACCTATCTTGATCCTCGATAGCGGGGAACCCGTCGGGGAATCGCTCGGTGAGGGACACGACAGAGACGGTTTCTAGTTGATGCGGCTGCTGGCAGTCTACGTTGCGTAGCACTTGATCATCGCCGATTCGGCGGCATTCACCGGGTGTGGCAAGGTTTGCTTGGTCGACTTCGGTTACTCGACCTTGAGTGAGCTGGGGAATTCCTTGTTCGTTGGTGGATTGGAGGCCGCATAACATAGTGCGGTCGCCGGCATTCCACGCAGCTTCCGGTGGCAGGATTGGTGCGATAGAGAATTTTCCTGCTGGATCAAATTGTCCGTTGAGATAGGTAAGAGTAGACCCTTGGCATAATTCTTCCCGCAGTTCTGCTTGTCGCTGCAAACTAGGGCGGGCGGCATCGCGGCCGAATTCGCTAGTGGGATAGATTCCGAGGTCCTCTACATGGGCAA